>CAIMWF010000093.1 GCA_903845055.1 uncultured Bacteroidales bacterium | reverse complement strand
GAAGAGTGAAGAGATCTTTAAGAAATACCCGATGAGATAACAATTAATAATTAAAAATTAAAAATTACGAAAAAAAGAGGGCTTCCCAAAATGGAGCCCTCTTTTCTGCTTTGTCACAAGGTATGATAACAATGTAATTTTTAATTATTAATTAATTTCCGTGTCCATAAGCAATCGTGTCTGCACCCCTTTCATCTCCCTGATCTCTTTGAGATACTGGTAGTACCGGTAATCATCGCCAAGGACCGCCTTCATTTTTGCGGAGGGATCGCTGCCGGTGATCTGGTCGATCAGTTGTTCGAACCATTCCTTTTGCTCCGGAAGCGAGATTACTTTGTAACTGGTGGTTTTCGCTAGTTCGGCCGCAACCTGGATGGACCTGGTAAGCCCGCCGAATTCATCGATCAAACCAATGGTTTTGGCATCGTTGCCGCTCCATACCCGGCCCTGCCCGATGCTGTCGACCTGCGCTTTGGCAAGTTTCCTGCCCGCGGCAACCTTTCCGGTAAATACATCGTAAATGTTGTCAACATCGCGCTGTAAGAGCATGGACTGGTAAGGGGAGAGGGGTTTCATCACCGGGATGTAATCCCCGTTTTTATTGGTCATAGCCCAGTCGAAGGTGATGCCGAGCTTTTTGGTAAAGAGTCCTTCCATATTGGGGATAAGGCCGAACACCCCGATGGATCCTGTGATGGTGGTCGGTTCGGCGATGATACGGGTGGCAGCGCAGGCAATGTAATACCCGCCGCTGGCGGCGACATCGCCGAAAGAGGCAACCACCGGCTTCACCTTTCGCGCCAGGTCGATTTCACGCCAGATCACATCGCTCGAAAGGGCACTTCCTCCGCCGGAATTGATGCGGAACACGATGGCCTTGATTTTATCATCCTGGCGTGCTTTCCTGATGGCCCTGGAGATCCGTTCGGAACCGATGCTCTGGTCATCCCCTTCGCCTCCCCCGATCGATCCTGTGGCGTAAATCACGGCAATCTTGCTGGCAGGGGTGCCCGTTTTTTTCTTTTCGGCAACACTGGTGTAATTATCAAGGGTCACGAAATCGATGTTTTTCTTTTCGTCAAGGTTCAGTTTTTTCTTCATCTCGGCGATCAGTTCATCCTTATAAATCAGCTGATCCACGAATTTCAGCTTCAGTGCGTCGGCCGCGGTCTGGATCTTCAGACTGTCGGCGATCCTGTTGAGTTCTGGTTTCGATATCTTGCGGGTTTCGGCAATGCCGGTGAGCATCTTTTCCCAGATATCCCCGATCAGTTTTGAGGTCTGTTTCCGGTTTTCGGCACTCATCTTATCCAGGAATAGTGGTTCTGTGGCTGCCTTGAATTTACCGTGACGGATCACCTGCATTTTCACGTCCAGCTTGTCGAGCATCCCTTTCAGGAAGGTCATTTGCATAGCAAGTCCCTTGAAATCAACGATACCCTGTGGATTGAGGAAAATTTTGTCGGCGGTGGTGGCAAGGTAATAGGACTTCTGCGAATAGACCTCACTGTAGGCCCAGATAAATTTCCCGGAAGACTTGAAGTCGAGCAAACCGTCGCGGATTTCGTCGGTGGTGGCAATCCCGGCAGGTATGTCGCTCAGGTCGAGGTAGATCCCGGCCACATTATCGTCTTTCTTTGCTTTTTTCAGGTTCTCAAGAATGTCGTTCAGCCCTGTTGATTTGTCGGGGCCGGCATATCCCATCACGAATTTTGTTTTTGAACTGCGGTCGACGATGGCCTTCGACAGGGTGATTTTCAGGACGGTATTCCTGGAGATAACGGTTTCATCGCTCGAAGCAGCTGATACGACAGCAGCCATGATCCCGATTCCAATGAGGGTCACCAGGATAACGAGCAGAAAGGTTCCCAGCATGCTGGCGAACATGAATTTAAAAAACTGTTTCATAACATGAATTTAGAAGTGACACAAATATAAACAATATATACGCTCATTTATGCATGTGGTTACAGGAAGAACATGCCCCTGTTTATATAATGGTCTCACGTTGTCAATAAGAATAGGGATAAAGCCTGTGAAGATATTCAGGAAAAATGTATCATTGCGTTCCGGTTCGAAGTGGAAACAGCGGAACCGGAAAGGAACCCGGAAAAAGCCATTGCATTCATGATAAACGAGGTTTTTATTTTACTGGGAAGCAACCAGGGTGACCGTGAAAGGTTTCTTTCACTGGCATTGGAATGGATAGAAGATAAAGGGGGGACCATCCTTAAAAAGTCGGCCATCTATGAAACGGCTCCCTGGGGTTTCGAAACACCCGACCTTTTCCTGAACCAGGTGGTGGAGATCAGTACCGGGCACCAACCGGATGCCCTGCTTGAGATCCTGCTGACCATTGAAACGCAACTGGGGCGGATACGCCCGTTCGACAGTTGCGGATGTTCCGGTGACGAAGCATATAGCAGCAGGACCATTGATCTTGACATTCTGTTTTATGGGCCGAAACTTGTTTTCACCGACAGGCTGATGATCCCTCACCCCCGGTTGCACGAACGCAGGTTTTGCCTGGTGCCGCTGAATGAAATCGCGCCCGGGTTTATACATCCGCTGCTCAAAAAGAGTATTTCCTTACTTTTGCAGGAGTGTGCCGACAGATCGGAAGTGGACCTGCTGCAGGCGAGATAACTGTTGCATTCCTGATAAACCCCTGAAATGTGTATAACTACATCGTCATAGAAGGCAACATCGGTGCAGGAAAAACATCATTTGCCACCCGTTTCTCCGAAGAATGCAACGCCCGGCTCATTTTGGAGCAGTTCGAGGAGAATTCCTTCCTTCCGAAATTTTATGAAGATCCGGAGCGATACGGTTTTCCCCTCGAGCTTTCGTTCCTGGCCGACCGTTACCAGCAGCTTAAAACGCAGTTCAGCGCCGCCGATATTTTTAAGAGTTTCACGGTGGCCGATTACTTTATCTTCAAATCCCTGATTTTCGCCAGCAAGAACCTGGAACCACTGGAGTTTGGGCTCTACAGCAAGCTGTTCTCCATTGTCAGTTCGGTCGTGCCCAAACCCGACCTGATCGTTTACCTTTACCTGAACCTTGACAACCTGAAGAACAACATCCTCAAGCGGGGCCGTCCCTATGAGCAGAACATCCAGTTCGATTACCTTGACAGGATCCAGAACGGGTACCTTGAATTCCTCCGCCAGCAAAGCGATCTGCGCGTGCTGCTGATCGATACCAACGGACTTGATTTTGTTGCGCGGGAGGAGGATTATGAATGGATCAAGGGGCTGGTCTTGCAGGAATACCCCCTTGGGATTCATCGCATCCGGAACAGTTCAGGGGGAAAATAACCACGCTTTATCCCGGAGCCTGATCATCATGGTGATCGGGGCAGACAAAAAAAAACCGTTCCGGAAGCCGGAACGGTTTTTTCGTCAATCAGTAAACAATATTACTTCACGATGTTCTTGAAGTCGGGGGTATTTGCAAAATTGTTGAATTCACGGTCGCCTCTTGCCTGTGTTTTGAGATCAGGATTCGTGCAGGCCTTCATGAGGTTCTCATACAGGCTCTTGCTGTTGTTTGAACGGGCAGCAACAACGGCGAGGAGGTAGAATGTTTCAGGGCTTTCGGGAGCACATTTCAGGGTTGTTTCAGCGGCTGTGTTGTTCCCTGAAACCAGCTGCGCAAGACCGAGGTTATAGGTGCATTTAGAGTTGCCAAGCATGGTCAGCGCCTTTGCATAATCACCTTTCGGGATCATGAGGACACCCTGGTTGTAATTAGTGTTTTCACCAAGGGTGGCGGCTTTCTTAAACTGTGCTTCGGCTTTTTTCAGATCTTTCTGTTTCGCGGCAACAACACCAATGTTGTTTTCGATGGCACCGTTGTTCGGCTGGAGGCTCTGTGCCTTGGTAAGCAGTTCGCCTGCGCGGGCAAAGTTTCCTTTTTCGATTTCGGCAACAGCTGCATTGTTGTTGATTTTCCAGTTTTCAGGGAAACGCTTCACAGCATTTTCGAGAATGGTGGTCTTAACATTGTTGTCCTTGGTTAGGGTAGCTGCATAGAGGAACTCTTCCGCTTTCAGCTTTTCCGGATTCGAGGCGCCAAACTGGAGCAGTTCTGCATCGGTCATACGCGGCTCGAGGAGCGTTGCGGTGATCTCGCTGCGACGGAGGGCGGGTAACAGATCCTTTTCGATTTCAGGATAGATCAGGATCATGTTGCGGATTTCCTGTTCCTTTTTGTTGGCATCAACATTGGAATTGATCACGTTGAGAACTTTATCCTTGTCTTTCAGGTTGCTTCCCTGGACGGCTTTCATGAAACCATTCCAATCCGGTCCATGATGTTGCAGGGTCATGTTGACATCCTTGCCGGCAGCTTCTACGGCAGCCTTCACGGCTTTCTTGTCTTTGTTATCCTTGTTGGCATCCTTGACCCAGCCCTGGAATTGGTCAACCATCCATTTGTTGCCGGTCTTCGAACGGTTTTCAGAAAGGTTTGCGTTGAAGGTCTCTTCACCTTCGGGGGAGGCATAACCGTTCATGGCGATGTCCTTGATTTTCCAGCCCTGTTTCACGAAGGTGTTCAGGTCGGTGAGTGCATTTTTGGCAGGATCTGTTTTGTTGATGCCAAATTTCAGGTCGAGGTCAAATTTGTTTTTCTTGAAATAGATGACGCCCGTTTTGGTCTGGAAAACCTCTTTCTGGTATCCGTGGTCGGCGATGATGGTTGTTTCATCATGTTTTACGCGGGTTGCAGTATAAATGATCCCGGGGGCGAGGTTGGTGGAAGGCATTTCCATGAATTTCGCCTTGGCTTTGATTTCGTCTTTCTTGAGGAGGACCTTATCCTTGGCTTCGTAAATGATCGGGGTAACTGTGAGCATGGAGGTATTCATCTCGGGTTTGTAAGGGAAAGTGCAAGTATAGGTAAAAGATCCACCCTCCTTGTACTTGATCATGGTACCGGTTCCGCTTAATTTTTCGCCATAAAGCTGCGAGCTGCATGGCATTTCGGTTTTGCCGCCGTCGTAGGTAAGAACAGGCTGGAAATACATGGCTGCATTTGGGCAGAAATATTTGGGGGGAACGGTTCCCTTAACGGTGACAACAACGGAATCACCCTTTTCGCTAAGAACGGCAGGGGTGGTTTCATATTTAACCTGGTTGTAGTTCTTGGCCATCTCCTTGAGGTTGCAGCCGGTATAGAATTTATAGGTAAGGCCGATGTTGATGCCGCTGTACATATCGTTGATCACAGACTTTGCTCCGCCTGCAGTCATGTCCAGAACGTCGCCGTCCCTCCATCTCCAGAGGATTTCAGGGTTGATGGACCAGTGCTTGCTGAGGTTGAAATCGAAACCGATTCCGCCCAGTGCCTTGAATTCCATGTTCCATTTGCCGAGGCCGCTGTTGTTGCCGTAACCCATCTGGTCGCTGCCTCTGTGTGAAGGATAACCAAGGTATCCGATCGTGTTACCGTTTGCATCGAATTTGGCGCCCTGCGTGTGGTCAATGCCAATTCCGGCGATCAGATAGGATGAGAAAAATCTTTCAGGTTTGTAACCCATGATCCAGTTCACCCAGTTGACGGTTCCTTCAATCCCGGTTTCAATCACCCACGATTTGAAACTGGCGGTGACCAGCCCGTCCGGGTTGGTGGTTGCCTTCGGAAGAAATTTGTTTGTAACTGAACCTGCCAGGGGAACCCATCCGCCTCTGAACCTTACGCCAATGACCCTTGAAAACTGCTTTGTGAAAGCTGCGCCGGCACCGAACCTCCAGTTATCATTGAACAGGATGTTCTTCGACAGGTCGCCGTTGAACTGGTCCAAAGCGCCATAGGCGGTGATCCCCCAATAGTTGTGCGAGGATGCTTTTTCGCATGTTGCCTTTTTCACGGTATCGGCCTTCACTGCCTCTTTCTTGGGAGCCGGACTAGTCGGGGTTTTGGCCTGGGCCATGGTTACCACTGGCACAATCATCGTAAGAAGGACGATTAGCGCCATCGATAGGGTTTGAGAAATTTTTTTCATACTTCTGAAATTTTAATTATAAATTGACTTTTGTTTACTGATTGAGCAAATATAATGTATAAAATATACAATTCCGCAAATTATTCTGTTTTGAAATGAACAGTCAAAGTGTTAATAATTATATGCTATTGATTAACAGCGTATTGCCTTTGATCACCTCAATTCAGACTGTAAAATTAAAAAAATTGAACAAAAATAAAAATTATTTTTTTGTGTCATTGTTGTCTGTTGTACGGGCGAAGCCGGTTTGGGTTACACCAAACCCCCGAATTTTTCATTATTTTTTGCCCTTTAGGCCGGTAACGCGATCCCCCGGGGAGGATTTGGGGAAAGGGGAGTGGTACCCGATGAAACTCGCAGTATCCTAACTGTTCAATTCAGGGAGTGGTTAGTTTGATGAAAAGGTCCCATACCACGATTCCCACTGCAACGGATACATTGATGGAATGTTTGGTCCCGAACTGGGGGATCTCAATGAAGATGTCGGCCAGGGGCAGCACGGCATCTTCAACGCCGTTCACCTCGTTGCCGAATACAATCGCGAACTTCCGCCCCGGGCCGGGCCGGAAATCCTGGAGGAGGATGCTCCCCTCGACCTGCTCTACAGCCAGGATGGAGTAACCATCGTTTTTGAGAGATGTCACGGCGGCCGTTGTTTCCGGGAAATACTGCCAGTCGACCGATTCGGTTGCGCCCAGCGCTGTTTTATGGATTTCGCGGTGGGGAGGGGTGGCGGTGATCCCGCAAAGATAAACCCCCTGCAGCCTGAAGGCATCCGCCGTGCGGAAAACACTCCCGATGTTGTTCTGGCTCCTGATGTTGTCGAGCACGACGATGACGGGGATTTTTTCGGCGGCCTTGAATTCTTCGACGGAAAGCCGGTTCAGCTCCGGCATGGTGAGTTTGCGCATGGTCAGTCAGGGAGAAAGTTCAAAAGTACAAAAACATTCCCTTTTATCTTTAGTTATCAACAAAACGGGCCCGGATAAAAATCCCTGCATACCTTTGAAAATAATTTTGCGGTTGTTACCGTTAGCGGTAGTCTCCGGCAACTCATACCATCAAATATTTTCATCGTCAACACATGGCAAAACCGAGGGAATCGGCCGATACGCCGCTGATGAAGCAGTACAACGCCATCAAGGTAAAATACCCTGATGCGCTGCTCCTTTTCAGGGTGGGCGATTTTTATGAGACCTTCGGCGAGGATGCCATCCGCACCTCGAATATACTTGGTATTGTTCTTACCCGGCGTGCCAATGGTTCGGGCACCTATATGGAACTTGCGGGGTTTCCCCACCATTCGCTTGATTTGTACCTGCCAAAGCTGGTGAAGGCCGGTTTGAGGGTGGCGATCTGCGACCAGCTGGAGGATCCGAAACTGACGAAAACCATTGTCAAAAGGGGTGTTACCGAACTGGTCACCCCCGGGGTTTCGTACCACGACAAGATCCTGGATCAGAAGGAAAACAACTTTCTTGCGGCGGTTCACCTGGAATCAAAGATATCAGGCATCTCCTTCCTCGATGTTTCCACGGGTGAATTTTACCTGGCCCAGGGGAGTTTCGACTATATCGATAAACTCATCCAGAGTTTCAGGCCCAGCGAGGTGATCATCCAGAAAAACAAACGCCAGGAGTTTACAGAACTTTTCGGGAGTAAATTTTACATCTCAACCTTTGATGACTGGGTCTTTTCCCCGGATTTTTCGAACGATCTCCTGCTGAAGCAGTTCGGGACCACCTCCCTGAAGGGATTCGGAGTTGAAAATCTTGGGCTTGGTGTGATCGCTGCCGGGGCAGCCCTGCATTACCTTGCCGAAACACAACATGACAAAGTGCAGCATATCTGCAAACTAAGCCGTATTGAAGAGGATCACTACCTGTGGCTCGACCGGTTTACCATCCGCAACCTGGAACTGCTGAGTTCATTGAATGAAAATGCGAAGACCCTGCTCGACGTGCTCGATCAGACTGTTTCTCCCATGGGTTCGCGCCAGTTGCGGCGCTGGATCATTCTCCCGCTGAAGAACCGAAAACCCATCGAGGAAAGGCTTGATGCCGTGGAGTTTTTTACGCAGCACCCGGATACTACGGAGACCATCCGTCATCATTTCCAGCAGATCGGCGACCTTGAGCGGCTGATTTCAAAAGTGGCCGTTGCACGTGTGAACCCACGCGAGATGATTTACCTCAAGAAATCGCTGGATGCCATCGAAGCCGTGAAGAACATGTGCGCAGCTTCAGGCAACGACGGATTGAAAAAGATAGGCGACCAGCTGAACATTTGCCAGCTGGTCCGCGAACGCATCGAACGTGAAATCAACCCCGACCCGCCCGCCCTGGCGATCAAGGGAAACATCATCCGCGAGGGGCTCGATGCAGAGCTCGACGACCTTCGCCGCCTGGCCTATTCGGGCAAGGATTACCTCGTTCAGATCCAGCAGCGCGAAATCGAGCGGACGGGGATATCCTCCCTGAAAATCGGGTACACCAATGTTTTCGGGTATTACCTGGAGGTTACCAACAGCCACAAGGAGAAGGTCCCCGCCGAATGGCAGCGCAAGCAGACCCTGGTGAACGCGGAGCGCTACATCACGGAGGAGCTGAAGGTGTACGAGGAGAAAATTTTGAACGCCGAAGAAAAAATGATCGAAATTGAGCTTAAACTTTACAACGATCTCATTCTTTTCCTTGCCGATTATATCCAGCCCGTTCAGTTGAATGCCTCCCTCATCGCCCGGCTCGATGTGCTGGTTTCCTTTGCGGTGAGTGCAGTGAAATACCAATACCACCGGCCCGAGTTGAACGATTCCTACGTCCTCGATATTAAGAACGGCCGCCACCCGGTCATCGAAAGGCAGATGAAGCCCGGCGAGGAATACATTGCCAATGACGTATACCTCGACGACCGGGCGCAGCAGGTCATCATGCTCACCGGACCGAACATGTCGGGGAAATCGGCCCTGCTGCGGCAAACAGCGCTGATCGTGCTGATGGCGCAGATGGGCAGCTTCGTGCCCGCCGATGCCGCCGTGCTCGGGGTTACCGACAAGGTCTTTACCCGCGTAGGTGCCTCCGACAATATTTCATCGGGCGAATCGACCTTCATGGTCGAAATGAATGAAACGGCCAGCATCCTGAACAATATTTCAAACCGCAGCCTGATCCTGCTCGATGAGATCGGCCGCGGCACCAGCACCTACGACGGGATCAGCATTGCATGGGCCATTGCCGAATTCCTGCATCAGCACCCCCTGTTCAGACCGAAGGTGCTTTTTGCCACCCACTACCATGAGCTGAATGAGATGGCCGGGCTGATGCCCCGTATCAAAAACTGGCACGTTTCAGTCAGGGAGATCCAGAACAAGGTGATCTTTTTGCGCAAGCTGCAGCCGGGCGGGAGCGAACACAGTTTCGGGATCCATGTGGCAAAGATGGCGGGCATGCCTGCAAGCGTGCTGGAGCGGGCAGGGGAGATGCTGCACCAGCTGGAGGAGAGCCACCATGCGGAGGGTCTCGGGCAGCATTTGCCGGGAACGGCAGGTCAGAAAGGAGACAAACCCGGGGGGAAAAGGAAATTCCCGGCTGCTTCGCGCATCACGGACAGTTCCGCGGGTTTGCAGCTAAGCTTCATCCAGCTGGATGATCCGCTGCTGCAGCAGATCAAGGAGGACATCCTGAACACCGAGATCAACACCCTGACACCTGTGGAAGCCTTGATGAAATTGAACGAGATTAAAAAATTGCTTGAAAAAAAGTAGGGGAAAAGAAATTTTTTATACATTTGCAGACTCAAAATCACACGCGAAAGTAGCTCAGCTGGTAGAGCACGACCTTGCCAAGGTCGGGGTCGCGGGTCCGAATCCCGTCTTTCGCTCCAGAAAAACCCTCCCATTCCGAGGGTTTTTTTATCAGATTGCATTTAAAGTAGCGACACATTGCAAT
>CAIMWF010000092.1 GCA_903845055.1 uncultured Bacteroidales bacterium | reverse complement strand
GGCGGTGCGGCTTGGCCCGGTAATCAGCGAGACCATCGATGGATAAAAGTCACGGTATTTTTTCTTGATGCCGGAGAGGGCCTGTTTCAAATCGGGAACCAGCTGCGACGCATATCCCAGAACAAGATGAATTTCAGGATAGACCGTTATCCTGCGCCCTGGGCTCAGACGCGAGGAGACCAGGACGGTGCCCAGCCGTGCAATGAGCGCCTCGCACCGTGTAATGCCGATGCGGGCCTCCAGCATTGCTTCAGGGTCAGCTTCAAAGGGAATTCCTCCTTTTTTAAGGAGTTCATGGATCACGGGATCCTGGCAATAGAGGACACCCCAATCTTTTTCAAGGATGAACGACTTAAGCGAACCGGTGAATTCGTCCTCACTTTCGCAATAGACGAACTTGCCCGAAATTTTGACAAGGGCCTCTGCGAAGGTGATATCCAGTGGCTCGGTCATATCCCTGTAAACGGATGAATCCTGGTCAATGATCGGATATGGGGCCTCCGTCTTTTCGATCAGGGCGTCCCTCACTTTTTTCAGGATCTTCTCCCTGGATGTGCTTTCTTCCATGCGCAGAGCAGGATCAGGTTAGGTTAATAGCGTTGCTTGCGGAGTGACTTCCTCCTCTTTATCCCAGGGCCTTCTGCCGAAGATGGCTTCCAGGTCCTCCCTGAAAATTACTTCGCGTTCAAGCAGCAGGGTGGCAAGCTGTTCAAGTTTTTCACGGTTTTCGCCGAGGATCGTTTTTGCACGCTCATAGGCGCTTTCGACAATCTTACGGACCTCCTGG
The DNA here is from genome assembly GCA_903845055.1 of uncultured Bacteroidales bacterium. Lineage (GTDB taxonomy): Bacteria > Bacteroidota > Bacteroidia > Bacteroidales > FEN-979 > CAIVAT01. Next base: position 58,544 of record CAIMWF010000092.1, on the reverse strand, counting down.
TCGATGGTTTCGGCCGTCTTTTCGCTGTAGGGTTTCTGGAATGAATATTCGTTCTGCCCGCTGGAATCGTAAAAACTGATGTTGCCAATCTCCTTGTTCAACCCGAAATAGACCACCATGGCATAGGCCTGTTTTGATACCTTTTCAAGGTCGTTCAGGGCCCCGGTGGATACTTTGCCGAAGATCAGCTCTTCCGATGCGCGTCCCCCCATTGCTGAGGTGATCTCATCGAACATCTGTTCGTAGGTCGTGATCTGGCGTTCTTCGGGAAGATACCAGGCGGCACCCAGCGCTTTCCCGCGGGGAACGATGGTTACCTTGACCAGGGGATGGGCGTATTCGAGCAGCCAGCTGGTGGTTGCATGGCCCGATTCGTGGTAGGCGATCACCTTTTTTTCATGGACTGAAATGATCTTGTTGCGTTTCTCCAGTCCGCCGATGATCCGGTCGATGGCATCCAGGAAGTCCTGTTTTTCAATGGTGGATTTGTTTTTCCTGGCTGCGATCAAAGCTGATTCATTGCAGACATTGGCAATGTCGGCACCGGAAAACCCGGGAGTTTGCTTGGCAAGGAAATCGACATCAAGGCCCGGATCGAGCTTAAGGGGTTTCAGGTGGACTTTGAAGATTGCTTTGCGTTCTTCAAGGTCGGGCAGTTCAACATTGATCTGGCGGTCGAAACGACCTGCACGCATCAGCGCGCGGTCGAGGATGTCGGCGCGGTTGGTGGCGGCAAGAATGATAACGCCCGCATTGGTTCCAAATCCATCCATTTCGGTAAGAAGCTGGTTCAATGTATTTTCACGTTCGTCGTTTGCACCAGTGATGGCATTGCGGCCACGGGCACGGCCAATGGCGTCGATTTCATCGATGAAGATGATACAGGGCGCTTTTTCCTTTGCCTGTCTGAAGAGGTCACGGACGCGTGATGCGCCAACGCCCACGAACATTTCGACAAAATCGGATCCTGAAATGGAGAAGAAGGGCACCTTGGCTTCGCCGGCAACAGCTTTTGCCAGCAAAGTCTTGCCTGTTCCCGGGGGGCCGACCAGCAGGGCGCCTTTCGGAATCTTTCCGCCGAGGTTGGTGTATTTCGAAGGATTTTTCAGGAAATCGACGATCTCCATGATCTCCACCTTCGCTTCCTCCAGTCCGGCGACATCATTGAAGGTAATGCTGACGCTGGTGTCCTTGTCGAACAACTGTGCCTTCGATTTTCCGATGTTGAAGATCTGTCCGCCGCCGCCGCCGCCCTTGCTCATGAAACGCATGATAAGGAACCAGGCGCCGATCAGGATGATGATCGGCAGCAGGTAGGAGAAGATATCCCCGAAAAAGTCCTTGCGCGTATCAGTCGAGGGAGGGTATGGGTATTGTTTCTGGAATTCGACGATCCTGGCGGCAGCAACACTGTCGTGTTTCATCCGGGCGACAACCGTATCACGGGTGTCTTTCAGCAGTCCGTGGAAAATCTCCTCGGAGCCGATCTGGTAGAAAAATTCAGGATTCGAGGTGGAGGTGGTGCCGAAGGTGCGCTTGGTGAAATCCTTGTAGGCGGTATCTGATTTAAGCTTTTCCTTCTTGATGTAAATTTCGGCCTTCTCCTTGTTGATGATCACCAGCTTTTCGATGTCCTGCTTTTTAAGCATTTCCTCCAGCCGGTTCCAGGAGACCTCCTTCACCGGGTTTGAATAATTGAAATATTGTATCGCGATGAAAACGATTGCCAGGATCGCATAGATCCAGTAAAAACTAAATTTCGGACGCTTCCCCTTTGGTGGTATGAAATTATTTCCTTTATCTGCCATTCTGTCTGATTCCAAAAATTAAGTGACTCTGTTTATTCGTGAGTGTCAACCTTTGTGATAGGGGCATCGGCCCATAATTGCTCTATGTTATAGAACCTGCGCCGTTCTTCCTGAAAAATGTGGATGACTACGTCACCATAGTCAATCAAAATCCATTCCGCATTTTCAAAACCCTCCCGGTGCCAAGGGTTTTGCCCGGTTTGTTTCTTGACCTCCTCGATCACGTAGCCGGCGATGGCTTCGGTTTGAGTCCTAGAACTGCCGTGACAGATGACAAACGCATCGCAAATGGCTCCCCTGATCCCGGTCATATCCATGATAACCGGGTTTTTAGCCTTTGTATTGACCATGGCTGCAACAGCCGCTTCGATTAAAATATCCCGTGTCTCTTTTTTCTTCTTTCTTGGCATCAGGAATTTTTAGTTAATATGCAAAAATAATCAAATAACTGAACCCATCAGAAATTGGGTTTCAGTGCGTAGGTCTTGTAAAAATCGGTGATGTAATCAACGGCTTCCTGCGCGGTGTCGACCACTTTGAAAATTTCCAGGTCGGTCGCGCTGATGTTCTGTTCAGCCAGAACCACATTGGTAATCCAGTCGATCATTCCCTGCCAGTAAGGCCTTGATACCAGGACGATGGGGAAGTTGACCAGTTTATGAGTCTGTATCAGGGTGATCGCTTCGGTAAGTTCGTCAAGTGTTCCAAATCCGCCGGGCAGGGCGATGAAACCCATCGAGTAACGCATGAACATCGTCTTCCTGACGTAAAAAAAATTGAAATTGAGGAGTTTGTTCGGGTCGATAAAGGGGTTTGGGCTTTGTTCGAATGGAAGATTAATGTTCAGCCCGACCGATTTGCCCCCTGCAAAGTGGGCTCCCTTGTTTGCCGCTTCCATGATGCCCGGGCCGCCGCCTGTGATAATGCCAAACCCGGCCTTGGTCATCAGGTATGCGATTTCTTCAGCGAGTTTGTAATAGGGTTGCCCTTCCTTGATGCGTGCGGAACCGAAGATGGATACACACGGCCCGATACGGCTCAGTTTTTCAAAACCTTCCACCATCTCCGAGATAACCTTCAGGATCTCCCAGGTATCGTAGCTGATGGTTTCCGACCATGTCTTCGGTTGTATGGATTCTTTAAGGGCGGCTAAATCTTTCTCCTGCATCATGGTGTAAACTTAGAGGATCAAAAGTACATATTTATCGGGCATGTTCAAGGATTTCTTTGAGATAACGGGCTGTAAAACCCGTTGGGTGGTTTGCGACCATCTCGGGAGTGCCTTCGGCCAGGATCATGCCCCCCATGTCCCCGCCCTCCGGTCCCATGTCGATGATATGATCGGCCACCTTGATCACCTCCATGTTGTGCTCGATCACCAGGACGGTATTGCCCTTCGCCACCAGTTTGTTCAGGACACACAAAAGCACCTTCACATCCTCGAAATGCAGTCCCGTGGTTGGCTCATCCAGGATGTACAGGGTGTTTCCCGTATCGGTACGCGACAATTCCGTTGCAAGCTTGACACGCTGGGCCTCGCCTCCCGAGAGGGTGGTCGATTGCTGCCCGAGGGTGATGTACCCAAGTCCTACTTCGTTGATGGTATTGATCTTGTGCAGGATGAAGGGGATGTTTTCGAAAAATTCAACCGCCTGTTCAATGGTCATGTTCAGGACATCGTTGATGGATTTCCCCTTGTACCTGACCTCCAGGGTTTCACGGTTGTACCGGTGACCCCGGCAGGTTTCGCAGGGGACATAAACGTCGGGCAGGAAATTCATTTCGATCACCCGCAACCCGGCTCCTTTGCAGGTTTCGCACCTTCCTCCCTTCACATTGAACGAAAACCTGCCGGGCAGGTATCCACGGATTTTTGACTCCGGCAGCCCTGCGAACAGTTTCCTGATGTCGTCAAACATCTTGGTATAGGTGGCCGGATTGGAGCGCGGCGTGCGCCCGATGGGCGACTGGTCGATTTCGATGACTTTGTCGATGTTTTTAATGCCATCGATGGAGAGATAGGGCAGGGGTTTCTGGTCGGAACGGAAAAAATGCTGGCTGAGAATCGGGTAAAGGGTTTCGTTGATCAGCGAGGATTTTCCGCTGCCCGACAACCCGGTGACACAGATCAGTTTCCCGAGGGGAAGCTTCAGTTCGACATTTTTGAGGTTGTTCCCGGTCGCACCGGTAAGTTTCAGGAATTTGCCATTGCCTTTCCTCCGTTCGCCGGGGATGCTGATCCTGCGTTTCCCGCTCAGGTACAGGCCGGTAAGCTGCCCGCTTTTCATGATTTCCAGGGGGGTGCCCTGGGCCACAATGCGGCCCCCGTGAACCCCGGCGCCGGGCCCGATGTCGATCACATGGTCGGCGGCCATAATGGTCTCCTGGTCATGTTCGACCACGATGACCGAATTGCCGGCATCACGCAGGCTCTTCAGTGCGTGGATGAGCCGGAGGTTGTCGTGCTGGTGGAGTCCGATGCTCGGTTCATCGAGGATGTAAAGAACTCCGACCAGTTGTGAGCCTATCTGGGTTGCCAGCCGTATGCGTTGGCTTTCACCCCCGGAGAGGCTCCTGGCCGAACGGTTCAGCGTCAGGTAGCCGATCCCGACATCGAGCAGGAACTGGATCCTGGTCCTTATTTCACGGATAATTTCGTGAGCGATCATTTTTTTTCGCTCATCAAGATGGCCGGGAAGCTGATCGAACCATGCCGCGAGGTTAACCAGGCCCGTGTTCGCCAGTTCGGAGATGTTTTTCCCCCCGATTTTAAAGTAAAGGGCCTCTTTCTTCAGCCGGTCGCCATTGCATTCGGGGCATGGTTTTTTATTCATGAAGCTGCTCACCCATTTCATGATCCCGGCCGGCGCAGCTTCGGCATGCTGCGAGTTTATGAAGCTTACGATTCCTTCAAAATTGAGTGAATAGCTCGACGATACGCCAAGGTATTCATTTTTAACCCGGAAGATCTCGTCCGAACCGTTGAGGATCACATTGATGGCATGTTCGGGTATCTCGCTGATGGGAGTATTGATGTCGAACCCGTATTTCTCCCCGATGGCCTCGATCTGCTTGAATATCCAGGAACTCTTGTATTCACCGATGGGAACGATGCCCCCCTTTTTAATGCTTTTGGTGCGATCGGGGATGATCTTGCTGATGTCGATCTCCGAAATTGTTCCCAGCCCGTTGCACATGCCGCAGGCGCCATAGGGAGAATTGAAGGAGAAAGAATTCGGTTCAGGTTCTTCATAGGAGATTCCCGAAGTGGGACACATGAGCAAACGGCTGAAATGACGGGCCGGGTCACTGTCGCTGCCAAGGACCATCAGCACGTCTTTCCCATGGCGCATGGCCAGGGTCACCGAGGATGCGAGCCTCTTTTTTGCATCCGGCTGTATCGTGATCTGGTCGACCACGATTTCAACGTCGTGAATTTTGTACCTGTCGAGCTGGAGCCCGTGCGAAATTTCCTTTACCTCGCCGTCGATGCGTACCCTGAGAAAACCCTGTTTGCGGATCTGCTCGAAAAGTTCGCGGTAATGCCCCTTGCGCCCCTTGACCACCGGTGCCAGCACCAGGATGTCCTTGCCGGAGTATTGGGAGAGGATCAGTTCAACGATCTGGTGTTCACTGTACCTGACCATCAACTCGCCGGTCACATAGGAGTAAGCGTCGGCCGCCCGGGCAAAGAGAAGCCGCATGAAATCATAGATTTCGGTGATCGTACCCACCGTCGACCTTGGGTTGCGGTTGGTGGATTTCTGTTCGATGGAAATAACCGGGCTGAGACCGTTGATCTTGTCAACGTCGGGACGTTCAAGGTTTCCGATGAACTGTCGTGCATAGGCCGAAAAGGTCTCCATGTAACGGCGCTGCCCTTCGGCATAAATCGTGTCAAAGGCCAGGGATGATTTGCCGCTGCCGCTCAGCCCCGTAAAAACGACCAGTTTTTGACGGGGCAGGACCAGGTCAATGTTTTTCAGGTTATGAACCCTGGCACCGAATACTTCAAGATTCTCTTCCACAGTTGCAGCGAAAAGGGATGGTTTAATGCACTTCGTTAAATTTCAGCGTATCATGATAAAAGGTGTCATGCGGGGGCACCTTTTTCAGGAGTGTTTCAACATTCATCGCACCCTCTTTGGGAACCTGGAAAAAATATCTTTTCCGGGATTTGTTCGGCAGCGAATAATCCTGGATCCAGGGGTTCAGCTCGCGCAGGATACGGTAGTTGACGCCGTAATGTTTTGCAAATTCAGGCAGGTTCCCGATGTTGCTGTCGACCACGATCAGCCGGTAAGGAATCTGCTGGTAAAAATCCCTTTCACGGAGGTAAAATCCATATTTCACAGGGTGGTTATAGACCTCTTTCAGGGCAATGATCCTGAAAACATAGCGGGATGTTTCATCATTGAGCCAGAGATCGCAATAATGACCACCCCTTTGTTTTGCCATGGCCTTTTTCATCCCCTCGATCCCGCGGTTGTATGAAGCTGCGACCAGGGTCCAGCTGTTGAATGTTTTATAGGCCTCCCTGAAATAATCGCAGGCAGCCTGGGTCGCTTTCTCCATGTTGTAACGCTCATCGACGTTCCCGTTGATCTCGAGGCCGTATTTCACACCGGTTGTCCTGATGAACTGCCAGTAGCCTTCGGCGCCTGCGGGTGAACCTACATTGATCAGGTTGCTTTCGGCAACGGCCAGGAATTTGAAATCGTCGGGAATCCCGTTTTTCTTCAGGATCGGTTCAATAACGGGGAACCAGCGATAGGCCCGCTTGAACATCATGATGGAGGAAGAGTGCATGTAAGTTGCGGCTACAAGTTCACGGTCGAGTGCCTCCCTGACATAATAAAGGTCAAGTGGAAGTGCCTCGCCTGCAAAACCGGCGGCAACGGGGAGTTCCGGGGCCAGAACTTTCGTATACCTGTTGAAAAGGGCGGCATATTCCCTGTCCTTGTTCTTTACCTCCACGATGGCATATATGGAGAAACAACAAACAACCAGCAATCCTGAAAATCCCAATACCGAAAACATTTTCCTGCTCATAAACTCAATTTTCATATTTCGCTGCATTTCCAATCCTTCCCGCTCAATTCAGAAAGGGCTCACAAAGCCATTGAAAAACGGGGACACCTGGTCCTTTTCCGAAACCACCGGGTTCCGGATTCCCCAGTCGATGGCAAGATCAGGGTCGTTCCAGCAAATGCTTCCTTCTGAATTTTTATTGTAAACGTTGGTACATTTATAAAAGAAGATGGTGTCATCCTCAAGGGTTGCAAAACCATGTGCAAACCCTGCCGGGATCCAGTACATCCATTTGTTTTTTCCCGACAGCATCACCGATTCCCATTTTCCATAGGTAGGTGATCCTTTCCGGATGTCTACCGCCACATCGATCACCGCACCGCGGATCACGCGCACGAGTTTCCCCTGGTCGAAAGGGGGCGCCTGGAAGTGGAGTCCCCGCAGTACGCCTTGTTTCGACATGGATTCATTGTCCTGGAGGAAGCTGAGTTCCAACCCGGCGGTTGCAAATTTTACGCTGTTGAAAGATTCAAAAAAATAGCCCCGTTCATCTTCGAATACATCAGGCTTTATGATCAGCAACCCCTCCAGGGGAGTTTTGAGGATTTCCATTTTTAAAATAATTAATTAATGCAGGTAATGCAGAAAATGCAAACAATGTATCCGGTGAAAAAACAAGGTTGCAGGTTATGCCCTTATCTGTAATTCCTTCTGATTCCGTGATATTACTGAACTACCCTCATTACCTACATTACCTGCATTACCTGCATTGCTTTTAAAGGTGAATGCATTCCCCATATGCCTGTGCGACGGCTTCCATAACCGCTTCCGACATGGTGGGGTGGGGATGAACCGCTTCGATGATCTCTTTGCCGGTGGTTTCCAGTTTCCTTGCCACCACCACCTCGGCGATCATTTCGGTAACATTGTCGCCGACCATGTGAGCTCCCAGCCATTCACCATACTTCGCATCAAAAATTACCTTGACGAACCCGTCGCGCGCACCCGATGCAGTTGCTTTTCCCGATGCGGTGAAGGGGAATTTGCCTACCAGGATTTCGTAACCGGCTTCACGGGCAGCCTGTTCGGTCATCCCTACTGAGGCGATCTCGGGGTGGGTATAGGTGCACCCCGGGATGTTTCCGTAATCAAGGGGTTCAACATCCCTGCCAGCAATTTTTTCAACGCAGGTGATGGCCTCGTGGGAGGCTACGTGGGCAAGGGCCGGGCCCTTTACAATATCGCCGATGGCATAATAGCCGGGGACACTCGTCCGGTAGAAATCGTCCACTACAACTTTTCCGCGCTCGGTGGCGATTCCGGTATCTTCCAACCCGATTCCTTCCAGGTTCGTTGCTATGCCGACGGCCGAAAGCACAACATCACACAGAATGATTTCATTCCCTTTTTTTGTTTTTACGACTACTTTGCACCCTTCACCGGTTGTGTCTACAGATTCAACCGAAACGCCTGTCATCACCTTCATCCCGGCTTTCTTGAACGAACGTTCGAGCGCTTTCGACACCTCTTCGTCTTCCACGGGTACGATGTTGGGTAACACCTCGACCAGGGTGACCTTTGTGCCGATTGAATGGTAAAACCACGCAAATTCCGACCCGATGGCCCCCGACCCGACAACCACCAGTGATGCGGGTTGTACCGGGAGGGTCATCGCTTCGCGGTAACCAATGATCTTTTTTCCATCCTGTAATAGGTTTGGCAATTCACGCGAACGTGCTCCTGTGGCTAAAATGATGTGGTTTGCGGCATATCCTGTAACTGTTCCTGAAGCATCAGTCACCTCCACCACCTTGCCGGGTTTAACCCTTCCGGTTCCCTGGATGTGTTCTACCTTGTTTTTTTTCAGCAGGAACTGGATTCCCTTACTCATCTGGTCCGCAACATCGCGGCTGCGTTTGATGATCGCCGGGAAGTCGGCCTTCGGCTCCCCAGCAGCAATGCCGTAATCAGCGGCATGCTGTATGTACTGAAATACCGAGGCGCTCTTCAGCAGGGCCTTTGTAGGGATGCATCCCCAGTTCAGGCAGATCCCGCCGAGTTCGGCACGTTCAACAACAGCAGTTTTGAAACCCAGCTGGGCGGCACGGATTGCAGCGACATAGCCACCCGGACCGCTGCCTATCACTATGATATCGTAATTCATTTTTTTCGGTTTTTTAAGTTTGCAAAGATACAAAAAACTCAGGTAGCGGCAATCGGGGCAACCTTTGTGTAAACAGATAATTTTGGGGAGTTTCCGGATGGACCAGATTGTATTTTTTGTGATTGTTTTCACAGGAGGTTGCCCTTTCCCTTTGAATTTGCTAATTTTATCCAGAATTGCCGGCGATATGTTAATTTTGCCAATTGAAACTTCACTGTTGGTTTTCCTCTGAAAATTTATAATTTACCACTACAAACCATAAAAATCTGCCATGACAAACGATCCTTCAACCAAAATCTTCGACCTGCTCCAGTTCGGTGAATACGGGGATGTAAATCCCTCCGTCTGCGATTCAGCAACCTTCACCTTCATGCAGGCCAAAACCATGATGGACACCTTTCACGGGGAGGCCGAGGGCTGTTTCCTCTATTCCCGTCACTGGAATCCAAGCAACAAATACCTGGCCGATGCCCTGGCTGCCATGGAGGGTACCGAATCGGCCTGGGTGACGGCCTCGGGAATGGCCGCCATCACATGCTCCATCCTGCAGATCTGCAGCAGTGGCGACCACATCGTGTGCAGCCTCACCACCTATGGCGGAACCTTCGCGTTCCTTTTCAATTATGTGAAGAAGTTCAACATCGATGTGACTTTCGTGGACATCACCAACCTCGACCTCGTGCGTCAGGCCATCCGCCCGGAGACAAAGATGATTTATACCGAATCGATGACCAACCCGTTGCTGCAGATTTCCGATATCCCGGCCCTGGCTGCCATTGCCAACGAACATGACATCAAATTGGTGGTCGACAACACCTTTACTCCGATGATCGTTGCCCCTCATAAGCATGGTGCGCACGTTGTTGTGTACAGTATGACCAAGTTCATCAACGGGAAGAATGACTGCGTGGCAGGGGCCATTTGTGCCTCGCATGAGTTTATCGCTTCGCTCTGCGATGTCAATGCGGGAACAGCCATGTTGCTTGGACCCGCGCTCGACCCGCTTCGTTCCTCCAGCATCCTTAAAAATTTGCATACGCTCCATCTCCGTATGAAGCAGCACAGCAAAAATGCCCTGTTCCTGGCTGAAAAATTCAAGGAAACGGGTGTGAAGATCAATTACCCGGGACTTCCCGGGAACCCGGGACATGAGACCCTGAAGGCGATCATGGAAGCTGAATTCGGCTTTGGCGGGTTGATCGCGATCGACATGGAAACGGCAGAAAGGGCAGCCAGGCTGATGGAGATGATGGAAAAGGCGGGCGTTGGTTACCTGGCGGTCAGCCTTGGTTATTTTAAAACACTCTTCAGCAATTCAGGAAAAAGCACCTCGTCGGAGGTCCCTGAAGAAATCCAGCATGAAATGGGTCTTTCGGAAGGTCTTGTACGTTTCTCCGTCGGTCTCGACAATGACATTGACAATACCTGGCAGAAGATAAGGGAGTGCCTTGGAAAAATGTAGCGAGGTAGCGAAATGGTGAAATGGCGAAAAAGCAGGAGGGCGACTCATTCCGCAATCCTGCTTTTTCGCTTTTTATTATGCCGTACAATTGAGGTTGCGGTCGCCGTAGGCGTCGTCGATCCTGGTGACGGTGGGCCAGTATTTGTCCTCTTTCAGCGAATCCACGGGGAAAGCTGCTTTCTGGCGTGAGTAGGGCAGGGACCATTCATCGTCTGTAACCATGTTCGCAGTGTGGGGGGCCTTCATGATCACATTCACTGCTTTATCTGCTGCTCCCGAAGCAATTTCGTCAATTTCGCCTTTGATCATGACCATTGCCTCGATAAAGCGGTTGAGTTCGGAGAACGGCTCGCTTTCGGTTGGTTCGACCATCAGGGTACCATGAACGGGGAAGGCGACGGTGGGTGCATGGAACCCATAATCCATGAGGCGTTTGGCGATGTCGATGGCACCGATGCCGGTTTGGCGGCTGATCGCGTTGCAATCGACGATCATTTCATGGGCGCACCGGCCGTTTTTACCGGAATACAGGATCGGGTAGCAGGGCTCCAGGCACGATTTCAGGTAATTTGCATTCAGGATGGCCATTTTGGTGGCTTCGGTCAGTCCGCCACCGCCCATCAGCTTGATATAGGCATAGGAGATGGTAAGGATCAGGGCGCTTCCGTATGGCGCCGAAGCTACTGCTGTGATGCCCTGTTCCCCACCGGTTTGGACGCAGACATGGTTGGGCAGGAACGGGGTGAGATGGCTGGCGACGGCAATGGGACCCTCCCCGGGACCACCGCCGCCGTGTGGAATGGCAAAGGTCTTGTGAAGGTTAAGATGGCAAACGTCGGCTTTGATGATCCCTGGATTGGTGAGCCCGACCTGGGCATTCATGTTGGCGCCATCCATATATACCTGGCCGCCGTTTTCATGAATAATGTTTATAATATCGAGAATCTCCTCTTCAAATACCCCATGTGTAGATGGGTAGGTGACCATCAGGGCGGCAAGGGTCTCCCTGTACAGGAAAGCCTTTTCACGGAGATCGGTGAGGTCGACATTCCCCTTGTCGTCACATTTAACCACCACGACTTTCATGCCGGCCATTGCCGCGCTTGCAGGATTGGTGCCGTGAGCAGAGGAGGGGATGATGCATACATCGCGGTGGCCCTGGCCCTGGGCGATATGATATTGCCGGATCACCATCAAACCGGCATATTCACCGGCGGCGCCCGAATTGGGCATGAACGAAACCGCATCGAAACCCGTGATGACGGCCAGGTCCTTTGCAAGTTCCGCGATCATGAACTGGTAACCTTCAGCCTGGTCTTTCGGTACGAAGGGATGAATTCCCCCGAATTCAGGATAGCTCATGGCAAACAGTTCGGCGGCTGCATTCAGTTTCATGGTGCAGGAGCCAAGTGGGATCATCGACCGGTTAAGGGCCAGGTCTTTGATCTCCAGTTTCTTGATATAGCGCATCATTTCCGTTTCCGAATGATAGCTGTTAAAAACCTTGTGGGAGAGATAGGCGCTGGTTCGGGTAAGATGCGAAGGAATCGTGGTGATCAGTTCGCATTCGGAGGGGTTGCAAATGAACTCGGTATAGCTTTTGCCGTTGGCGCGGGCAAAGATCCCGACCAGGGTGTTGATGTCGGACAACGAGGTTGTTTCGTCAATACTGATGCCAATGTGCTGACTGTCGATGTACCGCAGGTTCATTTCCTGTTCGAGTGCTGCCTTCCTGATCGTATCAGGGGAGACACCTGCAGGCAGTTTAACAAGGACAGTATCGAAAAAGTTTTCGTTCATTTGGCTGTACCCGTATTTCTGTACCTCCTGTGCAAGGACCCCGGCGAGGATGTTGATGTGCCGGGCGATCTGGCGGAGCCCTTTCGGCCCGTGGTAAACGGCGTACATGCCAGCCATGACGGCAAGCAGGACCTGCGAAGTGCAGATGTTGGAGGTTGCCTTTTCACGTTTGATGTGCTGTTCGCGCGTCTGGAGCGCCATGCGAAGGGCACGGCTGCCATTGGCGTCGACCGACACGCCGATGATACGTCCGGGCATTTGGCGTTTGTATTCGTCCCGTGTAGCAAAATAGGCTGCATGCGGGCCGCCGTATCCCATCGGGATCCCGAAACGCTGGGTGGAACCGAATACAATGTCGGCGCCCCATTCGCCCGGGGGGGTAAGCAGGGTAAGGCTCAGGAGGTCTGCTGCCACGGCAACCATTGCACCGGCCTGGTGAGCCTTACCAACGATGGCGCTGTAGTCGCATACGGCACCGTACTGGTTCGGGTACTGGATGACGCATCCGAATACCATGTCGTTGAAATTGAATTCATCCTGCCGGCCGATGATCAGTTCGATTCCCAGGGGGATGGCCCTGGTGCGGATAACATCGATGGATTGCGGAAAAAGGTTTTCAGAGACGAAGAACTGACTGGCACCTTTTTTTACGGCTTCGCGGGAGCGGCTGTTGAAAAGCATGATCATTGCCTCGGAAGCAGCCGTGCCTTCGTCGAGCAAAGATGCATTTGCGATCGGCATGGCCGTGAGGTCGCAAATCATGGTCTGGAAATTCAGCAATGCCTCAAGGCGGCCCTGGGATATTTCCGCCTGGTAGGGGGTATAGGCGGTATACCATCCCGGGTTTTCGAGAATGTTCCGCTGGATCACCCCTGGCATGATGGTGTTGTAATATCCCATCCCGATAAAGGTCTTGTAGCGTTTATTTTTAGCTCCGATGGATTTGATGTGGTTGAGGTATTGATATTCATTCATCCCGGCAGGCAGGTCAATCGGCCCTTTCATGCGGATCGTCGACGGAACGGTCTGGTCAATAAGCTGGTCCAGGGAGGTGACCCCTATTTTCCCGAGCATCTGGCTGATCTCGTCACCGAAGGGTCCGTTATGTCTTCTTGCAAAGTTGTTGTTGATCATAGGAAGGATTTTTGAGGATAGTTGAACGATTGGCAAAAATACCAAATCTTTGTGAAAAAATAAACAAAATAACCCCTAATGGTGCCGGTAAAACAAAGAGCCGCCCCGGATTCCGGGGCGGCTCTCAAAACAGGATTGGAAACGGGGTTACCGGGTCTTTACCAGCCTGGCATTCACCTGGGTCCCTTCATCCGAGATCAGACGGAGTGTATAAATGCCGGAGGGCAGGGAGGCGGTGGAAATCTCAATTTTATTTTCCCCGGTCAGGAGACTTACCGGCCTTTCAATGACCATCCGGCCCGTCATGTTGATGATCCCGATCAAGGCATTAACACCTTTTTTCATGTTGACGCTGAAGGTAAAATTATCCCGAACCGGGTTGGGGTAGACCGACCAGGAGGTGACCGGCGAAACCTGGTCGAGTATGCCGAGTATCTTATGGCCGGTAAAGGTCATCACCACATTTGCATTGGGTTTCTCAGCCGTCAAAACGATCATGATGTTGTCGCCTGCCACGCCGGGCATCTCCGCATGGAGGTAATAGGTGCCGTAAGCAAGGGTGGGGAAACTGAATGTCCCTGTGGTAGTGACGCTTGCAAAGCCGATTGGCTGGCCCTGGCTGTTCCTGATGATCATATTGACCTTATCAAGCATGGCACTGCTCACATCCCCCATGTTGATCTGCCCGGAAGCGGAACCCGGGCCCGAGGTGAACAAACCGGGCATGACCAGGTTGATGTTATAAGGATTGACAGGGTTGCCGAGGTGGATCAGCGTCGCCTGTTCCCAGCTGATGACATTCCCATAATAGGTGGGCAGGTAACCGGCTGCCGACAGGGGAATGGCAAGGATATAGTAATCCCCGGCAGGTACTAGGGTGAAATAATAGACCCCGTTGGAGTCGATTGGTGTCACATGCACATAGGGCTGGTAGTTGGCCACGGTATCATAGGAGAAGATCATCACCATTCCCTGCGTGACCGGGAAATTCCCGGCGTAGACCTGGCCGTAGACCATTTTGTAGTTGGTACTGTCGGTCACAACAACGTTCTGGCAGGATGTACTGGTGCAGTTGTTCCCGCTGATGGTCAGGCAAACGGTGTAGGTGCCCGGGGAGGTATAGGAGTGGACAGGGTTTTCCAGAACCGATGATGGACTGCCATCACCGAAATTCCAGGTCCACCCGGTCGGATTGCCAACCGAGAGGTCGGTAAACTGGATGGAGGAGAAGTTTGGCGCAGTGGAGGCGTAAGTGAAATTGGCCTGGCAGCCCTGAACGCCAATGGTTATGGTTTTACAGGTTGTTGAATGACAGGTGCTGTCGGTCCCGTGGATGGTCAGGCATACGGTATAGGTTCCCGCTGTCGTAAACTGGTGAACCGGGTTCTGTTGGGTCGAAGTATTTGCTGACCCCGATGCCGGGTCTCCGAAATTCCAGGTCCAGGAGGTGACGGGCCCGCTGCCGTTGGCCTGCGAGAGGTCAACAAGCTGGACCGGGTTGCCGGTGTTGGTGGAGTCGGACCAGGTGAAGTTTGCCAGGCAACCGGTATTCGAACCCGCGTTGACACTTTTGCATTCAGTGTCGTAGCATGTGCTGTCGGAACCCTGGATCGAAAGGCACACGGTATAGGTGCCATAGGAAGCATAGGTATGCGTGACATTCGGGTTTGCAGGGTAGGAGATTGACATGATTTGGCCATCGCCGAAATTCCACACCCAGGTGGTGATGTGGCCGGATGTTGTAGTTGACTGATCAATGAAATGGATGGTTTGCAATGAAGTTAGGGTGTCGTGGGTATAGGTATAGCTGGCGTGGCAGTTGCCGGCGGCCCCGACAACCATAGCTTTGCATATCACCGAAGTACATCCGCCGCTGCCCTGGATGGTCAGGCAGACTGTATAGGTGCCCGGGGTTGTAAATACATGTGCCGAGTTTTGAACAGTTGATGTATTATTTGATCCGCTTGCCGGATCTCCGAAATTCCAGCTCCATGAAATCACCGACGGGCTGGCGGTTGAAAGGTCGGTAAACTGAACCATAAAGCTGCTGTCGATGACATAGCTGAAATTGGCCTGGCAGCCGCCGGTGTTCGTGTTGCATATCGAGAAGTTCGAAACATGGGTTTGCTGCGGGATATAATTCCATACATCCTGGTGAAGCGTATTGTTGCAGTCGACGGTCTCGATGAATAGAGTCCCGGTAACGCCCATGGTCACGGGGATGGTATCCATATAAAAGCCCTGGCTGTTGGTGTTTTTCACCTGGTAATAAAAGAAACCGGATGTTGAGTCCGACCTGATGGTCACCGCGTGGTTCGCAATCGGAACCCCTGTCTGGGAATCGGTAACCGTACCGTTCACCGACACAAATCCCTGGGAGAAGGTGGGGATGATTAAAAGGAGGAACAGGACCTGGAAAAGTAACTTTTTCATAATGTTGGGATTAGAGGTTTGTAAATTTACTGAAAATTTTCAAAAACATTTCCGGAGGTTTTCTGATGAATTAACCCGCTACCATTGAAAGGTTGCCCGGGATTTTGAAATCTTCTTTACAGGTCAAGCATCAGGGCTCCCCGGATCCCTATGGAAACAGGCTTCATTGCCGGACTGGGCTTTTCATAGACCGAGTTGAAATAATACTTTACCCAGGGTTCCAACTCGAACCGGAATTCCTTCGAAAGCCTGATATCCATATTCACCCCGGCCATCGCCTGCCAGTTCAGGCTGACCTGTTCCGGGGCAATGTCGTTGATGCTGATGATCCGCTTGGTGCCCGGGTCGAAGGCAGCTGAAATCTGCCGGGATGTGAGCATGACCGACATGACCGGTCCCACCCGTATGCCGAGCGAAAAGGCGTCGGTCTGCAGGAAGTTATAACCCATGATCATGGGAATCTGCAGGTAGGTGTAGCGCTTTAGTACCTTTAACGATTCGACCTTCTGCAGGCTGTCCCATAATTTCGTGTCCGTCAGGTATATGGTGGGAATGTATTTCTGCACTGAGCCGTTCCATGTGAATTTCATCGAATCCAGCTTGTTATACGATCCAAGGTAGTCAGTGTATGCCACGCTCAGTTCGTTTGTCCCGCGGTGAAAGGAGAACCCGGCACCGGTGCGGATGGAGAATTTGCCGAAACGGAATTCCCCCTCGATGGAGAAATTCTGCACGAACTTCGATCCTTCAATGGTGTTTAAAAGCATTTCCGGACTGTAACTGATCCCGACCGATGGATTCATTCTTCGGTTCCGGATTTGCCTGGATGGGGATTTTTCGACGACCCCGGCTGCCCCGGTCACCAGGGAATCGTGTGCCTGTTTCCCGGGGGATGTTTCAGCCACCGAAGGAGGAAGGTAAATGTTTGAAATTTTGGTGGTGTCACCGCCGGTGAGAGGTTTTTTATCCTGATTGATGGCAATTTCGGCCGTTCCCGGTGCTGACGGTACATTGACTGCAGATGAATATTGAGGAATTCCGGCAGCATGTCCCGGCAGTACCTCGATATTTGAGGCAGGATTGAAACCAGGCGGAACCGATGCGCGGACCGCCTTTAAAATCGTTGTTTCACCGGTTGTTTGCATGTTTTTGATGAGAGGAACAGGGGAGGTGTGTTCCTTTGTTGCACTTAACCCACCACTGCCGGCAGGGGGCGTTTTAAGTGCAGGTGTTGAAACTGTTTTTCCACCAGGATGATCCTCGGTTTTCAGAATGCCGGCAGCCATAGCTTGTGAAGTTGCAACGGAAACTTGCTGACCGGCTTTTTTCGCGCCGGATGAAGCTGCGGGAACCTCCCTGGTGACATACCATAAAACAATACCCAGGCCGGCAAGAAGGACCAGACCGGGAAGCAGGAGTCTCCCGGTCCTGCCGCTCTTCTTTGCGGGCGGAATTTCAAGGGCATCCCTGAGAAATTCCCTCCTTGCGGCATCCGACGGAACCATTTTATGGTCCTTCATGATCCCGCGAAAGAATTCATCGGATGGATGATTATACTTTTTCATAGGCCTTTGTTGTTTTTACACGGACCAGTTCGTTCATTTTTTTTCTCAGCAGGGCACGCGCTTTCGACAGTTGCGACTTGGATGTATTCTCCGTACACCCCATAAGCCCGGCGATCTCTTTATGCCCGTATTTTTCAAATATGTATAGGTTGAATACCGTGCGGTAACCGTCGGGAAGACTGCCGATGAGGCCCATCACCTGGTCCTGGCTGAGCTGCATATAAATCTCCTCTCCGAATTCTTCATCCTGTTGGATTTCAATTTTATCGAGGATGGGATCGATGTCCACGAAATTCTTTTCCTTCAGCCGTGAACGGATAAAGTTCAGGGAGGTGTTTACCATGATCCGCATCATCCAGGCTTCCAGGCTGCCGTCGGTCCTGATCTTAAAAGTTCCGATATTGTGTATGATCTTGATAAAGCCGTCGTGCAGGATGTCCTCGGCATCATTGCGGTTCCCGCAGTAGCGGTAGCAAACGCTCAGGAGGGACGGTGCATAGGTGTCATACAACGCCTCCATGGCGCCGGGATCCCTTGCAATTGCCCTCCTGATTAAATTTTCATCCACCTGGTCATTCTATCCACTATATCTTGAACACCACAGGTTGCAAAGGTTGCCTTGATCCTGCAAAAAAAAAGGCTGAAGGAAATTCCGACAGCCTTCAATTGCAAGTAGGTGAAAGTTAGTCTCTGATACGCATTTTATAAAATGAACGGTAAACAAAATAAAGTGCAACAGCAAAAAATGCAATCCCGATATAGTGGGCTACCGGCCTGAAACTCACCGAAAGGGCGATCTCCATGGCAAGTAATCCGAACAGGGTGGTGAACTTGATGATGGGGTTCATGGCAACAGAGGAGGTGTCCTTGAAGGGGTCGCCAACTGTATCGCCGACAACCGATGCCGCATGCAGTTCGGTTCCCTTTTCTTTCATGTCAACTTCAATCACCTTTTTGGCATTGTCCCATGCACCACCGGCGTTGGCCATGAAAATGGCCTGGTACAAACCGAAAAACGCGATGGAGATCAGGTAGCTCACAAACAGGGAAACCGGAAGCGCTAATTTCAGATCATCAGGAGAAACTACCTTGTCCGTCAACCCGGTCGGTGATGATAAAAATGCAAAGGCCAGTGCAAAGGAAAAGACAGCGATAAAGATATTCAACATCCCTTTCTGGGCGTAGAGGGTGCAAATCTGGACAACCTCTTTCGATTTGGCCGTATCCGCTTTTTTGGGGGCGTTGGGGTCAAGGTTGATGTTGTTCTTGATGTAGGCGACCGCACGGCTTGCTCCGGTAGTTACCGCCTGGATGGATGCGCCGCTGAACCAGTAAATAACGGCTCCGCCGAGCAGGAATCCAAGGATGGTGTAAGGGTTTAACAAGTTCAGGATCCGCTCCGGTTCAACACCCAATGATTTCTGAATAACCAGGATGAGTGAAAAGATCATGGTGGTGGCCCCGACAACCGCGGTGCCGATAAGAACAGGTTTGGCAGTGGCTTTAAAGGTGTTGCCTGCGCCGTCGTTTGCTTCGAGGTAATGTTTTGATTTTTCAAAATCGGGTTTGAAGCCGAAGTCCCTTTCAATTTCAGCGCTGATGCCGGGGATCTCTTCGATGAGCGAAAGTTCATAAATCGACTGTGCATTGTCGGTAACCGGTCCGTAGCTGTCGACGGCAATGGTGACAGGTCCCATGCCAAGCATGCCGAAGGCCACAAGGCCGAAGGCAAAAATGGAGGGATAGATCATGAACCCCGGTACGATGAAAGTGCTGGAATAATAGGCGATGAACATCAGCAGGAAAAAGACCATACCCTGCCAGAATGCGCTGAAGTTGCCTGCTACAAGACCCGAAAGGATGTTGAGCGAAGCCCCGCCCTCCTGTGAAGCGACGACCACTTCGTTGACATGCGTTGACTTGGGGCTTGTAAAGAGCTTGGTGAATTCGGGGATCAATGCGGCTCCGAGGGTTCCCGCGCTGATGATGACCGACAGGATGATCCATAGGTCGTTCGGCAGTTGCCTGATCGTAAAATAGCTGATGGCAAACGTAACGGCAATGGATAAAATGGAGGTGATCCATACGAGGGAAGTAAGCGGCTTTTCGAAATCAAGGTCGTCAACATTGCTGTATTTGGCCTTGCTGATGGCGCTGTTGATCCAGAAGGATACAATGGAGGTGATGATCATGAAAATTCTCATAACAAAAATCCAGGTCAGCAGTTGCACCTGGAATTCGGGTTTTGAAACTGCCAGCACGATAAATGTAATAAGCGCAACCCCGGTCACTCCGTAAGTTTCAAAACCGTCGGCGGTCGGTCCCACGCTATCGCCGGCATTATCACCAACGCAGTCGGCAATGGTACCCGGGTTCCTGGGGTCGTCTTCGCCGATCTTGAAGATCACCTTCATGAGGTCGGAGCCGATGTCGGCGATTTTCGTGAAGATACCCCCGGCAATCCTGAGGGCTGATGCACCCAGCGATTCACCGATGGCAAAACCGATAAAGCTTGCGCCGGCATATTCGCCCGGGACGAACATCAGGATGATAAGCATCATGATGAGTTCGAGCGAAATCAGCACCACGCCGATGCTCATGCCCGCGTTGAGGGGAATGGTCAGGAGTTTGATGGGCTTTCTTTCAAGGGAGGCGAAGGCCATCCTTGCGTTTGCCAGGGTGTTCATCCTGATGCCGAACCACGCAACACTGTATGAACCAAGGATGCCGATAACGGTCCATCCCAGGATCATTATAACGCCTCCGAAACCGAAGTGGGCGTCGGAGAGCCAGCCGAAGTAAAAGGCAACGGCCGAGCCGATAAATGCAAAAAGAATCAATAGGAATTTTCCCTGTTGCACAAGGTAGGTTTTGGCTGTCTCAAAAATCACCTGGGCTACATCCAGCATCGATTTATGAGCGCCGATTTTCTTGACCTGGAGGAACTGGTATAATCCGAACATGAAACCGGCAAAGGTGATCAGGAAGCCCCAGTAAAGGAGGGACTGATCTTTGATACCCGCAGGAATAACAAGGTTCGCTTCGCTGGCCATTGTCAGGAATGGCAATATCAAAGCGGCAATAATAGCTAAAGTTCTTTTCATATTTACCTGTTTATATATTTAGACTGATCACAAAATTAGAAAGAATTTTATGAAAACACAGATTTTTTAAACATCTTTTGTCGGTTCGGGAAAATTCCCGTAGGTTTGTAATTGCGAATCCGCGGGGGATAAAATGGAAAAAATCAGGTTGGATATTATAGGTATGTCGTACAGTCAGTCACAGAGCGGAGCCTATGCACTGATTCTTGGCGAGCATGACGGAAAGCGGCGATTACCTATTATTATCGGGGGTTTTGAGGCTCAGGCCATTGCCATTGAACTTGAAAAAATACGCACCCCGAGGCCGTTGACCCACGATCTATTCAAATCCTTTGCCGACGTTTTTCACATTACGGTCACCGAGGTGGTGATCAATAAGTTCAGTGAGGGAGTTTTTTATGCCAAACTGGTATGTACCGACGGAAAGGTGATCCAGGAGGTTGATTCGCGGACCTCCGATGCCATTGCACTGGCCCTCCGGTTCAGCTGCCAGGTGTTTACCTATGAAAGCATCCTTGTTGCAGCGGGCATCCTGATGGAGGAGGAAAATGATATCTCCAGGCCCGTTGAGCGCGGGGCGGAAGAGGAAGCCGGCGAACAAATTTCGTTTACCGATTACGCAACGGTGGAACTGCATGAAATGCTCCACTCCGCCATCGAGAGCGAAGAATATGAGAAAGCTTCCAAGATCAGGGACGAACTGAACAAACGAAAATAACCGCTCCCCGCTTGCCTTACTGAAACCTTAAATCTACACCGCATGGGTATCAAGCTACGACTTATCCTTCTTAATTTTTTGCAGTTTTTTGTATGGGGTTCCTGGCTCCTCACCATCGGGGCATACTGGTTTCAGACAAAGCACTGGTCGGGCACCGAGTTCGGCGCCATCTTTTCAACCATGGGCATCGCCTCCCTTTTCATGCCGGCTATTGCCGGGATCATCGCCGACCGCTGGATGAATGCCGAGAAACTTTATGGAATCTTTCATATCTGTGCCGCCGTGGTCCTTTTCATGGTTCCTAAGGCAGGCAACCCCTCTGCCATGTTCTGGATCATGCTGCTGAACATGATCTTTTACATGCCTACCATCGCCCTTTCAATCACCATCGGGTATTCAACACTGAAAAGCAGGGGACTGGATATTGTTAAGGAATATCCCCCCATCCGTGTTTGGGGGACGGTTGGTTTTATTGTTGCGCTCTGGACGATCAGCTTGTCCCACCTGGAGATATCTGCTGTACAGTTCTATGTTGCTTCGGGAGCCTCGCTGTTCCTTGGACTTTACTCCTTCACCCTGCCGGAATGCCCGCCACTTGGCCGAACCCAGAAAAACTCGCTGGTGAATGCCCTGGGTCTTGATGCCTTTAAGCTGTTTAAGAATGTCAAAATGGCCCTGTTCTTTGTATTTGCAATGCTCCTTGGCGCAGCCCTGCAGCTTACAAATGCATACGGCGACACTTTCCTGCAGGATTTTGCAAAAATCCCCGCTTTTCGCGACCTGATAGCCGTGAAGTATCCGGCCATCATCATGTCGATCTCCCAGATTTCCGAAACACTTTTTATCCTGACAATCCCCTTTTTCCTGAAAAAGTTCGGCATCAAGAAGGTGATGCTGTTCAGCATGATCGCCTGGGTGTTGAGGTTCGGGCTTTTTGCCTTCGGGAATCCTGAACCGCTGGGGGGACTCTGGATGATCATCGCCTCCTGTATCATATACGGGATGGCGTTCGATTTTTTCAACATTTCCGGATCATTGTATGTTGAATCGCAGAGCGATCCGGGCATCAGGGCCAGTGCCCAGGGTCTCTTCATGGTGATGACGAATGGTTTTGGAGCCTTCCTGGGCAGCCGTATCAGCGGGATCATCATCGACCGTTTCTTCACATCAGCGGGAGGACAATTCGACTGGAAAGGAATCTGGCTCACCTTTGCGGCTTATTCACTCGTCGTCGCGGTTTTGTTTGCACTCCTGTTCCGTCACAAACATGACCCGGAAACCCTGTCGTCCCCGCTAAAACATTAATTTTAATTTTCAAGTTTTCGCCATTTCGCCATTTCGCTATTTCGCCATTTATTATGCAGCAGTATCTCAACCTTCTTGACCATGTCCTGAAAAAGGGAGTTCAGAAAGAGGACCGGACCGGTACCGGGACCATCAGTGTATTCGGATACCAGATGCGTTTTGATCTGCGCGACTCCTTTCCCCTGATGACCACCAAGAAGCTGCACCTCAGGTCGATTCTTCACGAATTGCTCTGGTTCCTGCAGGGTTCGACAAACATAAAATACCTGTCTGACAACAAGGTTACCATCTGGAACGAATGGGCGCGTGAAAACGGAGAACTCGGGCCGGTTTATGGGTACCAGTGGCGTTCGTGGCCAAAACCGGATGGCTCGCATGTCGACCAGGTAAAACAGGTCGTCAACTCGATCAGGAATAACCCCGATTCACGAAGACATATAGTGAGCGCGTGGAATGTCGCCGATATCGACCGCATGGCCCTGCCCCCCTGTCACCTGCTGTTCCAGTTTTATGTCGCCAATGGGGAGTTGTCATGCCAGATGTACCAGCGGAGCTGTGATATATTCCTCGGCGTTCCCTTCAACATCGCCTCCTATGCCTTGCTTACCCTGATGATGGCCCGGGTAACGGGATTAAAGCCCGGTGAATTCATCCACACGCTTGGTGATGCACATATTTACCTGAACCACATCGAACAGGCAAAGCTGCAACTGACACGCCAGCCGCTGCCCCTGCCGCAGATGAACATAAACCCCTCCGTTACGGACATCGATGATTTCAGGTTTGAAGATTTTCAACTGGTCAATTACCAGTCACACCCGCATATCAAAGGCGATATTGCCGTTTAAACTTTCACTATGCTGTCAATCATTGTCGCCATTGCCGAAAACATGGCCATCGGAAAAAACAATGACCTCCTCTGGCACCTCCCGGATGACCTGAAAAGGTTTAAACGCATTACAAGCGGGCACCCGGTCATTATGGGAAAACGCACCTTTCTATCACTTCCCCGGCGTCCCCTGCCCAACCGCCGTAATATCGTGATTACCGACGAAGCGGGTGAAAAGATCGGAGGTTGCGAAATGGCCTATTCCATTGATGAAGCCATCAGGATCTGCGACCCGGCAGAAGAAAATTTCATCATCGGTGGAGCCTCCGTATACAAGCAATTTTTACCGCATGCCGATCGTTTATACCTCACGAGGGTAAAGAAATCCTTCGATGCGGATGTGTTTTTCCCTGAGATCGATTTTTCGCAATGGAAACTGGTTGAATATGATGAACCGCTTTGGGATGACGCGAATAACTTTTCATACACCAACGAAACATACGACCGTGTGCGGTAACCCGGGAATTGAACAGGCAATGAAAAAATGCGTTTATCTCATACTGGCTTTGTTTTGCATGTTGCTTGCAGCAGGCTGTAAAAAAAACAGCGCCATCGATCTGAAACCCAACCTCAACGTGGCCAACGACCAGGTCATTGCCAGCCGCATGTTTACCTATGTTTTCCGCCTTCTTGAAAAAGCTGTGACCGACAGTTCACTGTCAGCGGTCCACCACGCAATGATTGACAGTGCCATGGTGAGCCTGGATTCGAAGGGCCGGGTATACACCTTTTCATTCGCAGGCAGCCGCTCTGCCGACCATGTAGCCCGCGCAGGGGTATTCGTTGCAACCATCGATTCAGGGTTTTTCCATGCAGGATCGACCATCCGGGTCGCCTTCCAGGGCTATGCGGAAGACGGGCATAAGGTAACCGGCAGCGACAGCATCCGGTGCAAGGGGCCCCAGGACGGTCAGTATCTATACGATGATATCATCCCGGGTGCCGTCATCAGCAAGGACTCGGTCCATTCAATCCATGTCAGCGCAGTTTACCGGTGCGCGGTCACGGCTGTTTTTATTTCACCGGGCGTCAAACAAACCCTCATCACTTTTGGCGGAAATGCAGGGGGAGCCTCCTCTGCCGGGCACCCTTTTACAGCCATCATCACGAAAACCCTTGAAACGAGGGAAAATTGTCCATGGATCAGCAGCGGCACCATCACCCTGTCCATACCAGGTGCGGGGATCCCAACGGGCACGATTGAATTCATGGGAAAAACCAGTTGCAACGATGAAATTTCCTACGATTTCGACGGGAATACATACCACCTCTGGATGCAGGAAAAATACCTGGGCAATTAGGTTTTCCGTTTTTCTTTTTTTGCTGCCGGGAAAAGGATATTGTTGAGGATCAAACGATAGCCTGCAGAATTGGGATGCAGGTTCAGGTCGGTCGGCGGATCCCCCACCAGGTGCTGGTAGTCCTCGGGATCGTGACCGCCGAGAAACGTCCAGGTTCCCTTCCCGAAATCACCATGGATATAACGGGCCTCGTTCAGCGATTTTGTCTCCCCAAGAATAATCACACTTGATTTGACATACTTCTTGTTGAAAGCGGTGGTTTGCCCCATGAAGCCGTGCACAAGCGTCTCATGATCCTGGCAAAGCATGCTGGGCACCGGGTCCCACTTCGCGGAAAATTCAAACAGGGTGAAGAAATCATTCTCCTTCTGGATGTTCTTCGGCCTGGTTTCGGTCACGTCGATCGAGGATATCTCGTATTCATAAGGGTTGGTGACCAGGGTGAAACTTTCGAAGGCGAAACAGTTGGCAAAATTCAATTTTGCCTGTGCATCCGGGTCGGGGGGGTCGCCGTCGAACATCACATCGCAGATGTCGGTATTTTCGGCCGCCAGCGCGACATCGTAACTGTCGGGGGCAGAGCACATGGCAAACAGGTAACCGCCGCCAGCAACGAAATCGCGGATCTTCTTGGTGGTGGCGAGTTTCATCTGCGATACCTTGGCAAAGCCGAGTTTGCGCGCACTCTCTTCCTGTGCAGCCACATCTTCCTGGTACCAGGGGAAATTTTTATAGGCAGCCCAGAATTTTCCATACTGGCCGGTGAAATCCTCATGATGAAGGTGAAGCCAGTCGTACATGGGCAGCACGCCCCCCATGATCTCCTCGTCATAGATCACATCATAGGGGATTTCGGCATAGCCCAGCACCAGCGTTACGGCATCATCCCATGGACGCTTGTTCTTCGGGGAATAAACAGCAATTTTTGGCGCCTTGTGGAGTTTTATATTCTCCATGTTCACCTGTGGATCGGAGATCTCCTGCAGAATGGCCGCCTGTTGTGCGTCGGCGATAATCTGGTAACTGACGCCACGGATGGTGCACTCCTCTTCAAGCGGTTTGAGGTATTTGAACATGAAACTTCCGCCCCTGTAATTCAGCAACCAGCTGACCTCCACATCTTTTTTCAAAACCCAGTAGGCGATCCCGTAAGCCTTCAGGTGGTTTTTCTGAGATTCGTCCATGGGCACGAGTATAAAGGCTCCCCTGGCGGAATAGGCGATGGAAAGAAAAAGAAAGAATACCAGAAGTGCTGCCTGGTTAAAACGGCGGTTCATTTTTATCATCATCGTCCATTTTCGACATCACCGTACGGGTTTTGAATGAACCTTCAAACGAGGTATTGGCCGGAATAGTATTGACCGGGGTGTATTCCATCTCAGCATCAACGAATTTGGCGTATTTCGAAACGAACCTGATCCTGACATCCTTCAGGGGGCCGTTGCGATTCTTGGCAATGATGATGTCAGCCACCCCCGCAGTTGAATCCCCGTTTTCGTCAACGTCAATTTTGTAGTATTCGGGACGATAGATGAACATGACCATATCGGCATCCTGTTCGATGGATCCCGATTCGCGCAGGTCGGACAGGATGGGCTTGGCTGCTTTTTCGCGTTTTTCGGATGCGCGGCTCAGCTGTGAAAGGGCGATGACCGGAATATTCAACTCCTTCGCGAGTGTTTTCAGCGCCCGCGATATGCTGCTGATCTCCTGTTCGCGGTTGCCACGTGTGTCCTGGCTCCCCTGCATCAGCTGAAGGTAATCGACGATCACCATCTGGATGTCGTGGTGCGCCTTCAGCCTGCGGCATTTTGCCCGGAGATCGAAGATCGACAATGCCGCCGTGTCGTCGATATACAATGGTGCGTCGATCAGCGGGGTGATGCGCGTATTGAGCTGCGCCCATTCATGCTCTTCCAGGGTCCCCTTGCGCAGCTTTTCCTGGGGAATTTCGGTTTCGCTCGACATCAGCCTCGTAACCAGCTGGATGGATGACATTTCCAGCGAGAAAACGGCGACAGGCTTTTTGAAATCAATGGCTGCATTACGCGCCATGGTAAGGGCGAACGCGGTTTTTCCCATCCCCGGACGTGAGGCGATAATGATCAGGTCGGATTTCTGCCAGCCGGAGGTGATCCGGTCGAGCTCGGTGAATCCGGAACCCACCCCCCTCAACTTGCCCTCCTGGCTCCGGCCGGCGGCGATCTCCTTGATGGCTTCCGTGATGATGCTTTGCATGTCCATGTACGACTTGCCGATGCTGCCCTCGCTGATCGCAAACAGCCCGTTCTCTGCCTTGTCGAGCAGGTCGAACACATCGGTGGTGTCCTCGTAGGCATCCTTTATAATATCGGAGGATACCCTGATCAGCTCCCGCTGGATGAATTTCTGGAGAATGATCCTGGAATGAAATTCAATGTTGGCTGTGGAAGCGATGCGGTTGGTGAGCATCGTAATAAAATAGGGCCCCCCTGCGATGTCGAGTTCCCCGCTTTTGCGGAGTTCCTCGGTTACTGTTAGGATGTCAACCGGCTCGTTTTGTCCGAACAACCGCTGGATGGCGGAAAAAATGATCTGGTGGTTTTCCTTGTAAAAGACCTCCGGTTTCAGAACTTCGATAACTTCTGCCAGGCGGTCATTTTCAAGCATCATCGCACCAAGAACCGCCTCCTCCAGGTCAAGTGCCTGGGGGGGGATCTTTCCGTGTTCAAAGACCGTTTCACTCAACCCGGTTCTGCTGCGGGTCCTCTTTCGGGTATTTTTATCTTCCATGGGCCAAAAATAGCGCTAATCGGGGAATGAAGTTCTTCACAACCCTATTTTATTTATCAACAATCACAGGCCGAAGACAAGGGCAATATGAACCCATTTGTGCCACCAACCGTTGTGGAATTCGGGGCTCAGAATGAATTGTTCAAGATCGAGGCGGCATCCGTTGTAACCCAGCGAAATTCCGCTGCTGCCCTGCAAAACGCATCGTGAAACAGCGATGGAAGGGATGGTATAAACGCTCGACCGGTTGATGAGCCCCCCTTCAAGGGTGGCATCGTAACCTGCAAATTTTCCCGATCCTTTTACAAAGAAAACAAATTGAAATTTCCGGGCATCCGGTTTTTGACGGTTCCCCCGCGAGAGAATCCCCGGGCTGTCGAAATAGGGATTCATCAAACCGGTCCTGAACTGGAAGCCGCCCGACAGGTTTGTATAAAGTGTCCCCAGGTCGGCGGAGGAGGAGAGGATCAGTTCGACACTTTTCCTGTTTACGATACCCTTTTCAAGCCTGACACTATAATTAAGCACCAGGTCGTTTTTGATCTGGTATTCCCATCCGAGCGGTTCGCTATTGGTAGGGACATCTTTATGAAATGTGCGCTGAACCCACTCTCCGTATGACTGTGGGCCGATTACACCGAGGTCGATTTCGCTGGTTTGCCTGATATGACGCACCGGGTCAAGGGTGATCCTGAAACTCCCCAGGTAAAGGTAGGCTGCATATGGCCGGTCGCCGAAAAGGATTCCCCCGATCTTGGTGGTCGATGGGGTGTACATGTTCTGAACCAGCGATAACCCGTAATAATTTCTTCCGGCATGCCAGTATGGAACAAGTGCCCTTGCAGCAGGATTGGCACGCAGCGCGGGGGCGATCAGTTCTATTTTAATTCCATTGGTGTAAAACCGGTCGGTATAATCCAGGATGTCGTTGTCGAAATTGATCGTAAGAATGGATTCGCTCCCAAGCGTAACCAGGGAGGGGGATACCAGGTTTTCGGCAGGGGAGAAGAGGAACCGCTGGCTCACCGGTTCGTTCAGGTCGGCTTCGATCTTATTCTGCCTCAGGTAGTTCAACCGTTCTATGAAGATGGAATCCCTGGCCTCACGGGTCAGCAGGTGTTCCGGAATATTTGCTTTACTGCGACCTCCGTGCCTTTTTATTCCTGTTCCCACCTGCGGCGGATCCGGTTTCACAGGGCTTGACGACAGCGGATATCGCGCATTGCCGGCTGAAGCCTGGTTTCCTGAACCCAGTGACAGGATAGACCCGGTGCCGGGGTGTACCAGGAGGGGGTTATTCCCCTTCTGGCTGCAACCGGTAAAAACCAGGAGAAAAAAAAAGAAGATGGTTTTTTTTTTCATCAGACCACAAAGATAAGGAAATACCAATTTTGCGTACATTTACTGATCCGATAGAAAAATGAAGAAAATTCTGATCCCCATTGTTTTGGCCATCCTTTCCCTTCCTGTTTTTTCACAAAAAACGATGATGGTTGAGAAGATCGGGAGTTCCCGGAGATATTTCTACCACGCAGGCGATTATATCAAACTCAGGGTAACAAAAAAAGATACGATCCTGGCAGGTAAATTGTGGTCGGTTGGCGACAGTGTCATTTCAGTCTCTGAACTGAGGCCGTTCGATGTTCATATTCATGAAATAGGCTCCGTGTACAAGCGGTTTTCATTCCCGAAAAAATTCGGCCGGGTTTTGCTGAAGGGAGGGGCGGCCATTTTTGTCATCATCGGCATCAATCACCTGATCAACAACGAACGGTTATTCACGCCCGACATGTTCATCATTGCAGGATCGATGGCCGGCGCCGGACTGATATCCATATCCCTGGATCAGAAACGATGCAGGACCGACCGGGGCTGGAGGATCAAAATCATGGATTATCCGATCCGTTAGGGATTAACCGGCGATCATCTCCTTGATAATGCTTGTCATCAGGGGTTCCACCGCTGAGGCGGCGTCGATGACATGCTTGTGCGATATTTCAACGATTTTACCGGGAACGCCAAGGTCGGAAATCACTGAAATGGCAAAACATTTCAGTCCCATGTGCCGGGCGGAGATGACCTCCGGGATCGTCGACATGCCGACTGCGTCGGCGCCAATGGTGCGGATGTAACGGTATTCGGCCGGGGTTTCATAAGTCGGCCCCGATACGGCGGCATAGACACCCTGCTGCAACCTGATCCCAAGCCGTGCAGAAATGGCCATGGCCTTGTCGATAAGTTCCTGGTCATAGGCATGACCCATATCGGGAAACCTGGAGCCGATCTCATCCTCGTTCCTGCCGATGAGCGGGTTGTCCTTCATCAGGTTGATGTGATCATTGATCACCATAATGTCGCCCACTTCGAAACCGGGATTTACACCGCCGCTGGCGTTGGAAAGGATCAGCATTTTAATGCCGAGGAATTTCATGACCCTGACAGGGAAGGTGATCTCCTGCATGGTATATCCTTCGTAATAATGGAATCTGCCCTGCATTGCGACGATAGGCTTCCCGCTCATGGTACCGAAAATCAACTGGCCGTGGTGACCCTGCACTGTTGAAACGGGAAAATTGGGAATGAATTCATATGGAATGGTTTGCTGGATTTCGATTTCATTGACAAGGCCGCCGAGCCCTGTTCCAAGGATGATACCGATCTCCGGCTTCAGTGAGATCCTGCTCTCCAGATATTCAATCGTCTCTTTAATATTTGCCAACATAGCTTAATATCTCTTTATCAAACATTTCTTTGCCCTCCCCGTGAAAATCGACCTCCATGGGAATGTAAAATAACGGCAAATTTTCCAAAATAGTGCAAAACCCGGGGATTTTCAGCCGCATTACATCTTTTTCAGTGGTCACCAGGATTTTTTTCTGGGTGGGGAGGTCATTGAATTTTTTAACAAGCACTTCAAGGTCTGTAATGGTATACTGGTGGTGGTCAGGATATTTAACGGCAATCAGTTCCCTGCACATGCGCCCGAGATGATCGCGCAGCGGGTAATCGTTGGCGATGCCGGTGAACAGCAGAATGTTGCTTGCTTTTACAGGGAATGCGAGTTTCCCGGGGTGAAAAACGGCTACCGGGTCGTCATACCGGATGTATGAAAAATAAACCTGCTGGTGTTTGCCGGGTTTCAGATCTTCCAGGATTCTCCTCCGGGTGATCGGGGAAAAGATCTTCGGGGTTTTGGTGACAATGATGATATCCGCCCGTTTCGCCCCGCTCCTGAATTCGCGCAGGGTCCCCGAGGGCAGCACAAAATCATCGGGGTAGAGCCGGTGGTAATCGGTTAAAAGGATCGACAACCCGGGTTTTATATAACGGTGCTGGAATGCATCGTCGAGGAGGACTGCGTTGAGTCCGGGAAACTGACTGAACAACATCTGCACCCCGCGGGGTCTGCGTTCGTCAACCGCTACCCGGATCAACGGGAACTTTTTAAGATACTGAAGGGGCTCGTCCCCGATGTCTCCCACCACCGACTTTTCCGTGGCAACCAGGAATCCGCGCGTGTTCCTGCCATATCCCCTGCTGAGCGTGGCCAATGACAATTGCGGGGAGAGCAGCCTGATCAGGTATTCAACATGCGGGGTCTTGCCGGTTCCTCCATAGGTGAGGTTCCCTATCGAAATAACTGGTTTGTTGAATTTTTGCGATGGGAGAATTCCAAGGTCGAAAAACAAGTTCCTCAGTTGCATGGCCAGACCATAACAAACAGCAACCGGCAATAATAAAATTTGTAGGAATCTGGTCATAATTTAGCCACCTAAATTATGAAAAAATGTTATTCAATTAACTGGATTGAAAAAAATCACCCTAACAAACAGAAAAAATTTCAGGTTAAAGGAGCCGGGTCCCGGTCAAGGGCTTTTTCGCGGGTGAGATACCGGATGTTTTTAATCAGTTCTGCAACTCCCATGTCGGGTCCGGACGATTTGACCAGGTAATCCGTGGCACCGGCATCATGCAGCCTCAAAGCAGCCGACGGATCGTTGAACCTTGCAAAGAAAATAACCCGTACCGAAGACGAAATTTCACGGACATTTTCCAGGAACGCGAGGGCCTGCGTTTCATCCGGGATCAGCTCGGAAACAATGAAATCAAAATCCGGGTTTTTCCCCAGGCGGTAGATGCACTCGTCGTATGATACCATGGAGCAGACCTTGCATGATCTGCTGCTTTCCAGGTAGTACCTGGTCAGGTTCCGGTGTGCCGGATTGTTGTCAACAATGATTACATTTGGCGTTTTCAAGAGATCCTTGTTTGGGAACCCAATCAATTGCCAAAAGTTGTCCTTTTTATGGCAGATTCATGGTCGCTGGTTGTTTATTTTTCAACAAATTATGAACAGCGACACTGCCTCCGGTCGGCAGAAATTTATTATTTTTGAAATTTGTTAAATCAAGGTTCTTATGAAAATTGCTGAAATCGGGCACTATATCGAAACCCTTTCCCCGCTTACGCTCCAGGAAGATTATGACAATTGTGGCTTTATTACAGGTGACCCCTGTCGGGAATTCGAAAAGGCGCTGCTGTGTCTCGACCTCACCGAAGAGGTGATGCAGGAGGCGATCCGTGAAAAATGCAACCTGGTCATCTCTCACCATCCCTTTATTTTCAGGGGTATTAAAAAACTGGTACCGGGAAGACCCGAAACGGTCATTCTTTCGCTTGCCCTCGTTCACGATATTGCGGTCTACGCCGTGCATACCAACCTTGACAATACCCTTCAGGGACTTAACGCACTTGTTTTTGAAAAGCTGGGAATTTCAAAATGGAGGATCCTCAGTCCCGGCCGGAGCACCCTGCTCAAACTGGTCACTTTTTGCCCTTCCGGTCATGCGGATGCGGTCAGGAACGCCATGTTCGGGGCCGGGGCGGGCAGCATCGGCAATTACGATCAGTGCAGTTACAATGTTTCCGGGGAGGGGACCTTCAGGGCTTCTGATGCGGCAAACCCGTTTGTCGGGAAAAAAAACATGCTCCATGTTGAAAAAGAGATCCGCGTGGAGGTGATTTTGCCCGACTATCTTGAAAAAGGTGTTGTTGAGGCACTAAAATCGGCCCATCCCTACGAAGAGGTGGCATATGATGTTTACGTGCTGAAGAATGCCGCCTCCCAAACCGGTGCCGGACTGATCGGCGAACTGGAACACCCGGCAGGGCAGGAGCAGTTTCTGGAGTTGGTTAAAAAGGTTCTCGGGATCCCGGTGATCAGACACACCATTTTTCATCCGAAACCAGTTAAAAAGGTGGCATTGTGTACGGGATCAGGCAGTTTCCTCATTGACCAGGCCATTCGCGCAGGGGCCGATGCTTTCCTTACCGCCGACCTGAAATACCACGATTTTTTCGATGCCGGGAAGACGATGCTTCTCGCCGATGTGGGTCATTATGAAAGCGAACAATGGGTAAAAGAATGGCTTTTTAATACTCTTATTGAAAAATTTCCTACCTTTGCATTCCTTATTTCAGAAGTAAATACCAATCCGGTTCATTATTTTTAAAACTGAGTTTATGTCAAAGATGACAAACAAGCCCATCGCAACTTCAAAACCGTCAAAACTGGCCAGGAAACCCGAGGCCAGGGAGGAAGCCAAAGAGAAGGCAATTCCTGCGGAAACCGAAGAAATTACTGCCGAGGCTCCCGTTGAAAAGGTTTCATCCAAAGCCAGGTCAGAGGCCAATGATGAAAAAGGGGAAGTGACGATTGAAAAGAAACTTATTGCCTTATATAATCTCCAGCAGGTCGATTCACAGGTGGATAAAATCCGGATCATCCGGGGTGAACTTCCCCTGGAAGTACAGGACCTCGAAGATGAGATAGCCGGGCTCGAAACCCGTGTTGACAATTACATCCAGGAAACGGAGGCACTTGAAAAATCGATGGTCGACAAGAAAAATGCCATCAGGGACGCCCTGGCGCTTATTAAAAAGTATGAAGACCAGCAGATGAACGTCCGCAACAATCGCGAGTACGATTCTCTTACCAAGGAAATTGAATACCAGAACCTCGAAATCCAGCTTTCGGAAAAACGCATCAAGGAATTCCAGTCGGGCCTGGAACTGAAAAAGGAAGAAATTGACAGTTTTCAGCAGGTTTTGCAGGACCGGAAAAACGACCTGGAGATCAAACGCAATGAACTGGAAGACATCATCGCCGAAACTGAGAAAGAGGAAAGCGACCTGATCACCAATTCGGAGGAAAACCGCAAGTACATTGAAGACCGGCTGCTCATGGCCTACTCAAGGATCCGCAAGATCGCGCGGAACGGCCTGGCTGTTGTCCAGATCGAACGCGATGCTTGCGGCGGTTGCTTCAATAAAATTCCACCGCAGCACCAGTTGGATATCAGGATGCACAAAAAAATCATCGTTTGCGAATACTGCGGACGTATCCTGGTGGATGACGGAATTGTGAGTGCTGTGCATTGATGTCAAAATCAGCCATAAAAGGTAAGGCACCTCTGATCAGGTTTATTTTGATCGCAGGTGCTTTTCTTTTTTTTCTTCCGTCGCTTCTCGCCCAATATGATTATAACGACAATTGCCAGCATACCTACCAGGCAATCCTGTCGCTGCAGTTCGCCGAAGCCCGCAAACTGATCGACACGGAGAAAAAGGCGGACCCTGCAAATCTCCTGCCCGTTTATTTTGAGAATTACATTGATTACCTTACCCTTTTCATCGGCGAAGACCGCAGCCAGTACGAGCTGCTTAAAGGCAGGATGTCGGACCGGATCACCAGGCTTGAACATGGCCGGCAGGATTCACCCTATTACCGGTTTTGCCTCGCACAAGGTTACCTGCAATGGGCTTCGGCCAGGCTCAAATTCGGCGATTATACCGCTGCCGCCTTTGAAATCAGGAAAGCGCACCAGCTCTTTACCGAAAACAAGGTGAAATTCCCTGATTTTCTCATCAACAACCTTGGACTTGGCATCGTACATGTGGTGGGAGGTATTGTCCCTGAAAGCTACCGGTGGATCGCCGGTATCATGGGTGTGGATGGTTCCGTAGAGGGCGGTTTGAACGAGATCCGCCGGGTGGCCGGGTATGCAGGCCCTGATAAGATTACCTCGCTGTACAGGCCGGAAGCATCCTTTTACCTGGCGTTCCTCGCCGGGAACCTGCAGAAGAACAAAAAGGACGCCCTTCCGGTAATCCGTTTTCTCATCGCACAGAACACCGAAGCACAGTCGAAGAGTCCGCTGATGATCTTTGCCGGCGCCACCATCCTGATGAAAAACGGACTGAACGACGAGGCCCTTGCACTCCTTCAGGAGCGCGAGGCGCTCACCATGCGGTTTCCCTTTGTATACCTGGATTATCTCGAGGGAATGGCCCGGCTGAACAACCTCGATTTTTCAGCCCTTCACCTTTTCGAGCAGTTTTCGGGGAATTTCAGGGGACAGAATTATATACGGTCGGCCTACCAGAAAATGGCCTGGATCGCATTGCTCCGGGGGGATACTGCCAGGTACCGCCAGACCCTGAAACTTGTCCTTGTCATGGGGGTATCGGTGGTTGATGAGGATAAACAGGCCTACAGCGAAGCGGCTTCGGGAGTTTTGCCGAATGTGATCTTGCTGCGGGCGCGGTTATTGTTCGACGGGGGTTATTATCACCGGTCGATGAAGGAGCTGCTGGACAACAGCATCAGCCGCTCGGTGCGCTCAACCCGCGACCTCATCGAATATAACTACCGGCTCGGGCGGATCTATCATGAAACCGGGAATTATGGCAGGGCGGTTGAATACTACCGACTGACTATCCAGAGGGGCAAAACCGAACCCTATTACTTTGCGGCCAGCGCCGCGTACCAGATGGGGCTCCTTTTTGAAAACCGTGGCGAATGGTCAAAAGCAGACAGCGCATACAGGCTTTGCCTGACCATCAATACGCCCGAATATAAGGCCAGCCTTGGTCAGAAGGCCAAAGCTGGTTTGATAAGGGTTAAAAAGACGGGGCCTAAAACCTGATGCCGATGGTTGTCAGAATGGTGTTCGTGTGGTTGGTTATCCGGGCCGGGTTGACCATCGACGGGTCGTAGAGATAATAATCCTGGTTCATGCGGGCCCACACATAGGTGAGGTCGGCAAAAAAGTGCCGGCCGCGGTAGCCCAATCCTCCCGATACCTGGTATCGCTCGCTGTTGTTCGTTTGTCCCTGGTAAGGGTTTGAGAAGTAGCCAAAACCTCCCCTCAACCGTAGGTTGGAGAGTCTCCATTCCGTTCCGATCCTGATGTTTCCCCACGATTTGTAACTTGAGCTGATCTCATTGTTGACAGTGGAGAAATTGTCGTCAGGAGCACTGAACTGTGCCTGGGAATAATTGACATATTCGTAATCAGCACTGATCAGCCCGTACTGCCCGATGATGAACGCCAGGCTGCCGATGGCGCGGAAAGGCGTGGTCAGCACATAATCGTAAGTGCCGATGGGAGAATACTGGGTGGAGTTCCATGAGGAGTTGTCGAAGGTCGACTGCATGCTGCTGTAATACTGGTCGTGCAGGCTCGGGTACCAGGTAGGGGTGTGAATGGCAGCGCCGATCCTGACCCAGTTGGCCGGTTTGTAGATGAACCCGACTTTCAGGTTAACGCCGGTGCCATGGGTATGCAGGTCGTACCGGTAGTTCATTGCGATAAAGTTAGGGATCGTGTCTTTCACCCGGTATTCCTGGTATAGACTGCTTTCATAAAAGTTGATGGAAGGGATTCCAAGGGTAAGCCCCACGAACACTTTATCATTGAAATTCGCGGCTACAGAGAAATCCATTTCATTCATCGAACCATAAGTGGTGATGGTTTTATCCTGGCCAACCCCACCATAGGCGGCATCTGCGAAATACTGCTTTGTATCCTTGTTATACCCGATGAGGTTGGCCATATAGGCAAGCCCGAGGTCAAACGGGTCGCTGCCGTTCTGCAGGGCCAGTGTGTCGATTTTTTTTTGATTCAGGGTGTTGGCATAGCTCTGCATCATCGAGTTGTTCATATTGACACCGTGAATGACGACACGGTTGTTGAAATCGTTCTGCCGGTTGAGACCGATGCCGATGTTGATGCTTTTAAGTATGCCGTTGTTGCCTTTGGCGGTGTTGTTGCTGATCACCAGCCCCAGGTTGCCGATTCCGAAATTCAGCCGGTTGTCGTTTGCAGTGGAGCCGTTGTAACTTGCAGAGGCGCTGGCGACTGACGGAGCCATGGTGAAGGTCACTTCAGAGGCCGTGTAGAGGCCCAGCCCGGCAGGGTTGACGGCCAGGGTCGAGAAATCGGCGCCGACGGCGCCAAAGGCTCCGCCGAGTGCGTTATACCTGGCGGTTCCGCTGTAAAGAACCCGCGAAAACCGCAGGGCGTCTTCGGCAGTCTGGCCATTAACCAGGGACCAGGACAAAGTGATGAGCAGGGCTGTTATGAATGGGGTTTTCATTGAGTTACGGTTTTAGTATGATACAAGTGTTACCTGCGGTGCCCGCCGCCGCTGCCCGATGAACCGCCGCTGCTGCCGCCTGATCTAGCGGGCGATGAACTGTTGTTGCTGCCGCCCGACCTTGCCGGGGTCGAATAGGTAGATCCTGAACGTCCCTGAGAGGGGCTTCCTGAAGATCCGGATGGGGCTGAATAACTCCTGCCCTGGGAAGGTGTGCCGGACTGCCTGTAACCTGCGCCTGAACTGACCCTGCTGCCGGAAACCTGGCTGCCGCTTCTTGCAGCGTTGGTGCTCTGTGTCCTGGGTGCCAGGTATTCCTGGCTGGTTTTAGGCTGTCTGTAAACAGGTGAGGAGTAGCTTTGAGCTGAACCCGAACGCTGCACCTGGGTAGCGTTTTCGGGACGGGTGTACCTGGGTGCGGGCTGCGGATGCGGAACCTGACCCTGGCCCTGCCTCTGGACCTGAGCCTGGTTCTGGACCTTGCCATTATTTCTCTGGTAAACAACCTGGCTGTTCCCGGGACGTGAATAACGATATGTTTCCTGTGTTGCGGGAACTTTTGTCACCTGCTGGCCTGTATTCCTGGTATTCACCGTTGTTGACCGCGACCGGTCATTTTGATTTACACTGCCGCCCGCAACCGGGGAGGCCGTTCTCAGGTTATGGATGCCCCCGTCGGTACGTGAAAGGCTGGTACGGCGGCCGTAATAGATGGAAGACGATGCGTAATATGGCGGGTATCCGTAATACGGATCGTTGTATCCGTATCCATACCAGTAGGGATTGTACCAGGGGCTGTACCCGTAATAAGGATATCCCCATCCCATGCCATAATAGGGGTAGCCCCACCCGTAACCAAAACCCATGGAATAATAGGGATAACCCCATCCGCTTCCAAAATACATGGAGGAACCGTATCCTCCGAAACCGGTGCCAAAACCGAAAGAGATATTCACATTCGGGTCGTTGCCTCCGCCGGTTGATGATGTGCCGGAATAAGAATCATCAAAATAGCCTTTCGTGGTATCCTTGCTGTTGAACCGGTTGATCCTGCCGGCATAGGAATAGTCGTTGTAGTCATCGGCAAATGAGGAGGAGGCGGGTTTCTGTGGCTTCGCATTATCGGGGGAGGTGACCACCTGGGCCCCTGATACCGTCGGCTGTGTTGTTTTGGCAACCGGTTGCTCATGCCGCCTGGAGGAGCTGTAAACATCGTCGTTTACAGCGGTGGTTGCCATCTTCTGGGAGGTACAGGCAACAGTCGCCAGGCTGATGATTGCAATAAAAAAAGCTGATTTTTTCATAAGGCGTTTGCATTTAATACCTGAAAGTCGTTCGACTCATCCGGATCGGGATTATTTTCGTATTTTTGCGCTAGAAAAAGCTATCAGTAAATAACAAATATTATACCAAATTATAAAATGGCGAAAGATTTTCCCACGCGAGATGAAAATTATTCTCAATGGTATAACGACCTGGTTATCAAGGCCGATCTGGCTGAAAATTCCGCAGTTCGTGGATGTATGGTGATCAAACCCTATGGTTATGCCATCTGGGAGCGCATCCAGGCGGTCCTGGATAAGAAATTTAAGGATACCGGGCATTCCAACGCCTATTTCCCGATTTTCATCCCAAAATCGTTTTTCAGCAAGGAGGCCAGTCATGTCGAGGGATTTGCCAAGGAGTGCGCGGTTGTGACCCATTACCGTCTGAAAAACTCGCCGGACGGCAAAGGGATCGTCGTGGACGAAGATGCTAAACTTGAAGAGGAGCTGATCGTGCGGCCGACCTCCGAAACGATCATCTGGGATACCTACAGGAACTGGATCAAATCGTACCGTGATCTGCCGGTTCTGATCAACCAGTGGGCAAATGTTGTTCGCTGGGAGATGAGAACGCGGCTGTTTCTCCGGACCACCGAATTCCTTTGGCAGGAGGGGCATACGGCACATGCCACCCGTGAAGAGGCTGTGGCGGAGGCTGAAACCATGCTGAACATTTATGCCGACTTTGCCGAGAACTGGATGGCCATCCCGGTGATCAAGGGGACCAAGTCGCCGGCAGAACGCTTTGCAGGGGCCATCGAAACCTTTGCGATAGAAGCGTTGATGCAGGACGGCAAGGCGCTCCAGGCCGGGACTTCCCATTTCCTGGGACAGAACTTCGCTAAAGCCTTTGATGTGAAGTACCTGAACCGCGAAAACCAGCTTGATTACGTCTGGGCCACCTCATGGGGAGTCAGCACCCGGCTCATGGGGGCCCTGATCATGTCGCATTCCGACGATCACGGACTGGTGCTGCCACCTAAACTTGCCCCGACTCAGGTTGCCATCGTCCCGGTTTTTAAAACACAGGAACAGCTTGCCCTGATAACCGCAGCTGTACTCCCGATCAAGAAGGCCCTCGAAGCCAGGGGTGTTTCGGTGAAATACGACGATCGTGACACCCATAAACCTGGCTGGAAATTTACGGAATATGAATTCAAGGGGGTCCCCGTAAGGCTGACCATCGGTTTGAGGGACCTTGAACAGGGAACCGTGGAGGTTGCCCGCAGGGATACGCTCGAAAAAGAGAACCTGCAGCTCACGGACATCGAAAACAAGGTGATCCACCTGCTTGACCAGATCCAGCAGAACCTCTACGAGCGTGCCTTTGCATTCCGCGAAAACAATACCTTCAGGGTCGACAGCTGGGAGGAGTTCAAACGGGTTCTCGACGACAAGGGAGGATTCATTTCTGCCCACTGGGACGGCACTGCCGAGACCGAAGGAAAAATCAAGGAGGAGACCAAGGCTACCATCAGGGTCATTCCGCTGAACAACCCCCGTGAGGAGGGTAAATGTATCTATTCAGGAAAACCTTCCACCCAGCGGGTAATCTTTGCCAGGGCATATTGATACAACCATTCAGCCGTAATTCTGAACCAGGCCGACAGGTTTGCCGGCCCGGCAAGGTCTTCAGGAGAAGATGCCGCGGACATTCCGGACCCGGTTACCGTACGGTTTTTTTACCGTATTTCTTGTCGAAACTGAACCCCAGTCCCCAGCCGATATAATCGGCTCTTCCCCAATGCACCTTAAGCATCACCGTTGCAAAAATGTCTTTCGTGAAATTGTACTGGAGTGACAGCTTTTCGTAAAGCGGGCCATTGCTTTTTTCCTTCCCGCCGAGGTAGTAACCGAGATTAAAGATAAATCCCATATGCGACATTACAAGCTGGTATGCGGCATTCACCCCGGGCCGGATGATACTGAGCTTATTGGTAACCGGGATGTCGTGCATTTCTAATATCCTGATCTGCGAGGGATCGTAGGAGAAATCAAGGCCCAGCCCCGCTTTGCTTTTAGCACTTACCCTGACGAAGGTGTTTTCAAAAATGTGGTAGACAATAAAATTCTCCCCGAAGACCGCCTGCATGTTTTTGTAACCAACCAGCCCCCCGATATTGAATTCGATGGTGTGATGGATGATGGCAGCAAAGGGCTCGGTGGGGGCGTAGTACCGGTCGTGGATATCAAGGTTTTCCTTGAAGGGCCGCAGTGCCACGCCCAGGCTGATCAACGGGGCGTTGAGACCGAAATTCGGAAGTTTGAGCGATCCGTTTGAAAAATGCTGAAGGCAGATGCCCGAGGTGAGGGTGACAAAATAATTAAGCCGGAATCTTGCCTCGAACATCAGGTTGGCGGCTGCATTGAAATGGGAACCTATGGCAAGGTTTTTGAAATTTGTGATCCGGTTGAAAGGTTTCGTAATGTATCCCAGCCCCACGGCCAAACGGAATCCGGCCGTAAAATTCCGGGTTTTATACAAAGGGAAATTGATGAAGGGCATGACGGCATATGCCTGGCCGAGCGAGGGGTTATTCCCATAACCCGAATAAAACATCGAAAACCCGATCAGCGGGTAGTTGTAAGCCCTTTCCCAGTTGAATTTTCCATAGGTCATTTGCTGGACGATGAGTTCGAAGGCAGGAAAATGGGCCTGGAACATCTCCAACTCGGTGTGCTGGGCATAGATAAACCCGTAATGAACCTTGCCCTCGATGATAAAGTTTGAGGAGAACAGTTTGTGCTCAAACTGGGCTGATGCATGGGTTGAAACCAAGATTATCAGCAGATTGCAGAAAATGAAACGCAACAAAACAGGGTGGTATTTCAATTTTTTAACCAAATCAGTATGAGGGGTTTCAACCTAGCAAAGTTATCATGAATTGTCCATTTGCAAATACTTTCAAAGGCAAACAGGATGAATAATAACGCTGCAAAGGTGAAATGCTTACTTTTGCGGAAAATAAAATTAATGGAAGAAAAACTCGCAGCATTCCGGAAACTCCTGGAGATCATGGACGAACTCAGGGAAAAATGTCCGTGGGATAAAAAACAAACCATCGATTCGCTCCGGTACCTGACCATAGAAGAGACCTATGAATTATCTGAGTCGATCCTGCAGAAAGATATGGACTCGATCAAAAAGGAACTAGGAGACCTGATGCTTCATCTTGTCTTTTACTCCAGGATCGCTTCTGAGAGCAACGCTTTTGACATCAAGGATGTCATCGACAATATCACCGCAAAGCTGATCAACCGGCACCCGCACATTTTTGGCGATGTGCAGGTAAAAAATGCCAAAGAGGTGCATGATAACTGGGAGAAGATAAAACTACTGGAAAAGGGCAACAGATCGGTTCTTTCGGGGGTCCCGGCAGGGCTGCCTGCCATGGTGAAGGCATACCGCATCCAGGAGAAGGCCAGCGGAGTCGGTTTTGACTGGGATAACCCCGAACAGGTCTGGGACAAGGTCATGGAGGAGATGAACGAGCTCAGGGAGGTTGTTGAACAGGGACAGGGGCATAAAAATCGGGAGGATGAACTTGGCGACCTGATTTTCGCGCTTGTCAATTATGCCCGGCTGATCGAGGTCAATCCCGAAGACGCCCTTGAAGGGACCAACAGGAAATTCATAAGGAGGTTCAAACACCTCGAGGAAAAGGCCCGCGAAGAGGGGCGTCCGCTCCACGAGCTGACCCTTGCCGAAATGGATGTTTACTGGAATGAGGCGAAACAGATGGAATAACCTGAAAAGAACGGGGCTGTCCAAGATTCATTACCTGGACAGCCCCGTTATTATCCGGATTCAGGAAAATCAGTGTTTACCAAGATAATCGGCCACGCCTTCGGCAGTCGCTTTCATACCTGCATCACCTTTGTGCCAGTTGGCCGGGCACACTTCACCATTTTCTTCGAAAAACTGGAGGGCATCCACCATGCGGAGCGCTTCATCTACGCTTCTGCCGAGCGGAAGGTCATTCACCACCTGGTGACGGACAATCCCCTGTTTGTCGATGAGGAAAAGGCCACGGAATGCAACCGGTCCGCCTTCGAATTCCATGATGCCTTCTTCGGTATAGACATATTCGCCGGCGAGCACATCATAATTTGCCGAGATGGTCTTTGAAAGATCGGAGACGATGGGGTATTTCACGCCTTTGATCCCGCCGTTCTTCAGCTCGGTATTGAGCCATGCCCAATGCGAGAACTTGGAGTCGACGGAACAACCAACCACCGCAACATTCCTGCTTTCGAAGTCGGCGATTTTGTCCTGGAAGGCGATGAGTTCAGTGGGACATACAAAGGTGAAATCGAGGGGGTAAAAGAAAAAAACCACATGTTTCTTCCCGATGTACTGTGCAAGTGAAAATTTATCAACGAATTCACCGCCGTTGATGACGGCTTCAGCTTCAAACAAGGGAGCCTTTTTTCCAACTAATACTGACATAATGATAGGTTTAAGGGTTATATTTTGTTTCTGCAAAGATAGGCATTATTTGGAAACAGTATTAATAAAGCCGGGTAAAAATCAACCTCATTTCAGAACGGACGGATCGAAATTGATCGGTTGGTTCATACGAAAATCAAAATGCGTCAGCTTGCGGATCTGGTAATAATTGGACCAGTATGTCTGAAGGGCATA
Organism: uncultured Bacteroidales bacterium; assembly: GCA_903845055.1. Lineage (GTDB taxonomy): Bacteria > Bacteroidota > Bacteroidia > Bacteroidales > FEN-979 > CAIVAT01. Next base: position 15,647 of record CAIMWF010000092.1, on the reverse strand, counting down.
ATAGTAATTCTTTTCGGCGTTATCATTCTCTATCTGTGCGAGATTGAGAGTGGTGATGTCGTTTATCTTCCCGATCAGATAGCGGCCTTTGATCACCTCGTAGCTTTTCTTCGCTACGGTGTCGGCCTTGGCGGCAATCTTCAACTGGTTCTGCTGCATGTTGAACTGGAGCGCATTGATGCGGACGTTTGCACTAAAATCGATGGCCCCCTGTTCAACCGTGGTCTTTACAATGTCTTCCTGGGATTGGGCCATTTTGATCCTGCCGCGGGCGACACCCCAATCGAGTATCGGGATGGAGAGCCCCAGGGAGAACTGCCGCTGGTCGGCGGGATTAATATAGGCATCTTTCACGGTTGACCCCTGTTGTGTCAGTCCGATGACGGCTCGTAGATTCGCATCGAACCGTCCGTTCATTTTCGCGTAGTTGACTGTGCTCGCGGCATCCAGAAGCCGTTTGGTGAAATCGGTCGATGTGGAGGAGTTTTTGATCGCCAATTCCACCGCAGTTTCTGGATTTATTTTGAAGAATGTGATGTTTACAGGGGGAACAAGAACCAGGTTGCTGCTGTCGCGGAGATGGAGGAATGATTTCAGGCGGAATTCGGCGTTCCCCAGGGTAAGATCGGCATTTTCCACGGCCGCCTGGGCCTTGAGGAAGCTGAGTTCAAGCGTCAGCAGCTCGTTTTCGGCGATCTTGCCAAGCTGGTATCTTCCCTGGGCGATGCGGTACAGCGTGTCGTAATTCGACAGGTTGATCAGCTGGATCTTCTTTTCAACCTGGGCCTGGATCAGGTTGAAGAAATATTCTATGGCGGTTATGGAGACCTGCTCGATGTCCTCGATGTACTTCTGTTTGGCCTGCCGATACTTCAGGGGCATGATCCTGCGGTCCCACCTGAACTGGTTGTAAGTGAAGATGGGCTGGTTGAACTCGATGTTGACGGGGACCGAAACATAGGGCAGAAGGTTATCGGCGTTCACGTTGTGCACCCCGTTGAGGGTTGAGTTCAGGGAGACTGTACCCCCTGTGAGGCCGATGCGCTGGGTTAGCCCCAGGTTTGCGTTGGCACTGATGTATTTGTAGCTTGCATAGGACTGGACCCCGTTGACACTCTGCGAGCTGATGCTCTGGTTGATATATGGCAGGGTGGCGGTGAGCCCCAGCGACGGCAGGTTGGAGGCCTGGTACGAGCGCCAATCCCAATAACTTGCTTTGAAAGTCTGGATGGCGTTCATTGCGTCGGCGGACTGTGTCTTGGCGATGACGATGGTCTCCGTAAGGGTCAGCGTGCGAACGGCCGTCTGTCCCCGGGCATTGGGAAAGCAGGTGATCGCGGCGAGGATCACGGTCAGGAGGGCAGATTTCATAGGGTGGTTTTCATTTATTCATGTCTGAGGGATTCAACAGGATCCTGTTTTGCTGCCCGCTGCGAAGGCATGTATCCGAAAATGATCCCGACCGAGGCGGAGACCCCGAAGGAGATGATGATCGAAATAGGTGAAACGATGGTAAGGATGCCGGTAAGCCCCATGATGATTTTAGAAAGGGCAAGTCCGAGGATGATGCCAATGAGTCCGCCGCTGATGCTGAGCAGGGTGGCCTCCATCAGGAACTGCAGGATGATATCCCGTTTGGTGGCCCCGATGGCCTGCCTGATCCCGATCTCCTTGATGCGTTCCATGACGGAAGCGAGCATGATGTTCATAATCCCGATTCCGCCGATGAGCAGTGAGATGCTGGCGATGGCACCCAGCACAATATTGAAGATGTCCTTGGTACGTTGTGCCGTTTTAAGTAACAGTTCGGGAACTTTGATCTCGAAATCCTCAACCCCCTGGTGGCGGCGCAACATCATCTTTTTCAGGATATCGACCGTTGGCAGGAGATCGCTGCTTTCCTTAACCTGGACCACGATCTTGTCGAGTTGGTTCTTCTCGTTGACGGAAGAGCCGTCGTCGGTCGAGATCATGTTCCAGCCGTCGTAGAATACCGACCCGCCGTGCAGCGACTTGGACGTGATCATGGACCGGTCCTTGAACCTCCGGAGAAGGGTCTGGATGGGGGCGTAGATGGAGTTGTTGTAATCGGAGATCCCGAGATCGTCGATGGACGACTGGCTGATCTCCCTTTTTTTGAGTACACCGACGATGTGAAGCCAGATAGGGCCGCATTTGATGTCTTTCCCTACGGCATTCTCGCTTGGGAAGAACTTCGATTTCAGCGTGGGGCCTATGATACAGACCGATTTTCCCTGGGTGAGCTGTTCCTCGTTGAACATGGTCCCTTCCTGGAGGTCGAGGCTGAACGCCTTGAAAAAATCGGGGCTGACGCCAGTCAGTTTGGAGGAGGCCTTGACGCCGTCCTTGAGGATGTCAGTCTTGTAATCCACTTCAGGGCTGACGGTCAAAACAGTCGGGATGACCGTGCTGATCGCCCTGGCATCATCGAGGCTCAGCCCGGGCGAGAATTTCTGCTGGTTCTTGTCGGATCCCTGGTCCTGGGACTGGCTTGACTGGTCTCCTGAACCGCTTCCGGATGAAGCGTCCTTGTGTTTTTCCGATTTGGGCAAGATCAGGATGTTGTTGACCCCTACAAGTTTGATCTGGTCGAGAATCTCCTTTTTGGCGCCGTTCCCGATGGCCATCATGGTGATTACCGCCGCCACCCCGAAAATGATGCCGAGGGCTGTGAGGCTTGAGCGGAACTTATTCAGGAATACCGCTTCCAGGGCAATGTTAAAGATGTATTTATAGCGTTCCAGCATGTTGAAGGGTAATTAAAAATTAAAAATTACGATTGGCATGCTGCATTATTTTTTGGGTGGAGGGGGTACGGTCCCAAGAGGTTTGTCGGATCCCGGTTTTTTCGATTTTACCGGTGCGGACTTGACCTTGTATTTGGCTACGACCTCCTTTGGAAGGGTCTTGATCTTCAGGTTGTCGGATTTGTCGGGAGGTACAAGCAGGATTTCATCTTCGGCCTCGATACCGGCCAGGATGATGATCTCGTTTTCGTTGGATTGCCCCACGACCACCTGCTGTTTTTTCACCGATCCGCCATCCCTGCGGTAGACAAACACAACGGAATCGTTGTTGAAGATTGCCTCGATCGGGATAAACAAGACATTGTTGATGATGTTGGTAAGAATTTTGTTTTTGGTCGTCATGGCCGGCCTGAGGATTGAATCATACTCCTTCAGCAGGATCTTCACTTCGTAAACTTTGGCATTCGAGCTCTGGAGCTGTTCGCCGATATTGGCGACTTCGGTCACCTTACCTGTGAATTTCTTTTCAGGGAAGGCATCAATTCCGATCTGAACCTCCTGCCCGACCTTTACTTTGCTGATGTCAATCTCGTTGATATAGGTTTTTGAGATCATTTCGGAGAGATCGGGAAGTTCGGCCACGATATTGTCATAAGTGTTGACGATGGCATTTACTCCCATTTTGCTGCCGTCCCAGTTACGCTTGTAAATCACCATGCCTGCCTTGGGTGCATGAATCTTCAGCCGTCCGAGGACATCCTTCATCTGTTCAAGTTTACGCTGGCCCTGGTTATAGGAGGCTGTGACCTCCTGCATGTTCGCCACCGCTTTCTGGTAACGCAATTTGTAATTTTTTTCAGTCTGGTCGAGGGTCCGTTCGGCCCGCTCAAGTTCCATTTTAACCTGCGCTTTCGTGGCGGGGGGTTCATAAATGGACTGTTCGAGGGTGATCTCTTTTTCCTTGAGGCCAAACCTGAGGTTGATGAGATCGTCGCGGAGGGCCCGCAATTCAAGGGTTGTGTCGAGACGAGTCTTTGTCAGAGAAGTTTCCAGCTTCTCCTGGTTTGTTTCCTCATCCTTGATCTTGTTGGTGATTTCGGAGGGATCAAGCTGCGCCACATACTGGCCGGAGTCGACCACGGTGCCATCGGGAATGATGTCCTGGATCTTGACGTTCCAGATCCGGAAGATTTGCCCGAGTTCCTGGGGGCCGAAGATCTTGTCGGAATTTTTGGCGATGAGTTCTCCGGTGGTTGTTACCTCTATCGGGAAGTTGCCCTTTTTGACCTTGACGGTGATCTGTTGGTTGTTATTGTTCTTCGAGAGGAAGAAATAGGCAACAATCACCAGGAGCAGGATCGAGGCTGCCAGATAGAGGTATTTTTTTCGGGTCATATTCCAGAATTATTAACCGGGCATCTTTAAACGTCGATGTTGGCGTATTTTGCATTTTTCTCGATGAATTCCCTTCTTGGCGGGACATCATCGCCCATGAGCATGGAGAAGATACGGTCGGCCTCGGTGCCGCTTTCGATCATTACCTGCCTCAGGGTCCTGAATTCGGGATTCATGGTGGTAAGCCAGAGTTGTTCAGCATTCATCTCTCCCAGACCTTTGTAACGTTGAATGTGAACGGCCGATTCTTTGCCGTTGCTTAACTCTTCGACGATTTTCAACCGTTCTTCATCCGTCCAGCAATAGCGTTGGGTGGTTCCTCTCTTGATCAGGTAGAGGGGCGGTGTGGCGATATATACATGTCCGTTTTCGATAAGTTCTTTCATATACCGGAAGAAGAAGGTAAGGATCAGGGTGGCGATATGGCTGCCGTCCACGTCGGCATCGGTCATGATCACTATTTTATGATAACGGAGCTTGTCGAGGTTTAGTGCCTTGCTGTCTTCTTCGGTACCGATGGTGACGCCAAGGGCGGTAAAAATGTTCTTGATTTCCTCGCTGTCGAAGATTTTGTACTGCATGGCCTTTTCAACGTTAAGGATCTTTCCCCTCAGCGGCAGGATGGCCTGGAAGCGCCGGTCGCGGCCCTGTTTGGCGGTACCACCTGCCGAATCACCCTCAACAAGGTAGATCTCGCACTGCGAAGGATCGCTTTCGGAACAGTCAGACAATTTGCCCGGAAGCCCGGATCCCGATAAAACGTTTTTCCGCTGAACCAGTTCCCTGGCCTTCCTGGCCGCGTGCCGCGCGGTGGCTGCAAGGATTACCTTGTTTACGATGATCCGTGCCTCCTTGGGATGCTCTTCCAGGTAATTGGTCAGCATCTCGCTGGCTAGCTGATCGACCACGCCCATCACTTCATTGTTGCCGAGTTTTGTTTTGGTCTGTCCTTCGAATTGCGGCTCCTGTACCTTGACCGAGATGATGGCGGTAAGTCCTTCGCGGAAGTCATCACCGTTGATGTCGAATTTCAGTTTGGCGAGCATGCCGGTTTTGTCGGCATAGCCTTTGAGCGTACGCGTGAGGGCCCTGCGGAACCCGGCGAGGTGTGTGCCGCCTTCATGGGTGTTGATGTTGTTCACATAGGCGTGAATGTTCTCGGAAAACGAGGTGTTATACTGCATGGCGATCTCGAGGGGGATGTTGTTGCGCTCTCCTTCCATGCAGATGGGTTCGGGAATGAGTTTTTCCCTGTTGGCGTCGAGGTAGTTGATGAAGTCGCTCAGCCCGTTTCCTGAATAGAAAATATCGGAAAGAAAATTGCCGGCTTCATCTTTTTCACGCTCATCGGTGAGGGTCAGGGTGATCCCTTTGTTGAGGTAGGCCAGTTCGCGGAGCCTTGAGGCCAGAATTTCATAATCGAACCGTTCTACCATGAAAATGGAATTGTCGGACTTGAACGTCGTCTCGGTGCCGTTATGTTCAGTATCACCGGTGATTTTTACCGGGTAAAGCGGCTTCCCGAAAGCATATTCCTGCTGGTAAATTTTTCCATTCCGTTTAACCACGACCTTCAGAAGCGAAGAGAGGGCGTTGACAACCGATACGCCGACCCCGTGAAGCCCCCCGGAAACCTTATAGGAATCTTTGTCAAACTTGCCGCCGGCATGCAGCACTGTCATAACCACCTCAAGCGCCGATTTCTTCTCCTTTTCGTGCCAGTCGGTCGGAATGCCACGGCCATTGTCGACCACCTTTATTGAATTGTCAGGGAGGATGGTGACCTCGATCCGGTTGCAGTAGCCGGCAAGCGCCTCGTCGATGGAATTGTCAACAACTTCGTAAACAAGATGGTGGAGACCCTTGACATTGATATCCCCGATATACATGGCCGGGCGTTTCCTGACCGCCTCAAGCCCTTCAAGAACCTGGATATTATCTGCTGTATAACTCTGGCTTGCAACTTCTTTTTCTATATCTGTCATAATCAATCGTTTATAAAATATTGTCCAATAGACAAAGGTATGAAATTATCGGGAATGGAAGGTCATAGAACTGCCGGGAGATCAAGGATTTTATTAACAATTTGCAGTTAAAAGCCAATCAACTGCTGCAGGATGAAATCGGCTGATTTCCCGTCGCCGAAAGCGTTGATTGCGGGGGCCGACGGAAGGGCAGTTTCAACCGCCTGCTGAATCAGGATGGGGTCGCTGCCGGTGATGATGTTCCAGTGGTCGTGGAGGGTTTCCACCCATTCGGTTTCGGTGCGGAGGGTGATGCATTGCTTCCCGAGGAAATAGGCCTCTTTCTGCAGTCCGCCTGAATCGGTCAGCACCTTGCGGGCATCCATGGTGAGTTTCATCATCTCCAGGTAGCCCACCGGGTCGATGATGTTCACATTGGCGGGCAGGGTGACCGACGACCTGACAATTTTCCTTGTGCGCGGGTGGATGGGCAGGATGACCATCCCGTTGATGTTTGAAAGGGCCCGGAAAATGTTCTGCAGGTTGCCCGGGTGATCGGTATTCTCTGCCCGGTGGATCGTTGCCAGCAAATAATCAGCCGGGATTCCCGGGGTTTGATATTTGCCGGGATCTGAAAGGATCCGGGCTTTGTAAAAAAGAACGGAATCGTACATGACATCCCCTGAAAGGCGAGTGATTCCGCCAAGGCCTTCGCGGGCAAGGTTGTCGGCAGCTGTTTGGGTGGGGGCAAACAGGATCTGTGCGATCCGGTCGGTGATGATGCGGTTGATCTCCTCGGGCATGGCACGGTTGAAACTCCTGAGCCCGGCTTCAACATGTGCCAGCGGGATGTTCAGTTTGGCGGCCGCGAGCGCCCCGGCCACGGTCGAATTGGTATCGCCGTAAACAAGGGTAATGTCTGGTTTTTCGGTTAGCAGGATTTTCTCGATGCCAACCAGCATGGCGCCGGTTTGTTCGGCATGTGTGCCCGAGCCCACGCCGAGATTGTAGTCGGGTTCCGGGATGCCGAGTTCGCGGAAGAAGACCTCCGACATGTTGTTGTCATAATGCTGCCCGGTATGCACCAGGATTTCGGTAACATCCCGGTTTTGCCGCGTCAGCCGCGAAAGGGTTGCAGCTTTGATGAACTGGGGCCGGGCGCCGACAATGGTAACGATCTTCATGATACGTGTTAAAAGAAAAAAAACAACAGTTCTGTAAGCAGGATTTTGTTCCGCAGAACAGGGCCTCAAAATTCCGAAGCCCCGGACGAACGGATTCTGTCATTTATCTGAGTCTGACGTCGCCGGCAGACTTTAGCGACCTACCCTCCGGCATTGGGCGAGCAACCCTTAACAGCCGGTTTACTTGGTCTTTCAACCCATGAGGTTTACCCACCCCCGCGGTCACCCGCCGGGATCGTGGTCTTTTACACCGCTTTTTCACCTTTTCCCCCGGACCGGGAGCCGCACCGTGATGCGGCTCAATCCGAAGGTAGTCATTTTCTGTGGCACTTGCTGTCTCCGGGTCCTTTATATCCCCGGATCCTTCCCGTTAGGAAGCATGGCGCTCTGAGTTGTCCCGACTTTCCTCCGCCGCGGATTGGCCTGCACGAATGCGGGTTGCTCCGGAAGCAGCGACAGAACGAACTGTTGTACCTGCAAAGATACAAAACATCCGTGAATTCTGGCTACCTTTGCGGCCATGAAAGATCTCAGCACGGGCCACGAGGGGCGGTTGATCCTGAAGTTCGCGATTCCCATGCTGCTCGGGAACGTTTTCCAGCAGTTGTACAATGTCGTCGACAGTGTGGTTGTTGGGAAATTTATAGGGAAAGGGGCGCTGGCCGCGGTCGGGACATCCTCCCCGATCATTTTCCTCCTTGTATCTTTCATCATCGGCGTCACCATGGGTTTTACCATCGTTGTTTCCCAGTATTTCGGAGCCAAACAGCTGGGAAATGTCAAGAAAGCCATCAACACGCTTTATATTTTCATGTTTTTCACTTCGCTGGTGGTGAGCATACTGGGCATTACGTTCAGCCGTGCCATCTTCAGGATGATTGATCTCGACCCCGCCATCGTCCCCGACGCCATGCTCTTCCTCAATATTTTCCTGTCGGGGCTCATCTTCCTGTTCGGTTACAATGGAACCAGCGCAATCCTGCGCGGGCTGGGGGATTCGAAAACACCACTCTATTTCCTGGTCGGCTCCGTCGGTTTAAACATCATCCTCGACCTGATCTTCGTGCCGGTATTCCACTGGGGGGTTGCCGGGGTGGCCATCGCCACGGTGATTTCGGAAGCCTGTGCCTTTATTGCCCAGATCATATACCTGAACAAGTACCATAAGGTTGTGAAGTTCTCATTCGCCGACCTGAAATTCGACCCCGAAATATTCAGGAAAAGCATCCGAATCGGCCTGCCGACCGGCTTCCAGCAAACCTTCGTGGCGGCGGGCATGGTAGCCCTCTACTGGATCGTTGACCAGCATGGGGTGGATGCCAACGCTGCTTACAGTGCTGCGGGCCGCATCGACAGCTTTGCCGCCATGCCGGCCATGAGTTTTGCCGTTGCTCTTTCGACTTTTGTCGGCCAGAACATGGGCGCCAACCGTCCCGACCGCGTCAAGGCCGGGCTGCATGCCACCCTGGCGATGACCGTTGCTTTTTCGCTGGTGATTTCGGTCATCACGGTGGTGTTCGGGAGACTGCTGATGCGCATGTTTACCAACGATGCGGTGGTGATCGCACTGGGAGGTGATTACCTGAAGATCATCGGTTCGTTTTATATCCTGTTCTCTTCCATGTTCGTGATCAACGGGCTGCTGCGCGGTGCCGGCGACACGCTGGTCCCGATGTTCATTAGCCTGTTTTCATTATGGATCATCCGCATCCCCGTGGCATGGTACCTCTCCCAGAAAACCTCCCTGGGGGTCAATGGCATTTGGTGGTCCATCCCGGTCGGGTGGCTCACAGGACTGGTGTTTTCCTACATTTACTACAGGATGGGACGGTGGAAGAAAAAAGCGGTGGTTAAATTTGAGACAAAGACCTAGACTCCTTTTTTATCCGTAAGTTTATCCAGAAGCTTGGCCAATTCACCGGTAAGCTTCTTTCTCGAATACTTCTCAATGTTACGGCTGTCGACAACGAGGTTCCCCTGCCGGAAAAGATTGTAATATTGCAGGATGTGCTTTTGCATGGTCTCCACATCATCAAACCCTGCAAGGAGTCCCGCCTGCGTTTCGTTCAGTATCGCTGCGGCGTCGCCGTCGGCCGGGCCCAGGCAAAGAATCGGCCGCCGTGCTGCCAGGTACTCGAAAAACTTCCCGGTGAGGATCATCTTTGAATTCGGCGTGTTGTTGATGATGAGCATGAGCACCTGCGACTGCTGCTGGCACATAACCACCTGGTCGTGCGGCATATAGTCGATCTTCCGCACGAAACTGCCAAGCCCTGACTCATTCAGTGAGGATATTACGGTATGGTCGACCTTGCCGACGAGTTTGATCTCAAGGTCATTTGCAAGCGCCGGGTAATCAGCCAGCAAATTCTGCAAAGCTTTCCAGATGGTTACCGGGTTGCGGTTGCCGGCCAGCGTCCCGATGTGGGCGAGCGAAAACTTTGTGTCAGCGGTCGCCTGGTTGAGGTTCCCTGTATCGCCATGATCGAAGCCGTTGGTGATCACGTTATAGGCACGCGGGCAGATCCGGTTGAAATCTTCAGCCATCGAGTTGCTGATCACGCATACGGCATCCGCCTTTTGCAGGACCTCCCGCTCAAGTTTATGATGCCTCCGGTCGGCCCATCCGGAGAGCCTGAGATCCCTGTAGAAATCGATGTTTGTCCAGGGATCCCTGAAATCGGCCAGCCAGGGGATGCCCGTGGAGGCAGCCACCGACATGGCGATGAGATGCGTGGTATGCGGCGGCCCGGTCGAGATGATGACGTCGGCAGGATGGGTTTCGAGGTAATTCCGCAGATACTTCGCGGCAGGTTTGATCCAGAACTTCCGTGCGTCGGGGATGAAGAGGTTTCCCCGGATCCACACCGAGATGCCTTCGAGGGTTTTGTTCTTTTTTTTCTCAGAAAGAAAAGCCGCGCTGATCTTATCCTCTTTTTTCTGGCCCAGCAACTTTTTATAGGCCGAATAGGGTTCCCAGATCGGCAATTTGATGACTTCGAGATTTGCCGGCACGTCGCTGAACAGGGAATTGTCCGTTTCGGGATATTCGGGATTTGCTGGGCAGAAAAGCACCGGCTCCCAGTTGAAACCACGCAGGTATTTGACGAATTTCAACCATCGCTGAACGCCGGCCCCGCCGCTCGGAGGCCAGTAATAGCTGATGACCAGAGCCTTTTTCATCCCTGTTGTTTCCCGGCTTTCATGAATTTCATGATTTCCATGACGGCCATGACCAGCACAAAAAAGATCAGGATGATGGAGCTGACCTTTGAAATCATCTCACCGAGGATAAAAACCTTAGGCTCAAACCGGAATACGATTTGATGTTCCCCGGCAGGGACAATCATTGAACGCAGCACGAAATCGGCCCTGAAATGGGGTGTAACAATACCGTCAACATAGGCGTTCCATCCCTTCGGGTAGTAAATTTCGGAAAAGACGGCAAGGCCTTTATTTTTCGTTTTGCATTTGTAGGTCAGCGCATTCGGGGCATACTTTTCCAGGGTGATACAGTCGGTTGAATCTTTTGCCGGGGTAAACCCCTGCATCTGGTCGCTGAAGTCCTTGTTTACAACAGCCACCTTGTCGGGGCGGAAGTCCTGGATTGCCTTCATCTCGGCGTCGGCGCTTCCGACGACATCCACGGCACTTACGAACCACCCGTTGCCAAGGGCGTTGTGGTTGTAAAAGGAAACGGGCTGCTTGTCGTTGCCAGGGAGGATAAAATACTTGGTATTCAGCATGTTCAGGATTGAAGTGCTGTCGGTGCTCATCGATTTTGCAAAGAGGCGGATGTCCTTTTCAATATTGTTTTCAATCAGTTCCTGGTACCGGCGCAGTTTAGCCCCGTGGTAACCCCCGATCGATTTGTGAAAATAAGAAGTACCGGCATCGTTGAAGGTGTTGGCAGTGAGGTTGAGAACACGGTAGTCGGGAAGGGTGTCGCGCAGGATCTCATTGTCGGCGGCTGAAGGTTCGAACGGTTTTTCAACGCGTGCGGTTGAAGTGAAACTGTCGTTGTTCACAAAGCGCTTGTTGACGGAGAACATGTCGGCAACCATCAGGACGATGAAGGCCATGTAAGCGTACTCCTTTTTAATCTTGCCGAAGAGGGTGGCCCAGATCAGGCCGGCCGCCAGCACAATGAAGACGACCGAGCGGATGGCGTCGAGCCTGAGCAGCCGGAGCCGTTCATCGCGGATAGACTGCATCAGCCATTCCGGGAACTGGTATTGCTGCATGGTGTACTGATCGCCACTGCCTGAAAAATCGAGGAACATGGATGGCATGAGCGCAAAAACAAGGCTGATCCCGGCGGTGATGGCGAGGGCGATCTGCAGCGCCGTGAACAGTTTTTTCCTGTCCTGTTTTTTCTCGCAAATCTCCTTAAGGGCGAGGATGCCAAGCAGCGGCATGGCAAATTCGGCAATGACCAGGATCATGGTCACCGCGCGGAATTTGTTGTATCCGGGGAAGTAGTTCAGGAAGAAGTCGGTAACGGGCATCAGGTTGTGACCCCAGGCAAGTACGATGGAAAGAAGGGTCGCTGTAAGAAGCCACCATTTCATCGGACCCTTCACGATGATCAGCCCAAGGACGAAAAGAAAGCAGATGATAGCCCCGACGTACACCGGTCCCGATGTAAAGGGCTGTGCTCCCCAGTAGAGGAATGGCAGGGGCTGTTGCGTGAACTGCCGGATGTTCTCTTCCGGAAGTCCGTTTGTTTTCATGGCCTCCACGATTTTGGAATTGTCGCTGATCTTAACGCTGGAGGAGCCCCCGTAAAATCCGGGGATCAGCAGGGTCATGGTTTCCATCTTGCCATAACTCCACTGGGTGGCGTAGTCACGGTCGAGGCCGGAGGTTTTATTTTCCTTGTTGGAGGTGAGTTCCGATTTCCCGCGGATCGTGTACTTGCCGTATTCCCAGGTGGCCCATAAGCTGGTAATGTTGGTCAGCACGGCAAAAAGCAGCGCGATGACCAGCACCCCGACGGTCCTGAAGAATGGTACAAGTCCCTTTTCCCTGATGGCCTGGATGAGCAGGAACAGACCGAGCAGGAGCACGATGATGGCCATGTAGTAGGTGATCTGAGGATGGTTGGCCTTGATTTCGAGCGAAAGGAAGATCGCTGTCATGATGCCTCCCCAAAGGTATTTACGCTTCATGGTCAGGAAAATCCCGGCAATGACGGGCGCCATGTACCCGATGGCATGCGCCTGCGAGTTGTGACCCGCGTCGATGATGATAAAAAAGAAAGACGACAAGGCAAATGCCGTCGCTCCTGCGATGGAAAGCCAGGGATCGGCCCCCAGCACGAGCAGGAGGATGAAAAACCCCAGGAAATAGAGGAACACCAGGTTGGCCGGGTGAGGCAGGCCAAGCATGAACAGGTTGTCGAGATGACCGACAAGGTTCGATGTGTAATTGACCGATACCTGGTATGCCGGCATGCCGCCGAACATGGAATTTGTCCATAGCGGCTCTTGCCCGGTTTTAGCGCGGAAGTCGGAAATTTCCTTTGAAACACCTTTGAAGTTGGCGATATCGCTTTGAAACATCTTTTTGCCTTCAAGCAGCGGGCTGAAATAAACCAGGGTGACAACCAGGAAAATTGCAATGGCGGCAAGATAGGGGAGGAGTTTTTTGAAATCAAGGTTTTTCATGGGAACGGGGTGTTGTTTTAGGTCAGGAAAGATACGGGCATGGGTAAAAATAAAAAAAGAAGATAATCTGATGTTATCTTCTTTCTTTTACAAAGTTGCGTAAAATTCGGATTGATCCGGTCAATCGGGTAAAGAATTATTAGTCTTTATCTAAATATTCGTCAGATACCGTCAATTTTTTCCTTCCCTTCGCTCTTCTGGCAGCCAGGACTTTACGACCGTTGGCTGTTGACATGCGCTCACGGAAACCATGTTTGTTTTTCCTTTTTCTGTTCGAAGGCTGATATGTTCTCTTTGTCATCGGTTCAATATTTTGGGAGTGCAAAAATACAAAAATATTATAAACTACCAAACCCTTTTCATCATTTAATGGCAAGATTTTTTTCTATTTTTGTCTGCGATTATAAAATCCGGCAGTATGTCCTTTAAAATTAACCTCATCAGGAAGACAAAATGGAACTTTTACCGTTTCAGACTTCACAAAATTATTGAACCATTTTCAGGATTTTTGCTGAACCTGGCCTATATGTCGAAAGTTTCGAAATGGATCAGCCAGAACGGGAAGGTTTCTTTCAATGATTTCTACTCGCCGAAGTGGGACTATTCCAAGCGTTATAAGTTGTATGAACATATTTTAAAGACCAAACAGCTGGACGGGGAGATTTCCTATCTCGAGTTCGGCGTATCAGGAGGTTTTTCGTTCGACTGGTGGCTCAAGGCCAACACAAACCCAAACTCCTCTTTTGCCGGGTTCGATACATTCGAAGGGCTGCCTGAGGACTGGGGAGGATTCAGCCAGGGCGCCATGAGTGCCAATGTGCCGGAGACCAATGACAAGCGTGCGAAATTTTACAAGGGACTTTTCCAGGATACCGTGCCCGGTTTCGTCAAAGAACTGGATCCGGTCCGCCGGAAGGTCATCCTGATGGATGCCGACCTTTTCAGCTCGACGTTGTATGTGCTCACATCGCTGGCACCTTTTCTTAAAAAAGGGGACATCATCCTGTTTGACCAGTTCAACGTCCCCATGCATGAATTCCTGGCTTTCCAGATTTTTACATCGAGTTTTTACCTCAAATTCGACTTAATTGGCGCTGCAAACAATTATTACTTCTGCGCTTTCGAGCTGGTGTAACCTCCTACAATATTTCTATTTTCATTATTTTCCTGTAATTGTTGAAGGCTCCCTCCAGCAGGTAAGTTCCTTTGACAAGTCCGTTCGTTTTCAACTCCACGGGCACATTTTTCATCACGTTCATGAATTCCTGCCTGAATATCACCCTCCCGGCAAGGTCTTTGAGGGTAATGGTTGCAACACCTGCATCTTCGAACAGGATAAAGGTAAGATTCCCGTCGCCCGGGCAGGGATTCGGGTAAAAAAGGATGCTGCCCGCTGCGGCAGTAATACCGGTCTTAGTAACCTTCAACGTGTTGCAGGCCGTTTCCTGGATTTTGACATTCCCGGCCGTCTGGCATACCTGGTATTCGCCGAACCGGTCATACACGTGTACCGGGTTCTGTTCCGAGGAGGAGGTGCCGTCGCCGAATTTCCAGAGCCACCAGGTGGCACCGGTTGAGTGGTCCGTGAAAGCAACTTCCAGGTTGTCCGTGCTATTCTGTGTTGATGTAAACCCCGGCAGCAGCGGGGGTTCACTGATAGTGACCTGGCTGAACACGGCATCGCTGCCGCAGGAATCGGTAACAGTAAGATAAACCTTGTAAGATCCGTATTCGCTGTATTGATGCACCGGGTTCTGATCCGTGGAGGTGGCCCCGTCGCCGAATGCCCACAGTCTTGTTGTGGCAAAGGGGCAATTGGTCGTATCGGTAAAACTTACGGTTGTCAGGGCACTGCTATAGGTAAACCCGGCAACCGGGGGTTCACAGCTGACCGGTACTGCATTACAGTAGGTCGATGACCCGCAACTGTCGGTGACCTGGAGGCAAACCTGGTAGTTGCCAGGTGCTGTAAAGACATGTACCGGGTTTTGCTGGGTGGAGGCGCCCCCGTCGCCAAAGTTCCAGTGCCACGAAAGGGCCGGGGAGGAGAGGTCGGTAAACTGAACATTCCGTGCATTGACTGCATAGCTGAAGTTAGCCGACGGGCCTGTGCAGTTTGTATACTGAATTACCAGTTTCGGTCGCCACGCTTCATTCTGGTTGTTGCTCGATGCAAAAACCATGCAGCGGTATCTTTCTTCGGTGCGCAGTTTGATGAGCCAGCCCTGGTTGCCGCCGGGGTTGGCGACCATGTCGCTGACATGCGCGGTAACATCGACCATGTAACTTTCCGTATGTGAGACCGATTGAGCCAGGGGCACGGAATCATTGGACGACCAGGCCGGCTGGGTGTTCCAGGTCACCTGGCTTGCCACCCAGGGTGCGCGCACGCGCAGGAGGCTGGCGGCATTTGCCCCCGAGTCGAGCTGGTAGTTGCCGGTGTTAAGATTGGTATACAGGTATAGGGTCGCCTGCAGTATATTCGACTGAACTGGTATTCCTGTCAGGTCAAACTTCAGGAGGCTTCGTTCGATAAAGAAATTTCCCTGGGCGGTCCATGCATTGGCGATGAAATCGGCGCTGGTGCCCGCGGGCAGGTCGGGGATGTCGGTGCGGATCACGGCATCCATGCCGTTGGCCGGGCCGGGACAAAGGATGACGGTTTTG
>CAIMWF010000091.1 GCA_903845055.1 uncultured Bacteroidales bacterium | reverse complement strand
TGGCACAAAATTGGGCTGAATGGCCTGTACCGCCACCGGTGATGAGAGCAGGTGCCACCCATGGTTGTTGTCGGTCCAGGCGTTGATGAAGCGATCAACAGTGGTGTTGGCAGCCGTGGAGCCTGTGATGGTTCCGTTGTCGAGCAGGGAGGCGTTGTTTTTGATGGCCAGGGTACAGCCGGTCAGGGTGATCCTTGCGTTTTGCACCGAAAGCTGCCGGCCGGCCGCCAGGATGATGTTGAAGGTCGTGCTGCCTGATACATTGTTGTAAAGCGCCCCCGGACTCGAAGCACTCGTATAGGTAAGGGTGAGATTCTGGTTGATCGTGAAGGTGGTGGTGGTATTGGCGGTGGTGTATTTTGAAATGCGAGCTGCTGTAAAAGTACCGATACCGCTTAACAGGCATGAAGAACCTTCAATGTCGAACCCGATCACATCGGTCGCCCCGCCGATGGTCCCGTCGTTCTGGATATCGCCGTAAACGTAAACGAAACAACTGTTGGCAGAGGAGTTGGCATACAACGTAGCCCCATTTTCAACGGTAAGGTTCCTGCAAGTGCCGGAATTGTATGAAATGGGAACGTTTACAGAATGACCGTTGCGGATCGTGACATTCGAATTCGGGTAGATCGGGACTTCGGAAGTAGCGGCAGTCCATGTGTTATTATCATTTGAAATTTCCCAGGTCGTAGCTGCATTCCATGCTCCTGTGCCCAGGGACCTGAAATTCAGCAATGTGGTTGTGCCGGTTTGTTGTGGGACAGCTCCGTTAAGTTTGTAATCGTTATAGGTTCCGGTGGTTGTATAAGGCCAGATTTCAAAATAATAGGGGGTATTCGGGATCAGTCCCGTAAAGGTAACAGAGCCAACACCGTAGGCAACATTTTTTACCAGGGGGCCGTCGGCTTCGGCAATATAATCTACCGGAGGAATGATGGCAGCATAACTGACGGCACTGGCCTTGATCAGATAACCACTTGGCAGGATTGTCCCCGTGGCGTCAGTCCAGGTGAGTGGGATCGTATATGTTGTCGGAGTCCCAATGGTAAAATTTGTCGCGTAATTTGAAGGTTCCCCGCCTCCCACAAATCCGTTGCAGTTAACATTCTGACTTGCTGCACCTGAGGATGCAGCTGCAATATTCTCATTGTTATACATTCCTATCGACAAGCCAGATTTTAAACGGGTATAGATTGTGGTTGAAGCAACATTGCCCCCACTCTGCACGAGGGTAATGGGATTGGTTGGTACAAAAGAACCTCCTGTACCCGTTGATATTTCATAATCAGCGGGGGGGGTAAGTGAAATGTTACCGGTAAGATTCACCCCGCTCACATGAAATGATTTTTCAGGAGAAGGGCCGTTTCCCAGCACATATCCGAAATTTGAAAGGGTTGATTGATCCGTAGTAATGACAGGAGTTGCTGCTGGGCCGACAATATCGGCCCAGGTCTGGGCTATCCTGATTCCATCTAACTTTAGTGCAGGGGCGTTGGCTGCAGTACCTTGCCTCAAAGCCACTGTACCAATGTTTGCAAGGTCAGCAGCAACATCAGTGCTAGTGGTCCAGCCTGTAATTGGTTCTACAGCATTTAAAGTCGGGTTAATGTAAATTGCCGCAACATCATTGCTTGCCCCGGGTACGATAGTATATCTAAGAACCAGTAGGTAAGTTGTGTTCAAGGCATAACTGTAAGGAGTAAAAACTGCAGTTCCAATTGCTCCTACCTTTGAGATACCAAATGACAGATTATTGCTGACATCCTTTTTAATAAAAACTCTTCCATGGTAAGTTGACCCAATTGCAAAGGCACCGAGATGAAAAAAGTAGTCACCGGTTGTGGTAGCAGAAGTAACATTAATCAAACAAGAGGCATATACGGTTCCCGATGTTTGAGATGTGAAGGTATGGTTCACATCCTGACCGGAAGTTGCAAGGGTTACTTCATTACCTATCCCTGAGGATAAATACCCTGGATAGGTGATTGAGGCAGCGGTAACAGCGATGGTAGGAGTGGCATTTGTCCCAGTAATATTCCAACCATTGGCTGTAAGATCAGTACCAATGGTATAATTGAAGTCATCAACCATCAATTGCCCCCTCCCCAAACCAGGGATCAGCATAAATAGCGCAAGGGCCAGGAGGGCCAGGCTCGTTTTAAAGTGTAAAAAGTGTTTCATATCTGTTGGTTTAAATTAATTTTCAAACAAGTTCATTCCTTCATAGATGGATAAAAGGCTCCCATTGTTTAATGCACTGCTCCCTGCGATCGGTCCATTGCATTATCCGCATTGTATTGTTAGCACCATGACAATTGCTTTTGAGGGCGCAAAATTATCATTAAGACCAATACCAGGCGGTGGACAAAGATGATTTAACAATAATATAATCTTGGACCGTGACCTGAAAAACCCGGCGATTGAGGCCTGGCCCCGTTTATACAGCTTAATCGGTTTTACCCCAAAAGGTAATATGGTATGTTGATAAAAAAATAAAAAAGCCGGGAATCACCTTTCAAAGGGTGATTCCCGGCCTGGAGAACCCGGAAAAGAGCGGTGTAAAGCACCACCGGTTCCTTACCAATTATTCGCTGCCGTTGGTTTGCATTTCGACGGATTTCTCCTCTTTCCTGCTTTTGTACAGTTTAAAGGCTCCGTAGCCCGCCCCGATGACGAGGAGGATTCCCAGTCCGCCGTCGATGGGCGCTCCCTGCCCGTTCCCGCCGCCGCCATGTCCTCCCCCCGGGGGAGGGGGTGGTGCATCAAGCGGCGCATCGGCAAATGCGTGCAGCATAAACATGCTGGTGAAGAGAAAGGCAAGGGTGAGCAATAATTTTCGTAATGTTTTCATATGATGAATTTTTTAGCGTTTATGACTGGATGAATACCTTCGTTACCACAACCTTCAATCCCGTGGTAAGCCTTACCATGTAATAGCCGGTCGGGACATCCAGGGTTGTTTTGTACAACACCGGGCTGTTGATCTCGCGGATGAGCAGCATCTGGCCGGTGAGGTTGTACACCTCAAGCCGCGCCCTGCCGGGGTTGACAACATAGAGGTTGCTTTCGTAACTGTAAATCCCGTTATTGCCGGGTGTCTTTTCGCCGATGCCGACATGGCTGAACGAAAGGAGGAAGCGGGCGGGGTCGTCCCCTGCCGAAGCGGTGAAGGTATACACCGGGTTATCGCCAAGATTGCGGGTCTGGTTCAGTTTCAGGTCGGTAAGGTAAACCTGGGCAGGAATATTGTCAATCCTGGTGGCTTCGATCGAGAAACTGGTTCCGGCGGTTTTGATGAAGGTAAAGGGGATGGTGGTCTGGCTGTCAAGACCGGCCTGCACATTGGTCGAGAGTTTATCCGTGCCGTCGACCGAGTAGAACTGTGGCGCATAGCCCGGGAAGAACCGGGAATCGTAAGCCGGGTCATACCCGGGGGTTGCCTGCGCGTCGAACATCACCACGCTTTCCTGCGCGGTTTGTGCGTCGAGGTTATGGGCCACCAGCGTGATGACAGGTACCCCGGTTGATTTGTACCAGTTCTGTGTGTTGTGTGTGCGGGCCGCGGCAGGAATCGTGAGCGATCCGCTCCCCGATGTTACGTTGACCATGAAACCCTGGGTGGGAGGAATGATCCCGCCGGTGAGGATGTTCAGGTCGGTGTAGCTGGCGTTTGATTCCGACCACACCTTGGCGATGGCGGCGATGTTCGACAGCGACCACCCGGCCGAATTCCAGGTAATAGCACTGGTGAAGGGGTTGCCCATCAGGTTCCATCCGGGGTCGATGCCGGTGCCGGTATAATTTCCCGGGTTGGTAAAGGTAAGCCCGGTTTTGGGCACGTCGGCTACATTCAGCGTTCCGGCAAATGTCTTGGTAACATCCGTCTGGTAGGCCACCAGGTAGCCTTTCCCGGGAACGAAACCGGCATCGAAGGTTGAAACCCAGCCCAGCCCCGGATCTTTTGAGTTGAACCACCATCCGTTCACCTCGTCCCATGCGTAGAAATCCTCCAGGTTATCCGGCGGGGATGGCACAAAATTGGGCTGAATGGCTTGACCGGTAACCGGCGATGAAAGGAAGTGCCAGCCGTGGTTGTCGTCGGTCCA
>CAIMWF010000090.1 GCA_903845055.1 uncultured Bacteroidales bacterium | reverse complement strand
TGGTTGTCGACCACATGTTCCATGATCATTTCACCGGCATTAAATTTCCCGGTCTCCCCGGTTTCGGTTTTTGCCGGGTGGCCGGTAACGCTGTCGGTGGCAGGGACGAGCACGGCATGATCCTGTGCGGTGGCATGAACCCTGCTCACAAACAGGAACATAAACAGGAGGCTGAGGAGCGGATACCGGAGCCGGTGCAAGTATGATGTTACAGCTGTCATGAAACCAATTGCAATTTAAAAACCCTTACTTACCATGATTGCGCCTGAAAATCACTGCGAAAAGCGGAGGCGGAAATACCCCGCCGGATTGAAGCGCCGCAAACCGCAAGATGACGCAAAGAGCGCAAATTTAATGAATAAACCCGGCCAAATGAACTGCAAAAATAGAAATTAATATTGAATCTGGAAAATGAAGGGTTGTAACCAAATAACATTTTATTCGTCTTAATGCCCTGATGAACCCTAAAATCACTAATTTTGAACCCTTCTTAAACTCCTGAAAATGCATACGCATCGTTTTTTCTTCAGGCTTCTTGCCGTGATGATCTTCATAATTGCAGGAGCCCCAAAACCGGGTTTTTCACAAAAAATTTGGACGCTCGAAGATTGCATCAATTATGCCCTTCAAAACAACCTGGACATCAACAAACAACTCTTCACGGTGGAGAACAACAAGGATGTACTCCTCCAAAGCACGCTGAACCTGCTTCCCAACCTCAATGCAAACGGGACGAATGTGTGGAATTTCGGCCAGACGATCGACATGTACACCAATACATTCGCCACAAACACCGTTCGCTCCAACAATTTTTACATTTCCAGCAACGTGACGCTTTTCTCGGGACTCCAGAAGGTCAACACCCTGAAGGCAAACAAGATCAACCTCCTGGCGAGCAAATACGACCTTGATGTCATTAAAAACAACATCTCCCTTTCGGTTGCCGGTTATTACCTCGACATCCTTTTCAACCTGGAGCTGCTTGATGTTGCCAGAGAGCAGCTTGCCATCACCACATCGCAGGCCGAACGCATGCAGAAGCTGGTCGATGCCGGTTCTTCCGCCCGGGGTGACCTGCTGAACATCCAGGCGCAGAAAGCGGCTGAAAAGCTGAACCTGGTGGATGCCGAGAACAGGCTGTATATTTCCAATTTATCATTGCAGCAGCTGATCGATCTTCCTGTTACGCACGATTTCGTTGTTGAGAAACCATCCCTCAAACAGGTTCTTCCCCCGAGTGAAAAAATTACCGCCGAGATCATCTATGACCATGCCGTGAAAACCAGGCCCGAAATTAAAGGTGCCGAACTTCGGGTCGAGATCGCCCGGAAGAGACTTGCCATCGCACGCGGCTATATCCAGCCAACCCTTTCCCTGAGCGGATCATGGGGAACAGGTTATTCCGGTGTTGCGGAGCAGATCGACCCTACCAAACCCTCCGTCCTGGATACCGTCCCCATCGGCTTTGTAAGGAAAACCGGCGACCTGGTCGTTATGCCGCAGGTTGTCCATTCATACAGGGTAAAATCCTTTACCGACCAGTTAAGGGATAACAGCAACCAGTCGGTTGGTTTCTATCTGAACATTCCCATTTTCAACGGCTGGTCGGGCCGCACGGCCATCAACCAGGCAAAGATCGCAAAATCGGAAGCAGATCTTGATCTTGCCATCAAATCCAGGGACCTGAGAAAACTGATCGAACAATCATTTGCCGATGCAGTCTCCGCCCTCCAGAAATTCAATGCCTCCCAGGAAAAGGTCCATGCCCAGGAGGAGGCCTTCAAATATGCCCAGCAAAAATTTGATGTCGGCGTCATGACCTCTTTTGATTACAACAACAGCAAGAAAGATCTCACCAAGAGCCAGTCGGACCTGCTCCAGGCCAAATATGACTTTATTTTTAAAACAACGATTCTCGATTTTTACATGGGGAATCCGATTAAAATTGACCGCGAATAACCCATAAAATATTTTTTCATGGCTAACAGGATTTCAAAGAAAAATATCTGGATCATCATTACCGTTGTTGCGGTAATAGCGCTGATCGTAATTGCAGTGCTTGTAAAGGGCAAACGGAGCGAAGGGACCAAGGTGGCAACCGAGAAGGTGGCGAAGCGGACCATCATCCAAACGGTTTCATCCAATGGCAAGATTCAGCCCGAAAAAGACATCAAGATCAGTCCCTATATTTCAGGTGAAGTGGTGGAACTGCTTGTAAAAGAAGGCGACCAGGTTAAAAAAGGCGACCTGCTTGCAAAAATAGATCCCGAGATCTACATTTCACAGTTCGACCAGAGCGAGGCCTCCCTCAATACCCAGAAGGCCAACCTTGCAAATTCAAAAGCGCGTCTTGCCCAGGTTAAGGCGCAATTTGAAAACGCCCGGCTCACCTTTGAACGCCAGGAAAAGCTGTTCAAAGAAAATGTGATCTCCAAATCGGAATATGACCAGTCGAAAGCTGCCTTCCAGGTGGCGCAGGCACAGGTCACCGCCGGGGAAGAGGACATCAAAGCCTCCGATTTCATGGTGAAGAGTTCTGAAGCGGGATTGAAAAGATCGAAGGAAGACCTGACCCGGACGGCTATTTTCGCACCGAATGACGGCACGGTCTCCAAACTGGGCGTACTAAAGGGCGAGCGGGTTACCGGGGCATCGCAATTCTCAAGTGGTACGGAAATCATGCGCATCGCCAACCTCAATGAAATGGAGGCCCAGGTGCAGGTCAACGAGAACGACATCGTACGGGTGAGCATGGGCGATACCGCCCTGATCGAAGTGGATGCCTACCTCAACAGGAAATTCAAAGGAATCGTTACCGAGCTGGCGACTTCGGCAAACACAACCGGTGTCAGTGTTGACCAGGTCACCAATTTCAATGTAAAAATTCACATCATCAAGGATTCCTACAAAGACCTCCTGACAGGCAAATCCGTCGATTTTTCACCCTTCCGCCCCGGCATGTCCTGTACCGTTGAAATCCAGACCGAAACCGCCGAAAATACCATTACCGTTCCCATCCAGGCTGTTACCACGCGGATCGCAAAGGATTCACTCGAAAAGATCAACGACAAAAACAAGATTAAAAAAGACGATGGCGACCAGCAGATCGAGGTCGTTTCGGTAAAAAAGAAAAGCGACCAGATCCAGGAATGCGTGTTTCTCCTGAGCGACGGCACCGCCAAAAAGGTTAATGTCAAGACCGGCATCCAGGATAATACTTTCATCCAGATCCTGAGCGGGCTGAAGGTGGGCGACGAGATCATCACGGCTCCCTACAGTGCCGTATCGAAAATTCTGAACAACGGGGACAAGGTAAAGAAGGTCGATAAAAAAGAGCTCTTTACCACCGAGAAAGACAAATAGTGCATGGCACTGATCCTTTGTTTAGAAACTGCAACGGGGGTATGTTCCGTCGCCCTGTTCAGGGATAATGTCCTGCTTGGGTTGAAAGAATCCTCAACCAGGAATGTCCATTCATCCATGCTAACGGTATTCATTGAAGAGGTGACACGGGAATCGGGGATCAGCCCCGGTGAACTGGATGCCATTGCAGTCAGCATGGGACCCGGTTCCTATACCGGGTTGCGCATCGGGGTGGCTGCGGCAAAAGGGTTGTGCTACGCCCTCGACAAACCCCTGGTTGCAATACCAACCTTGCAGGCGATGGCCGCCGGCATGAATGACGAGTTGAAAATCAAGAATTTCGAGTTGTTTTCAGAGATTCCCTGCCTGGTCTGCCCGATGATCGATGCCAGGAGGATGGAGGTTTACTGTGCCGTTTATGACGGGAAAAACCGCGAGGTGGAGCCTGTCCGCCCAGAGATCATAGACGAAAATTCCTTCGGGAATCTCCTGGCCCGCAACCGCATCGTATTCGGCGGGGAGGGTGCTGCAAAGTGCAAGCCCGACCTGGAAACGCATCCGAATGCCCTGTTTATCGACGGTTTCGCCTCCTCCGCAAGGCATATGCACACGATGGCTGCGACAAAGCTCAGCCAGTCCCATTTTGAGAACCTGGCCTATTTTGAACCCTTCTACCTTAAGGATTTTGTGGCCGGCAAGCCGCGGATAAAAGGGCTTATATAAATTATTTGCTGATCATTACATTTAAGCTTATCCCCCTGATATGACCACCACCATCCCCCCCAGGTTCGCGACCAGGGTCATACATATCGGCAACCTGCCCATGGGCGGGGATTACCCGGTGCGCGTGCAGTCGATGACGACCACCGATACGCTCGACACAACGTCGACCGTGGAACAGGCCATCCGGATGATTGAGGCAGGATGCGAATATGTGCGTATCGCCGTTCCATCCATGAAGGAGGCTGAAAACCTGAAAGAAATTAAAAATGTTCTGCGCCACAGGGGCTATGAGACTCCGCTGATCGCCGATGTTCATTTCAACCCTGAAATTGCTGAAATTGCCGCCACGATCGTCGAAAAGGTGCGCATAAACCCCGGTAATTACATTCCCCGGACCGTCGCGCGTGATGCGCTCCCTGCCACGGAATCAGGGCAGGTGCTGGAGCAGATCGCCCTGCGGTTAACCCCATTGCTGAAGATCTGCAAAAACCATGGAACCGCTGTCCGGATCGGCGTAAATCACGGATCGTTGTCCGAACGCATCATGGACCTTTATGGCGACACTCCCCTTGGCATGGTTGAATCGGCCATGGAATTCGCCCGGGTTTGCACGGGACTATCCTTTCACGATCTTGTTTTTTCGATGAAAGCAAGCAACACCCGCGTGATGATCGCAGCCAACCGTCTGCTTGCCGAACGGATGCAGCGGGAGGGTATGAATTACCCGATGCACCTTGGCGTAACCGAAGCCGGTGCAGGCGAGGACGGGCGGATAAAATCGGCTGTCGGCATCGGGAGTTTGCTGGCCGACGGTATCGGCGACACCATCAGGGTTTCGCTTACCGAAGACCCCGAATTTGAGATTCCGGTTGCCTACGGCATTCTCCAGGCGACCGGGGTACGCATTACCAAAACGGAGTTCATCTCCTGTCCCTCCTGCGGCAGGACCCAGTTTAACATCCAGGAGGCCCTGGAACGAATCCGTTCCCGTACCTCCCATCTCAAAGGGCTGAAGATCGCCGTGATGGGATGCATCGTGAACGGCCTGGGCGAAATGGCCGACGCCCATTACGGTTACGTGGGTGCAGGGAGGGGAAGGATACACCTCTATAAGGGCAGGGAGGTCATCGAAAAGAATATCGGCGAAGCGTCTGCGGTGGAAGCGCTGATCGGCCTGATCAAAAAATCGGGTGACTGGTTCGACCCGGCATCCTGAGGGGATGGGCTACTTCCCGGTAACGATCGTCAGGCAACGCGGGATGATCTCGAAAATAAACGGGGTGTGCCCCAGCGATTCACCATCGGTTTCCAGGAATATTTTACCGGTCGACCTGATCCGGATGTTTTCACCCCTGTAAGTATTGACAATGGGCAGGTCAATGAGTGATCCGTCGAAGAGTTTCCGCGCATAGCGCACTACCATCCACTTGGAGGTTTTCCTGATCAGGGTGACGTCGAGCATCCCGTCGTCGGCAACGGCATTGGGGACCTGCATCATGCCGCCACCATTGAATCTGCATATGCCTACATTCATGGAAAACAGTTCCCCCTTGAAGGCGGTGCGGCCATCCACATCGATCACCGCATCCAGGAACCTGTATTGGAAAAGACTCGAAAATACAAAATACATGTAGGTGAGCGGCCCGCCCCGACCCTTTTCTTTGAGAATGTTGGTTTTTTTGGCAACGAGGGCGTCATAACCCATGCCGGCCACATTCATGAAAAATCGTACCTGCGGGTCCTCGTGGTGGTAATAGGTCACTTTGCCGGCATCCTGCAGAAAGGTTTTTTTCCGCTTCAGGACCCTGATCGCTTTCAGATAGTCGAACGGGATATCGAACATCCTGCACCAGTCGTTACCGGTTCCTACCGGTACCATTCCGATGGTGATTTCGGCCGGCGTAACCTCCCCGGCCATCATGATGCCATTCAGCACTTCGTTCAGCGTTCCGTCGCCCCCCACAACGCAAAGGTTCCTGAATCCCCCCGCAATTCCTTCAGCAGCGAGATGGACTGCATGGTTTTTCCGCTCCGTGAACCGGCACGAAAAATCGACTCCCTCCTCCTTCAGTATTTCCTGGATCTTCGGCCAGTCCCTGGTTCCCTTTTTCACCCCGGCATTCGGGTTGACGATCATGAGCCACTGATCCTTCGTTGATGCCTGCATGTGTTTCAATTTAAATGACCTGGTTAAAAACAGGATCTTTCTCCTTCCGGGCAAAAAGAAAGAATGAATAAAAGAGGGCGGCGAACGTCACCCCGGTCTGCGATTCAATGGTATCCTCCATCAGCATGGATAAAAAGAAGATGATGAGGAAGACAAAGAAAAAATAATCATCAAACCTCCGCAGCATCACTGGCGGATATAAGATGGCGGCCAGGAACCACAACAATCCGAAGATGCCGAAGCCGATAAAGATTGAGAGGAACTGGTTATGGGAACGCCACCGCTGATCGGGAGCAAGTTTCGTGTGCATCTTTTCATATTGGGCATCGAATGCGAGGTTCATGTCGCCCGTCCCGACACCGGTCAGCCAGTTTTCACGGATGATTCCCAGGGAGGCCTTCCAGAATTCGAGGCGCTGCATGAGGGTGGATCCCGTGGGGTTCCCGGTCGACCTGTAATTGTCGAATCCCCAGAGGAATTCATATATCCTTCCGCGGATGCCGAATTTTTTCAGGAAAATTTGGTTGGCAATCCCTTTTTCGATTGCAGTAATCTCCTCCGGGCTGAGTTTTTCCACGGCATCGGCATCCTTGCGCCATCCTTTCGAGGTAAGGTACCTGATGACGGTATAGGCAACCGGGCCTGATTTGAGGTTCAGGCTGTCGAACGGAATCCGGCTGCGCTTGTTCCACGCACCCCTTAATTCATCCCACTGGATGTAAATCCACAGGTAGTTGCCGTTCTCCGTTTCCGTTGCAAAGGCGCTGTTGATATATGGATTTCCCCGCGAGGTGGTTTTTTCCAGCCTGGTAAGGTCAATCGGGTTCACCTGGTAATAATCGCCAACGACCGACCGGAGGAATAAAAAAACAGTCACGTTGAACACCAGGATTCCAAGCCCCAGTCCGGTCTTCAGCCACCGGTTCCGGGATTTGAAGATCAGCACAGGCACCAGGAAGATAAGGATGGCCAACGTGATCGATAATCCTGTAAACGACTGGGAAATAATAATATATGCCAGTAACCAGGCAAGGATTATCAGCATGATTCCCTTTTGCCAAAGCAGGCAGAAATTCCGTTTCAGCAGGAAATAAACAAGGGCATAAATGCTGAGCGACAGCATCAGGCTGAAGATGATGTGCGAAATGTTGTGCGATACATCGCGGATATCTACATAATGGTGAACGGCAATCATCCAGGCATTGAAAAGCGACCTGACGAGAACCGCCAGCACAAAAAGCAGGATGAACCTGTAAAAGGCCTTTTTCCCGAAGGCACCTGAGGTTGAAAGGAACAGGGGTAAAAGGAACAACGGCAATTTGGTCCTGAGGTCCTTCATCGCGTAGTTGAAATCGGTCGTCCAGAGAAGCCCGGCGAGGTGCATCAGCATGATGCTGGTAAAAAGCAGTGCGGCCCTGTTGCTAAAAAATTGTCTGAATCCTTTTGCAATGCCCGAAAACATGACCCAAACCCCGACCGGGACTGCAAGCAGGACTGCCCGGCCGGCCGGCCCTTCCCGCATCCTGGCAAGCCATGTCCGGTAGTCGGACTGCCCGACCACCCAGCCGCCCGCCATCATGAACTGCCCGATGCTCAGCAATAATTTGGAAAATGGCAGACCCGCCACGATCACCATCAGGGAGAGGATGTACCAGTATCGTTCAAATTGCTTCCAGGTGACGGGCATATTTTTCTTTAATTCCATCTGTGGTCGGTTCCGGTCATGGTCTGCTTTCTTTTTCAATGGTTTTGGCCACCTTCATCGTGGCATATACCGCAGCGAACAACGACCATATGAAGCCGGGATAGCCGTCGAGGAAGCCCTTTTTCAGAATGTAGAACGAAAAGAAACTGGCGGGAAACTTGATCGCCACCCAAATCTTGGGGAATGTTTTGCCACGGTTGTGATTACCATTGGCCGCCAGCGAGGTATAGGTGTTGATCTTTTCGATATGATGACTGATCGAACGGTAGGAATAATGGATCACCCTGCCTTTCAGGCTTTGCGTTTCTCCATCCACCTCGATGCTTTCGTGCACAGGGAGATTGGAAAACCCGCCCCTGGTCCTGTTGAAAAGGCGCAGGTGAAACTCTTTCCCGACGCCGCTGTAGCGGAGGATCCTGCCCATGTACGACAGGGACGACTGCACCTGGAAACCGGCAACCCGGGTAGTGTCAAACCGGGGTTCTTCCTTCTCTTCCGCAGCGCCGGCGGGAAAAAGGCTCCTGATTTCCTGCTGAAGTTCTTCCGTGAGCACCTCATCGGCATCAAGGTACATGATCCAGTCGTTGGAAGCCCGGCTCACGGCGAACTGCTTCTGGGGACCGTAACCCAGGAATTCCTGCAGGAAGACCCGGCACCCGAAATCGCGGCATATGGTGGCGGTCTTGTCGTCCGACATCGAATCGACAACCACAATCTCATCGGCAACCGGCCTGACCGACCTGAGGGCACGAAGAATATTTGACTCCTCGTTGTAGGTTATGATGATTACCGTAAGTCCGGTCATTTTTTATTTATTGACATGAAGGGTAAAATGGTCCCAATCCATCCCCACCGTAAATGAATCGCGGAAAAGTTTCATATCCGCCGCCAGGTAGGTGACCGTGCGCACTTCCAGGGTTCCCTCCGGGGCTGCATACATTATGTTCCCCCTGGCATCAACAGCCATGGTGTCGCCCGAATGCCAGGTGCCATGGCCGTCGTTACCGATCCGGTTGACCCCTGCAACGCAGGACTGGTTTTCCATGGCACGGGCCACAAGCAGGGCTTTCCATACCTGTGCGCGGCTTGCAGGCCAGTTTGCAAGACATACCAGCAGGTCGTACCCGTAATTGCCTTCGGACCACGTATTTTTGTTCCAGACCGGGAAGCGGAGATCGTAACAGATTAAGGGTGAAATCTTCCAGCCGCACACCTCTGCAATCAGCTTCCTGTTGCCACCCCTGAAAATCTTGTATTCCTCGCTCAAACGGAAAAGATGCCGCTTGTCGTATGTTTCAAAGTGACCATCGGGGTACATGCAAACCAGCCGGTTAAAAAAACCGTCTTCTTCCCCGATCAGCAGCGTTGCCATGACCACCGCATTCTTTTCCCTTGCCTTGTCACGGAGAAACCCGACCGAAGGGCCGCTCATGGTTTCGGCACAGGTGGCGGGATTGATGGAAAAACCGGTATTGAACATCTCCGGCAGCAGGATCAGGTCGGCCTGATCCTCCATCATGCCGAACAGGTGGTCAAAGTACCCGAGGTTCTTTTCCCTTTCCTCCCAGAAAAGGTTTGCCTGTATGAGCGTTACCCTGAGATCTTGCATTGGCCTTACGTTTAAAATCAAGTAAAATTAAAAATATCTGCATTGCCGTTCTTAAAAATTTTAAATTTGCCCTGTTAAATAAAATTGAAAGAGTCATGCAAACGATTGATAATTTTACGTTTAAAGGAAAAAAAGCATTGATCAGGGTCGACTTCAATGTTCCCCTCGACGATCAGCGCCAGATAACAGACCCATCCCGAATTGACGCGACCATTCCTACCATCACAAAAATACTGAACGACGGCGGGTCCGTCATCCTGATGTCACACCTGGGACGGCCCAAGGGAGGCCCGGAAGGAAAATATTCATTGAAACACGTATTGCCATACCTGTCTCAGAAACTTAACCGCCCGGTAAAATTTGCCGACGACTGCATCGGCCAGTCGGCCATTGATCTTGCTGGGTCATTGCAGCCGGGAGAAGTATTGCTGCTTGAAAACCTGAGGTTTTACAAGGAAGAGGAGAAGGGCGACCGTGCGTTTGCACAGAAGCTGGCCTCCCTTGGCGACCTGTATGTCAACGATGCTTTCGGCACTGCACACCGTGCCCATGCCTCGACCGCCATTATTGCCGGGTTTTTTCCAAAAACCAAAATGTTCGGTTATGTGATGGCCAATGAGATCATCAACATCGACAAATGCATGAAGGATGCCAGGCGCCCGTTTACCGCCATCCTGGGCGGGGCAAAGGTTTCGACCAAGATCGAGATCATCAACCACCTGATGGACAAGGTTGACAACCTGATTATCGGCGGCGGCATGATGTTCACCTTCATCAAAGCCCTTGGGGGTGAGATCGGGGCTTCGATGGTGGAGGAGGAATTTGTGGAACTGGCCAAAAATATCGTGGAAGGTGCCAAATCGATGGGCGTGAACCTCTACATTCCCCCCGACGCCGTCCTTGCCGACGCGTTTTCAAACGATGCAAACCTGAAGACCAGCAGCGCCTATGACATCCAGGTTCCCTGGATGGGGCTCGACATCGGCCCGGCATCCTGCCAGAAATTCAACCATGTGATCGAACAATCTGGAACCATCCTGTGGAACGGACCCATGGGTGTTTTTGAAATGAACAATTTTGAGGCCGGAACCAAATTTGTAGCCCTTGCCCTGGCCAGGGCCACCGAAAACGGCACGTTCACACTCGTGGGAGGCGGTGATTCGGTTGCCGCCATCAACAAATACGGACTTGCAGAAAAGGTAAGCTATGTTTCCACCGGCGGCGGCGCCATGCTTGAATACATCGAAGGCAAGCAACTTCCCGGAATTAAAGCCATTATGGATTAATGCGCATCATTATCAGCAGGACCGACAGCATTGGCGATGTGGTACTCACCCTTCCCGTTGCGGCAGTTCTGAAACAATCATTTCCCGGCTGTACCGTCATTTTCCTGGGCAGGAACTATACCCGTGCCGTAATCGAAGCATGCGGGCATGTTGATCAGTTTGCAGGCTGGGATCTTCCGCCAACCGGAGATCCCTCCCCCGGTAAAAAGAGAGATGAGGAGGTGAAATTGATCGCGGGGTTGAACGCCGATGTCATCCTCCATGTCTTCCCGGTAAAAGAGATCTGCAAGGTTGCAAAAGAGGTGGGCATCCCGGTAAGGATAGCCACGGCCAGGCGTCTCTATACCTGGTTTACCTGCAACCGGCTGCTGCACATCCCCAGGAGGAATTCAACGTTGCATGAAGCACAGCTTAACCTGAAAATGCTTAAGCCCCTTGGCATTGACCGGGATTTCAGCCTGGAGGAAATCAGCGGGATGTACGGTCTCTCCCCGGGTCACCCTGGAAATCGATTAAATATTAAAAATTACGAATTAACGGGAGATTCAGGAAATAAGCGGTTCAGGCTGATTCTTCATCCGAAATCGAAGGGGAGTGCACGGGAATGGGGACTGGAAAATTTTTCGGAACTGATCGGCCTTCTCCCGGCCGACCGGTTTGAAATCCTTGTGACCGGCACCAGGGATGAAGGCGCCATGATGCCTGGTTTCCTTCAAAAGCACCAGGATCGCATCGTTGATTTGACCGGGAAACTAAGCCTGCCGGAGTGTATCTCGCTGATTGCTGCCAGCGACGGGCTGGTTGCTGCGAGTACAGGGCCGCTGCACTTGGCCGCGGCGCTTGGAATCAGGGCTGTGGGTCTGTACGCTCCCATGCGGCCGATCTTCCCACAGCGCTGGGCCCCGGTCGGCAGGAATGCAACCTTCCTTGTTTCTGACAAAACCTGCAGCGATTGCCGGAAAACCATGGATTGCGCCTGTATCAGGAGCATCAAACCTGAAGATGTTGTTGAAAAACTTGAATCACGTTGAGGATATTACCTTGTCCGTACAGTCGTTTGCCCTTTACCTTCCTACCATTTCGGGAACCGGATCTCACCGCCGAAAGTCTTCATCAGGCGGGGAAAAACCTCCTCCGTCCTGGAATAGAAAGCTGATCCTTTTTTATCTTTTTCGGTGAGCCATTTCCCGTTCGGGTCAAGGCTCCTGAACAAAAACATGAGGATACTGACCAGTATCACTCCTTTAAGCAGCCCGAGAACAGCGCCTCCAAGGTGATTGAAGAAACCCATCCCAACCAGATCGACCAGCTTTTCCGTGAGTTTGGCCACGATCATCACGATGATGACCACCAGCACGAAGGTGATGGAAAAAGAGAGGATGGGCAGCCATTTCGCCGAGGGGTGGAGGTGTTCGGTCAGGGTGGCGTCCAGGTAATTTGAAAAGTGTACGGCTGCATAGATACCCAGGATCAGCGCAGCAATGGTTGCAAGGCCGACGATGATCCCCTTGCGGTAGCCCAGGATTACAAACAGCACCAGGATGGCCAGGATGATATAGTCGAGATAATTCAGGGACATGTTTTTACCGTTTTAACCTGGATGTGAGCTCTGTACCAAATACAAAATCGTTCAGTTCCGGGTTATCGGAATGGAGGATGGTTTCCTTGTCCCCCTTCCACCAGAGCTTTCCTTCAAAAATGAAGGCCACGCTGTCGCCGATGCTGAGCACCGAGTTCATGTCGTGCGTGTTGACGATGGTGGTGATCCCGTATTCCTCGGTGATCTCGCGGATGAGGTGATCGATCACGCCGGAGGTGTGCGGGTCGAGGCCGGAGTTCGGCTCATCGCAGAAAAGGTACTGCGGGTTCATCGCGATGGCACGGGCAATGGCCACTCTTTTCCTCATCCCCCCGCTTAATTCGGAGGGCATCAGGTGGCTTACATTGTCAAGGTTTACCCGGTTCAGGACAAAATTGACCCGGTCGAGTTTTTCCTGCAGCGACTGGGCTGTGAACATGTTGAGCGGGAACATCACATTCTGCTCCACGTTCATCGAATCGAACAGCGCCCCGCCCTGGAAAAGCATGCCGATCTCCTGTCGCAGCGTTTTGCGCTGATTGAAATTCATCGTTGAGAAATTGCGGTCATCGTAAATCACCATGCCGCTGTCAATTTCAAACAGGCCGACCAGGCATTTCATCAGGACCGTTTTTCCCGAACCGCTCTGCCCGATGATGAGGTTGGTTTTCCCCTTGTCGAAGACGCAGGAGACATCCTTGAGAACATGATGTTCCCCGAAGGTCTTGTTGATGTTGCGGGCTTCGATCATGTGAGCAGGAGTTGCGTTAACACGAGGTTGAAAAGGATGATGGTGACGCTGCTGAAGACCACGGCCTTGGTGCTCGCCTGTCCGACTTCGAGGGCCCCGCCGTTGGTGATGTAACCGTAAAATCCCGAAATGGAAGAGATGATGTAGGCAAAAAAGATGGTTTTGGTGATGGCGTAAAAAATCGTGTATCCCTGGAAATCGATGCGTATCCCCGAAACGAAATCATTGGTGGAGACCAGGCCGGAGGCGACCATGGCAAGCCAGCCACCCAGGATCCCCATCCACATGCTGAATACGATCAGGACAGGGTTGATGAGAACCGAGGCTACAATCTTCGGAAAGATCAGGTAGTTTGCCGAATTCACCCCCATGATCTCCAGTGCGTCGATCTGTTCGGTGACCCGCATGGTTCCGATTTCGGAGGCGATCCGTGATCCCACTTTCCCGGCCAGGATCAGGCTGATGACAGTGGGCGAAAATTCAAGGATGACACTCTGCCTCACGGTAAACCCAACCATCGACATGGGAATGAGCGGGCTGCTGATGTTGTATGCGGTCTGGATGGCCACAACAGCCCCCATGAAGGCTGAAATGAAGGCAACGATGCCCAGTGACTCCAATCCAAGGCTGTTGATTTCATCCATCAGCTGGTGCCAGAAAATCCTTCCTTTCTGGGGCCGGCTGAAGACCTTCTGCATGAGAAGCACATACAATCCTATGGTCGTAAATATCTTCGGCATAAAATGTTTTTGTAAAAATACCAAATTTCGTCGAATGTGCGTTTGAGTGAAGGGAAAATGAATTTATAAGTACCTTTATCGTTGCAAATTTATCAAATGAAGATATCGCGTTTCCGTGTTCTTTTGCTGTCGGCATGGATCCTCCTGGGTTTCCTGGCAGGGGCATGCACTTCACAGCGGTACACCACGCACCAGGCCGTTCATCCAAAGCATTGCAATTGCCCGAGTTTCAAATAACGACCTTCTTGTGCAACTATCCCTGTTCCCTCCAAAACCCCCTGTCATAAAACCTGCTCCCGCCATTCCCGGTGAAAAGATCCGGACGGTACTGGGGCCACATCTTCCGGCAGCGGCGATTGGGCCCGTCATTACCCTGATCCAGGAACACCCCATCAACCTGACCGTGGTCAGGCACCGCACCTCCAAATCGGGCGACTTCAGGGCTCCCCACCAGAACCGCCCCGGCCGGATCACGGTAAACGGCAATTTAAACCCATATGCCTTCCTAATCACCCTTGTTCATGAACTTGCCCACCACCTTGCATACAAGGACCATGAACAGACCCTTAAGAAGTTCTCGCTGCGGCGGAAAACGCGGCCGCTTCCTCATGGCAAAGAGTGGAAACAAAAATTCCGGCTGCTGATGGGGCCCTTCATGAATGAGGCGGTCTTTCCCCCTGAAATCCTACCTGTGCTTAAACAGTACATGGAAAATCCGAAAGCATCCTCCTCCGCAGATCACCACCTTTCAAAAGCACTGAAGATATTCGATCCGCACGACCAAACCCTCCCCCTGGAAGATCTGCCGTTTGACGCGGTTTTCTCCCTTCACGGGAAACGGTTTTTCCGAAAGAAGGAGAAGGTCAGGACCCGCTATCGCTGCATCTGCATGAAAACCAACCGGACCTATCTTGTCAGCCCCAATGCACCGGTGATGCCGGTTGAGTTGTAACCAAAGGAACGCATTCCGGGCGGCTACCTGATGAAAAGAACCTGGTCGGTTCCACCTTTTCGTTTTGAGTTTTGATTTTTGACTTTTAACATTACTTCCGTATGTTTGTATAAATTTAAACCCCCAGCGACATGGCGAAATCAAAACACAACTTCTGCGTGATCATGGCAGGTGGCATCGGTGCCCGTTTCTGGCCCATGAGCCGGACGACCCATCCCAAGCAGTTCATTGATATCCTTGGCACGGGGGAAACCCTGATCCAGCAAACCTTCAAACGGTTTAAGCGGATCTGTCCGAAAGAGAATATTTACATTGTAACCAACGAGATTTACCTGGCACTGGTGATGAAACAGATCCCGGAACTGAACCGCCAGCAGATCCTGCTGGAGCCGTCACGCCGCAACACTGCGCCATGCATCGCCTACGCCAACCATTGCATTCTTGAAAGAGACCCGGATGCACTCATCGTGGTCGCCCCGTCCGATCACATCATCCTGAAGGAGGATGTTTTCCAGGAAAACGTCGAAGCCGCCCTCGTAGCCGCATCCGAAAACGACTGGCTGATCACCCTTGGGATCCGCCCCAGCCGGCCCGATACCGGATATGGTTACATCCAGTATGTTGACGGTAAAAAGGATGTTTATCCCAGGGAAAAACACATTAAGAAGGTTAAAACATTTACTGAGAAGCCCAACCTCGAACTGGCCGAGACTTTTCTGAAATGCGGTGATTTCCTGTGGAATTCCGGCATCTTCATCTGGTCGCTGAAGAGCATCATGAAGGCCTTTGAAAAACATCTGCCCGACGTGAATGTGCTTTTCAGTAGAGGAGCCGGACTTTACGGAACGAAGGATGAAAAATCGTTTATTTTCCAAACCTATACGGTTTGCAAGAGCATTTCGATCGACTACGGCCTGATGGAGCCTGCCGAAAATGTGTATGTCCTTGCCGCCGATTTCGGGTGGTCGGATCTTGGCACCTGGGGATCGCTCTACGAAAACCGTCCGAAAGATGACCAGGGTAATACCATTGTCGGGAAAAACGTGATGATGTACGACTCGTCGAACTGCATAGTGAATATGCCGAAAGACAAACTGGTGGTCCTGGAGGGACTCTCCGATTACATTGTCGTTGAATCTGAAAATGTGCTTCTGGTTTGCAAAAAATCGGATGAACAGCAAATACGGCAGTTTGTCAACGACGTGATGCTTGAAAAGGGAGAAAAGTTTGTATAAACCCCTAAGGCAATTTCCCCGCGGCCCGGCAAAAATCAAACCGGTTTTCTACATTTCTTCCTGAACGATTGCTTCAGGAATTTCCGACTATAAACGGCGGCAGCCGGCAGACCATTCCAGGAAACACCGGTTAATTTTTTGCCCGGGCCTGCGTATGAACCTGATTATTATGTAAGTTTGACAATCCCATGAAAATATATCGCGGGATTCGCCGTTATTGAACACGGGCTGTCTCCGCCCGCTGCAGCGGTCTGATTCCGCTGCCGTTAAGGTGAAGCCGGCAAAAAGATCAAACGGAAACGGTACAAAGGCTGACGGTTGTAATTTTTTATTGACCTTGCAGCAAACCATAAAATAAAACAACCTGTCTGTGGACCTATACCTCAGGAAAAAACAGTGGAAATTGTTCCTTTTTGCCTCGGCGGTTCTGATCGTTGCAGCATCGCTCTATTATACCAGCATCCTTGTCACCGAAATCAGGAAAGATGAACGGAAAAACATGGAGGTTTGGGCTGAGGCGATCCACCAGAAGGCCGACCTGGTCAATTTTACCAACAATCTTTTTGAACAGATCAAGAACGAGGAGCGTAAAAGGGTTTCCATTGTAGCAGAGGCCCAGCGCCGGATCATCAAGGCCACTTCGAACGAAGACCTGAATTTTTTCCTTAGTATTATCGGCGAAAACAATACGATTCCCGTCATCATTACCGATGGGAACGGGAAGATCATGAATGCCCGCAACATCCGCATCGATACCGCAAAGTACCTTCAGGGAACCCTCAAGAAGGCCTTTTCGATCTATCCCCCGATTGTGGTGAAATACCTCGATACCCAGATCTACCTCTATTATACCGATTCCAATATTTTTTCGGAACTTAAAAAGGTGCTGGACGATCTTATCCGTTCTTTCTTTTCCGAAGTCGTCCTGAACTCAGCATCGGTGCCGGTTATCATCACCGACAGTACCGGCACTAAAGTATACCAGTCGGGGAATATTCAGGGTAAAGATATCAGGGACAAGGCCTGGGTGGCAAAAACCCTCCGCTCCATGGCCTCGCAGAACACCCCCATCCGGGTAGACCTGGCTGATACGGGGGTTCATTACATTTTTTACCAGGATTCTTATCTGCTCACGCAGCTGAAATTTTTCCCTGTCGTTCAGTTTGCCGTTATCGCCGTCTTCCTCCTTATCGCCTACCTGCTCTTCAGCTATGCCCGGAAATCGGAACAAAACCAGGTATGGGTAGGCATGGCCAAGGAGACCGCGCACCAGCTCGGCACGCCGCTTTCGTCGATGGTGGCCTGGATGGAACTGCTGAAGCTGAAAGGGCTTGACGAGGAGACCATCCGCGAAATAGAGAAGGATGTTCAGCGGCTCGAAACCATCACCGACCGGTTCTCAAAAATCGGCTCCGCCGCCCGTCTCGAAAAGACCAATGTGGTGGCAATGGTTTACGACACAGTCAACTACATCCGGTCGCGGATCTCCGCCAAGGTACTGTTTAATATTCAGCCGGAGATTACGCAGGAGATCATCGTTCCCCTGAACCTCCATCTGTTCGAATGGGTGATCGAGAATATCTGCAAGAACGCAGTGGATGCCATGGAGGGCAACGGGCAGGTGAATATCGAAATTACCGAGGACGTCGACCATATCCACATCGACATCGGCGATACGGGTAAAGGAATTCCCAAATCGAGGTTTAAAACCATTTTCCGGCCGGGCTATACCAGCAAGGCCAGGGGATGGGGCCTTGGCCTCACCCTTTCAAAGCGGATCGTCGAGAACTACCATTCGGGTAAAATCTTTGTCAAGTCATCCACCCTGAACAAGGGAACCACCTTCCGCATCATCCTGAAAAAATAGTCCCTTGGCCGGAATTTACCTCCATATCCCCTTCTGCAAAAGCAAATGCCATTATTGTAATTTTTTCTCCCTGGCCTCTCAAAAGCTGAAGGTCCCTTTTTTACCGGCACTTGAGCGGGAGATAGACCTCACGCGGGAATACCTGGGCGGCGAAACCGTGCAAACCATCTACTTCGGAGGTGGAACACCGTCGCTTTACAGCCCGATGGCATTGCAGGGGCTGATGGAGCGGGTGACCTCACCCCCCGGCCCCTCTCCCGGCGGGTACACCTCACCCCCTGACCCCTCTCCTGCAGGAGAGGGGAGAATAGTGCGCCCGGCGGATATGGAAATAACGATTGAACTCAATCCAGAGGATGTTACGGAGGAGTATGTCGCCGGGCTTCGGAAAACCTGGTTCAACAGGTTCAGCCTGGGGGTGCAGTCGTTTGATGATGGTGACCTGCGGACCCTGAACAGGGCCCATTCGGCCGCACAGTCGATGCGCGCGGTTACCCTCCTGAAGGAGGCCGGTTACGGAAACATCAGCATCGATCTCATTTATGGGATCCCGGGCTCAGAATCTTCCGGGTGGGAAAAAAACCTTGAAATTGCCTTTTCCCTCGGGGTTCCCCATATTTCGGCGTATGCCCTTACCGTGGAGGCCCGGACCCCGCTGGCCTGGATGATCGAACGTAAAAAATCGGCGCCCGTAAGCGATGAATTGCAGGAAAAACAATTCAGAACCCTTGTCGAACGTACAAAGGCCAATGGTTACCTGCAATACGAAATCTCGAATTTCTGCAAACCGGGGCATCATGCCATCCACAACACGAACTACTGGAACGGTGTGCCTTACCTGGGCCTTGGTCCTTCGGCGCACAGCTACGACGGGAGGAGCCGGCGGTGGAATATATCAAGCCTCTCCGGGTATATCACAGCGATATCAAAGGGTGAACCCGTGTTTGAATCGGAGCAACTGACCCCGGACCAGCGATACAACGAATATGTAATGACCTCGTTGCGCACCATGTGGGGATGCAATGGAAAGAAAATAATTTTCGATTTCGGAATTACGATTTACGATTTGTTCAAAAAGGGCATCATGCCTATGATCGGACAGGGATGGGTAACCAAAAAAGAGGAAGTATATTACCTGACGGATGAGGGGAAGCTCTTTGCCGACCGGGTTGCCTCGGCGTTGTTTATAACCGGATAAACCGTGCATTATCCTTTGGCGAACCTCAGAAAAGTTCCTAGCGGCAGGTTCCTTTTTGCGCGGTCGGCGAAAAAGAATTCACCGCTCTGCAAACCCGGGATGTCACCAAACCTCGTTTTAACCAGGTTTTCGGGAATCAGGGCCGAAAAGCCCATCGAATAGAGGCTAAGGACAAAGAAGCCATGTTCGGGGGTGAGCAGTTCTTTGCTGATGGCAATGATCTCATCGACCGAATCCTCGAGGATCCACTTTTCCCCGTCGGGACCCCTTCCGTATGCAGGCGGATCAAGGATAATACCGTCGTAAAGATTCCCCCGCTTTACCTCGCGGCGGACAAAATTCATGGCATCTTCCACCACCCAGCGGATGTTGTCGAGCCCGCTTGCCTCCATCATCTCCTTCGCCCACGTGATGACCGGTTTTACCGAATCCACATGCACCACATCGGCGCCTGCAGCCTTGGCCGCCAGCGACGCCCCGCCGGTGTATGCAAACAGGTTGAGCACCTTCATATTTTGGGTTGTCAACTTTGAACCCTTTGTTATCGTTTCATAAATATAGTTCCAGTTTATCGCCTGTTCCGGGAAGACACCGATATGCCCGAATGCAGTGAGCCCGAGCCTGAAGTTCAGGTTCATCTGCCGGTACCTGTAGCCAATGATCCACCGGTCGGGCATGCCTGGTTTCCTGGTCCACGAGCCCCGTTCACCCTCCCCGGCCGTTGGTTTTTTCCCCTTTATCCTGACATACCGGGCATGGGAGATTTTTTCCCATTCGCTTTCGGGAAGGGCTTTCTGCCATACCGCCTGGGGTTCAGGCCGGATGAGGATATATTTTCCGAATCGCTCCAGTTTTTCCCTGTTCCCGGTGTCGATCAGTTCATAGTCGGTCCAGTCGGTGGTGGTGAGCATTTCCATGATAACCTCTTTAAACGTTTGCATGCATGGTTAAAGCTCAAAATTAGAACATTTATTGATGTTACCCGAAGAGTTCGGCAATTTCGTCCCGCGACAGGTCCTTCAGCGGATTGCCCGACGGCAGGAACGTATCGGAAAGGGCCTGTTTCCGTTGCTGCAGCAGGAGCATTTTCTCTTCGATGGTCCCAGCACTGATAAATTTGTAGGCAATCACTTTTTTATCCTGCCCGATACGGTGCGCACGATTGATGGCCTGCATCTCAGTCGCAGGGTTCCACCATGGATCAAGCATCATCACATAACCGGCTTCGGTAAGGTTGAGCCCGGTGCCGCCTGCCTTGAGCGAAATCAGGAAAAACTGCTGCCCGGCCGATTCCCTGAATTTTTTCACGGCATCTTCACGTCTGACAGTTGCCCCGGTAAGCATTGAATAGGGAATGTTTTCCAGGTCGAACTGGGCGGCGATCAGCATCAGGTGTTTTACAAATGAGGAGAAGATCAGCGTCTTGTGACCCTCCTCGCGCAGGTTGTGCGCAACGCGCATGATCTCTTCAAATTTCCCGCTGTTCCCGTCGTAACCTGGATCGGCGAGTTTCGGGTGGTTGGCCATCTGCCTCAGGCGGATCAAGGCTTTCAATACCAGGAGGGAGGTATCCGTCGCACGACCTGATTCGAACTGCTGCAGTACTTCGTTCCGAACTGCCGATTTCTCTTTTTCGTACCTGGAACGCTGGGATTCTGTCATCTCGCAATACCATTCTTCAACCGTCAGTGAAGGCAGGTCGGGTTCGGCCTCCCGCTTGGTCCGGCGCAGGATAAATGGGGCCACGATCTGTTTTAGCCGTTCGGAAACAAGATCGGAGGCTTCGGGCCCGGCGGCGGCGTAACGTTTCTGGAACATCGCAAGGGATCCGAGCATCCCCGGGTTCAGGAACTCCAGCTGGGACCAGAGATCGGTAAGGGAATTTTCGATCGGGGTGCCGGTCAGCACCAGCCTGTGTTCTCCTTTCAGCATGCACACCGCCTTGCTGATCTGCGCGGCCGGGTTTTTGATCACCTGGCTTTCATCAAGGATGATATAGTGAAACCGGTATTGCAGGAAAAGTGCAAGGTCGTTGCGCAGGGTGCCGTAAGTGGTAAGGACCAGGTTGGCAGCACTAAAAAAACCAGCCGAGGTCATCCTGTTGATCCCTGTATGTTCCAGTACGGTCAGGGAGGGAGCAAACCGTCTGATCTCGTTCCGCCAATTGTGGATCAGCGATGCAGGCATCACCACCAGCGATGCCGGGCGGGATTCCATGTGGCACAACAGCAGCAACGCCAGGGTCTGGATGGTCTTGCCAAGCCCCATGTCGTCAGCCAGACAGCCGCCAAACCGGTTTTCATGTAAAAACTTCAGCCACTGGAGCCCCTCTTCCTGGTAAGGGCGCAGCACGGCCCGGAGTTCCACCGGCACGTCGACCGGGGTGGCACCTTGCGGGTCAAGCTGGTTTAGTCTCTCCGAAACGGTGGCCACCATGGGTAATTCAAGGGCCCGGATCAACCGGACATGATGCAGCGAAAGCCGGAGATGGTCGCCGGCAACATCCGAAAAATAGTGCAGATCGCCATACCGGGTGAACCATTCGGAGGGCAGCACCGCAGTTTCCCCGCCGGGCAGCGGGAATTCGCTGATCCTTTCCAGGATATACCTCCGGAGATGGACGAAGGAAATTTCAAGCGACCCGAAAAACACCGATGCCTTTACATCGAACCAGTCTTCGCCGGGCTCCACCCTGATCACGGCAGAGATATTCCCGGTAAAATATTTCCGGGGTGCCCGGTCGGTGAGAATAAGAATACCCTCATCACTGAAAAATGTTGCATTTTCGTTCAGCCACTCAATAAGAAAATACATCCCG
Organism: uncultured Bacteroidales bacterium; assembly: GCA_903845055.1. Lineage (GTDB taxonomy): Bacteria > Bacteroidota > Bacteroidia > Bacteroidales > FEN-979 > CAIVAT01. The sequence continues at coordinate 5,402 of CAIMWF010000090.1, read as the reverse complement.
GTATCTCCCGGGACGGATGATTCCGGGAGACACATGGAATTTTCGTTGTACATGATCAATCCCGCAGAAATCGAAACTGAGATCATGCGCCCCTCCCAGTCCGGATCGCGCTGGGTCCGGTAAAAAACAACGTCGTTGTCGTTCATTCTGAGGTCGATGAAGACCTTCTGCTGCTTCCCGGCCATGATCCGCTGATCCCCGTAGCGGAACCACACCACCAGGACGGCCTTGCCCTGCCAGTCGAATTCGGCCGACAGTTCCATCCGTCGCAGGGGCTCGAGAGATTCGACCTTGAAACCGCTGGCCCTGACATGGCCCGTTTTCAATGTTTTGAGGATGAAGGTTTCAAAATATTTTTTTTCGGCGCTTGCGGCGATCTGAATGGCATCCCGTGTGAGGAAGGGTTCCGTCTTTTTCCCGTCGAATCCCTCCGGCAGGTGGATCAGCCGGTTCCCGGCCATGAACCAGCAAGGGTTGCGGCATATTATTTTATTCCCCGGTGATTTCAGCAGGATCTTCTTTTCATCCTGGTATATTTCCAGCACATAATTTGAGCCATCCGCTGTTTTCGTGAAGCAGAACCAGGGTTCGGCAGTCTCAGGAGTGAGTTGCAGCCTGTTCCGGTAGTAGGCGCGTTGGGATCCGTCGTAGATGAAAACCGGTAAGTTGTTTGCGAGTGCGAGTCGGAATACCTGGTCCAACTGCCGGTCGATGAATGGCCGGACCTGGAGTGATAAAAGCTCCGGGGAGATGTTCTGCATAAAGTCCTTCAGCGAGGTCCCCTTCCGGGTGAATCTCCTGTGGATCTCTGAATCGCTAAAGGTTTGCGTAAGTGCGACAATTTTATGAATCACGCCATCTGGGTGCTCATTATCAGCCAGGACAGACCGGTTGACACGGTTGTGCAGGACATACCATCCCGCGGCATCTGGAGCAACCTCCCACAGCCCAGCAACCGGTCCGAACTGGCGGTGGTCGCTGATCAGCAGAATCGAATCATCAGGAATCATCAGGCCATCCGTTTCCCGGCAAAAAATCCGGCAAGACTTACCGTGGTGGTCAGGATCATACCCCATGCCAGGTCGGCAAGGGTGACAACCAGCGGCCAGTCCCTGACGGTAGCCAGGTTTGTGAGGTCGTAGGTGGCGTAGGTGACCAGGCCGAAGAGCGCGGCTTTCGCAAGCATGAAAGGGAGATTTTTTTCTTTAAGACCCGGAAGGATGACAAATACCAGCAACGCGAAAACAAAGAGAACATAGAACGCCAGGGCGGCATACCAGTTTAGGGCCGGAGCCATCAGGTAACCCAGGTGCCTGGCATAAAAGGCCCGAGAGATGACGACCAGCCAGATCATGTCGATCGCCAGGAATATTAAAAGGGTTGAAAAATAGAGTTTAAGTAAGTAAGGCAGGGGTATCTTTTTCATGGCGCAAAATTAGCACAAATTGCATCATCCGGGACCCGGAGCAGCTCCTTTATACCGGAACCTGGTATCACCCCCCGGTAAAGCAGGCCGCGGACCTCCCCTACCTGGAGGAAAAATTTTACGGGATGAGTTTAACTTTGGTGGCATTCAACCCCTTGGGACCCTTTTCAGTTTCGAACGTTACCTTGTCGTTTTCCCTGATCTGGTCTTCCACGTTGTTGATGTGCACAAAAATGCTTTCCTGCGATTCATGATCCTTGATGAAACCGTAGCCCTTGGAGTCATTGAAAAAGGTCACGGTGCCTTTCCTGATCAGGTCGGCCGGGTCCATCGCCTCCTGTCTCATCGTACTGATCCGGATGTCTTCGGTTTTGATCACCGATTTATTCCTGGGATCGGGTGGGGCTGAAACGATGTTTCCATATTCATCCACATAGGCGAACATGTCTTCGAGGCTTTTTCCCTTGTCGGAATTGGCCTTGCGCTCCTCTTTTTTCTGTTCCTTTTCCTTTTTCTTTTTCAGTCTTTTCTTTTCCTGCTCTTTTTTATTAAATGTTTCCTGTGATCCGCCCATAAGTTATGCTTTAGTTTTAAGTGACTTCCTTTTTTTGTAAAGGTAGTATTTTAATACGATCCGGACAAATTTTCCTCCGAGATTGTCCTGATCCGCCTTCTTTTCGCCAGCCACCAGGCAAAAAATCCGGTGATCAGAACGAAGAGGGTGGCCAGGCCGGCGAGGGGCACCACCAGGATATAGAATGGCCCAAGAAGGGGCTCAAAGATGCGCCCGGTGTGGATCTCAAGGCAGGTATTCCACAGGGAGAGCGGGCTTGAACCAGTCACCTCCGGCGGCATGGACGGAAAGGGGTTTTTCCCTTCCAGGGGGATGATTCCATGGACATAATCGAACAGCACCATAGTTGAATCGTTGCAGCGGGCATACCCGGCAACCGTTACACTGCCGAATGGCGGGCCTCCACTGCCAATGGCGGTATACGGGAGGCGGGTGATACAGTCGGTGGTAATCCCGGTGGCAGTTTCCCATTCAAAGATCCCGGTGAAAGAACCAACGATGTAGCGTCCCCGGCCGGTCTTTTCAAAGACATTGATGCCCATCACGCTCACCGGTGGCTGTACGGGGAAACTTTTCAGCATACCGGCGAACCGGTCGTCCGAATAATAAATCCCTTCACTTGTGGCTATGAGGAAACGCTTCAGCTCCCGGTCGTATAAAAGATCGCGGAAACGGTCGAACCACGGGTTGGGATTGTCAAGTTCGGTGTACCTGATTTTCACGACCCTGGCGCCGGCGATCGGGATCAGCAGCGGCGGGCGGAGGAACATGCCAGTGGTGGTGTTCAGCAGCAGGAACAGGATGGCCCAGGATCCAGCAACGTTGTGCCATTTCAGGGAGGTTTTGTTGAACCGTTTCAGTTGCCTGCGGCGTAGGCCGTTTTCAAGTTTTTTCAACCGGTAGGGAACAAAAAAGTACACCAGCCCGGTGATGCAGAGCAGAATGAAAACCAGCCCGGCGGCATCCACGATCAGTTTCCCCGCCTGGCCGTAAATCTCCCCACTGTGGATGACCCAGAAGGTTTTAAACAACCCTGTTTTCCCGTCGCTGTCATCTCCCCCGGGGACCCTGATTTCACTGAATTTCCGGTAGCCGGACGAACCGGTAGCGAGAAAAAGATTCGACCGGGTCATCACCAGCAGGCTGTCGCCCGTTTGGAGGATCTTCACGACCCGTGGGTTTTTTACCGGCAGGAGGATTTGTTTCCAGCTCCCTTTATCATGTCTCCAGAGCCCGAAAAGTGTGCCGGCATGAAGTCCTGAAACCGGCGACCAGCAAAGGGTGTTGATCTTGCGATTGTCGGTCCCGGCCGGGAAGCCGGCATTAAGATCATGAAATTCACGGTAGCTGCCTTTGGTGAACCACACCCCGATGTTGCCGTACAGCATGACCGTATCGCCGCCGGCCTTCACCGACCCTTTTACCGCGGCAAGGTTCCAGTTGTTGTACCGGTAACCCGGAGGCAGGAGTTTCCTGCTCACATCGACACCCGACAACTGTTCGCGGTGATTGAGGATGATGCCCGAAACCGCGAAGAGGAGGATGAACAGGGTGGCAGCCAGGCTGAACCATTTGTGGGATTTGCGAAAGAAAGCAAGCATCGGGGTGGCGATCTGGTAAGGTAGCGAGGTGGCGGGGTGACGAAATGTTACCGTTTGATAAAAAAGGTGTGGATCATGCCATCGGTGACGCTTTCGGAATGGGATTCAAAACCTGCCGCTGCCATTTTTTCAATCATGGGAGACGGGGCAAAGGGGGTGATAATTTCGAAGACTTCTCCCGCCATCAGCCCGGCGGCCTGTTGCTGAACCTGCTCCAGCGGGTGAATGCCCTGTGCCAGCAACGGCCTCGCATCAAGGGTGATTTTTATATTGTTCCTGTTTAACCAGTCGGGTGTATTCATGATGTTTTTTTTATTTGTTTATTTTGAAAAAACGCCAGCCAGCAAAATTTTCGCCATTTCGCCATTTCGCCATTTCGCTATTTTTTATACGATATTATCCGCTGATCTCCCTCCAGCTTCCGTTTTTCAGTAAGTTCCTGCGACATTTCAAGGGTTCCGAGATATTCTCCCTGTTCGTTCCGGAGTGCAAAATATTCGATGTGGATGAACTTCCCGCCCATCTGGATCCAGAATGGCGCCCGGTCGGCATTCCCGCTTTTAAAATCGCCGATGATCTGGTCGACCACATGCACGCTCGACGGCGGGTGGCACATGCGTACATCGCGCCCGAGGATGGCCCGGTTGCGGTCGAAGATGCGCTCCTGCCCCTGGGAAAAATACTTTACCTTGTCATTCCTGTCAACAAAAGTGAGGTCGACCGGCAGGGCGTTGAGGATGGCCAGGAGCTCTTCGGAGGTGAATTTCCCGCTTGGAAGGTTCACGGTGCCCTCCTCGGCCGAGGTTGCCTCCACGAGGCCGGCTCCCCGGGGGCTCCAGCTGAATTTCGGGTCGTACAGGCAGTAACCGATCTCGTTGGTTTGCCGGTAGATCTCGTACCAGTCTGTTTCGGTCAGTTTGTCGAGGGTCATCGGCAGCAGGATCTCCTCCTCTTTGATGATCATGTCGGTGATGGCTTTGACCGCCGGGGCAAGGTAAAGTTCCACCTTCACCTGCATCGCCCCCGGGGTGACCGCCCCCGGCATGTTGAGGGAATTGACCGCGTTCTTCAACATGTCGCGTGTTTCATCGTGTTTGCCCCACATCACTTTGGGAGGACCGGTAATCCCGTACTTTTCAAGGTAAGGGAACAGCAGGTTTTCCTTCCGGCGGTAATGTTTATCCACGTCGGCAAGGCTGTTGAACAGCGATTTCACCGAGTTCAGGTACGTTTCAGCCCTAACGCCGGCCAGTTCTGTCGCGGCCTGTTCAAACAACCGGTGGAGCTGCACTGCCACTTTTTCAAGTTCCCTGTTTTCCTGTTTAAAGGTATCGACCGGATGACCGGGAGGAACAATCTTCATCCCGGTGAGATCGATACGACCCTCCAGGGCCTGGCTGTGGATATCACACAAACGGAGCACCTCCGATTCGGGCAGTCCTTCGCTGATCAGCTCCTGTTCCACCTCCACCACCTCCCCGTATGGGATTTTCGTCATCAGCTCTATCATGCGTCCGCGCATGGCTTCCGGCGCAACACCTTCGTGCAGTTGGAGGATCATGTGCTTGAGCAGATCCTTCCTGCTTTGGGAGTTGTTTATCAGTTCGCTCATTTTATGGATCTTTTGGATGGTTTTTTTTAACTCAAAACTGAACGTTATCCTTTAATCATGGTCAGTACCATCTTGAACTTTTCAAGGGCCCGCACGGCATGCGGGATCCCGGCCGGCAGGATGATGGTTTCGCCGCTGTTCAGGATAAACGTCACCTCGTTGATGACGATCTCCGCCCGTCCTTCTATC
>CAIMWF010000089.1 GCA_903845055.1 uncultured Bacteroidales bacterium | reverse complement strand
TACCAGTCGTGCGAATTCTGCAAGGATGAGGCCGCCTGCAACATACGGAAGGTCTTTAAAGAGATCAGGGATATCACCTTTGAGAAACTGGAAAGTGCTACGCTGGAATCACTGATAAAACGAGGTAGCGAGGTAGCGAGGTAGCGAGGTAGCGAAATGGCGAAATGGGGGATGGATTTTTTTGGATGGGGTGGATAAAAAGAGGAGTTTTTTTGTATCTTTGAGTCACTGATTGTTCTTCCTTAAATCCATTTTTATGAAAAAGCTATTGCTTCTCATCGCACTCCTGGCATTTGTCCGCGTGGGGAATGCACAATGGATCGATCAGACGATCACCTTTGAAAACCCCGACACCCTGTTGCATTTCATTGAAAACTGGCCAACCAATTGTTTCCAGGATGGGGTCCCTTCCAAAGTTTTCTTCGACAGCGCATATTCTGCGCCCATGGCACTGGTAACGGGTGTTTCCGGCGCCTATCCCGTCAATAGTCTCTCCGCCTTCACCATCAAAATATTTGACCCTGCGTGGGGATATGGAGGAGGGGATTACGGTGTGCTCGTTTCTTACTGGCATAAATACGATACCGATAGCCTGCACGACGGCGGTTACATCCTGTATTCCCTGGATGGCGGTACTTCCTGGGCCAATATCAGCGATTCGCCCGGGCATTATGCTCCATTCTTCTATGATCCCGAAAACTATGCAAACCCGGTCATTACGGGGGGTATGGCAGCCTATACCGGGAAATCGAGGATGAACAATTCAGCACAGGCCGGCTGGCGGAATGATTCCTTTCGTATTTGTTTTCTCGGACCCCAGACAGCCTACGTACGGTTCGTCTTTTCAAGCGACAGCATTCCATCGAACCGCGAAGGCTGGATGATCGACAACATTCATGTGCTGCAGGAAATCTGCGAAGGCGTGCCGAAAACCCAAACCGGTAATCCGTTTACCGTTTTTCCGAACCCTGCAAGGGAATACCTCACCCTCCTCCTGCTAAAACAGGGCCCCGTCAGCGATCTTTCCATATCGGATGTCATGGGCCGCACCTGGTTCCGGGCTGGGATGTTCAAGGGGAACACGATTGATGTCCGTTCCATGCCCGATGGCATATACCTGCTGCAGGCCACGATGGGAGACACCCGTTACACCAGGAAAATTATGGTTTCAGGGCACTAATAACGGTCTATAAGATTTCCAGCGCTCCTGCTGAAATATCTGCAGGAATTCTTAATTTTGTATTGCATATCAAATCGGGTCCCGCACAATTGTTATTCTGAAGGGATAGTGGGATTGTATTATTAAGGTGCTGATATACGGTTTTTTGCTGAAATTTTAATGCTATCAAATCTCTTGAACAACTCATAATACCAAATATCATAAACCTAAACACATTATCCAGATGAAAAAATCAATTCCGGGATTATTTTTGATCGTTTTCTTCGCATGCATCATTGCAGGCAGCGCAATGGCCCAGGTGCAGCACCAGCTTTGGGGCATGACCACCCGCGGGGGACAGAACGCCGACGGCGTTATTTTTAAAACCGATGCTTCGGGAAATTACGAGATGGTTAAAATGTCGTTTTCACCCGATGGTCCCAACAATACGGATGCCTATGGCTCCCTCATGCTGGCATCGGATGGCAACCTTTACGGCATGACCTGGTATGACGGAACCAACGGCGACGGCACGATCTTCTCGTACGATCCAAGAACCTCATCGTATACCAACAGGTACAGTTTTGCAAGTATGACCGACGGCAGGTGGCCGCAGGGGGGCTCGCTCATCCAGGTTGGCGGACTGCTGTACGGCATGACCACTGCCGGCGGTTCGGCAGATGACGGTGTCATATTTACCTTCGATCCCGTTTCAAACACCTATACCAAAAAAGCGGAATTCACCGGAACAGCAAACGGAAATTTTCCCTATGGTTCCTTGTTGCTGGCTACCGACGGGAAACTCTACGGGATGACCAGCATGGGCGGGTTGAACGATGACGGGGTTTTGTTTCAGTACGACCCGGCCGGGAATACCATCACCGTGAAAGTCCACTTCGACGGGGCTGCAAAGGGCTCTGTTCCCTATGGTTCGCTGATGCAGGCAACCGACGGTAAGATATACGGCATGACCAGCCAGGGTGGCGCCAACGGTTATGGTGTGATGTTCCAGTTCAACCCGGTGACCGGCAATTTTACCAACCTCTGGGATTTTGATCTCACAACGGGTGCCTTTCCCTATGGCTCCCTTATCCAGGCCACCGGCGGAGACCTTTACGGGTTGACCTCTGCCGGAGGCGCCAGCAACGCAGGGGTGCTGTTCCGGGTGGTTGCGGGTACACATGCTCCGAATGTAGTGTTCAGTTTCGACAGTTCGCCCAACGGTGACACACCCCTGGCTTCTCTTCTGCAGGCAACCGACGGTAACCTTTACGGCATGACCAGCATGGGAGGTGCTGAAACCGGACCGGCCAGCCTGGGGATGATGTTCCAGTACAACCCCGGCACAAAAGTATTTACCAACAAGTTTAACTTTGCAGGCAACAACGGGAGCAACCCCGAATATACCAGCCTGATCGAGATCCCGGTCACCATTTCAACAGGTGCCGTAAGCCTTACCAACTGTGTGGGCAGTTCGGTTGTAGTTCCTTATTCGATCGAGGGTTCTTACGATCCCGGCAATACCTTTACCGTCCAGCTTTCGAATGCTGCCGGTTCGTTTGCCTCGCCGGTCGTGATCGGCAGCATTGAATCAACAGGTGCGGGCAACATTACCTGCACGATCCCCGCAGGAACCGCACCCGGCACCGGGTACCGGGTCAGGGTCATGGGCAGCAAACCGGTTGTTACCGGGAGCGACAACGGCACCAATATCTCCGTCAATGCGATGCCGGCAACCGCAACAACACTCAGCGGCCCTGCCATCACCGCAACCCAGGCGGGGGCCTCCTATCAATGGCTGAACTGTCTTACCGGCAAAACGGTCATCGCAGGGGAAACGGGAAAAACATTTACCGCGACGGTAAATGGCTCCTATGCCGTGATCATCACCATGTCGGGCAACGGGTGCATCGATACCTCCGCCTGTGTTACGGTAAGTCATATCGGCATTGATGAAATACCGGCCGGAGGCCGTTTTTCGGTTTATCCGAATCCTGCTTCCGGTATGGTTACAGTGAAGATGCCGGGTACCGGCACCCTTGAAATTTCCAGCATCGGGGGCCAGGTTGTCATGACAATTGACAATGCCGCAAAAATATCGGAGATCGACCTTTCAAAATTGGCAAAGGGTGTTTACATCCTTAAAGCGATGACCGGGAATGAAACATTCACAGAGCGGTTGATCAGGCTGTAAGTCAAGTCCGTCCACAAGCAAACAAGGCCGCCCGGGAGGGCGGCCTTGTTTGCTTGTGGACGGGATGCGAAATCTGCTTATTCGTCCCCACCGCGCACGTTTTCACCTGCCTCCGGGGTCAGTACGAAACGGTAGGTGGCGCCGCCGTAAAACATTCCCTTCAGAACGCTGCGGGGAATCGACCACCCGGCCTGGTTGGCGGGATAGGGGACCATCACCGCGATCCTGGTTCCTTTGAAGGTGCCGGCTTCTTTGAACGTATAGGACCAAACGCCCGGGTGAAATGGCTGTGCCGGGACGACCCTGCTGCCGTTTTCATCGACAATGGCGACCAGGTAATGGGCATTGACACCCGGGAAATTGGGGGCGAACTTTACCTTGACATCATAGGTGATCAGTTTTTGCTTGATCGTCGAACCGGGGTTGCTGATGTTGCCTGCAAAAAGAAGGTTGGCGGTGAGGACCAGGACAAGGCTGATGGCTGAGATAATCTTTGTTGTTTTCATGGCTTTGGTTTTTTAAGGTTTGTATTGTTTGTTTGTTGATGTAAAATTACATCCGCGGGAGGGGCCGGTTCAAGCGGTGAAACACGCATTCTGATAGGGTTTATCAGCGCATTCCGACTGCGCAGAAAAACCTGCAGCGGGCAGGCATTTTTACGCATGTTCCCCTGAAAGGCCAGCCGTGAAAGGGAAATGGTCCTCCGTGTATTGTAGCATGATCATGATCAATGGGCATTTGTCCTCCCCATGGAATCGGCCGGCGGGTGTATGTACGGAGCATCCAAACAGGCTCAGGGGTACTCCGGGAAAAGTTTTTAAAAGGAATAAAATGTATGGAATGGCTTGTGACGGGTTTGAAGGTCTTTTCAGCCATCTTCCCGGGAAATCACCTGCAGGTCATTGCGAAATGACGATCGTCTTCGTGGTCCTGACAAGGCCGCCGGTCCTGCTGAAGCCAGTCAGCAGGATCGTGTATTTCCCCGGCGTATCAGGGGCGGTGAATGAAATAATGGTATTGCCGTCAGTGCCTGCCGGAATGGAAGGATTCCAGTATACCGTGTTACGGGGATCGGG
>CAIMWF010000088.1 GCA_903845055.1 uncultured Bacteroidales bacterium | reverse complement strand
GTTTCCACAAGTGAATGACGGATTTGGTTGTACGAGGATGGTTTTTGTTTTAGTCGCAAGGCAGGTATAAACATTGGCGTAACCATAGGTGATCGTTTTGAACCCGGTTCCTGCAACGGAAGGTGTAAAAATCCCGGTGTTTACCCCAGGACCACTGTACTGACCGCCCAGCGGCAATCCTCCGTGCAGACTGAACGGCTGGGCACCGAGGATGGTTACCGTGTCGAAACAAGTGGTAAAAGTAACATTTGGCGCTGCCCGTTCAATCATGATGATCCTGGCGGAACTGGCCGGGTTGCCAGTTACACAATTCAGATTTGAGGTCATGACACAACGAACGCTGTCACCCGCACCAGGGTTAAAGGTGAAGGTGGGTAAGTTTGTCCCGGCATTGGCACCATTAAGTTTCCATTGATAGACCGGGTTGAGTCCACCGTTGGTAGGCGCTGCCGTGATAGTGACCGCTGTTCCCGGGCAGAAAGGATTGGTCAGCGTTGAAATGGAAACCCCTGCCGGCAGGTTGGTGTTGACGATCATCGTGATCGCATTCGACAGAGCAGGATTCCCGGTAACACAACTTGCCGAAGAAGTCACCTCACAGGTCAAAACATCGCCGTTCACCGCATTGTATGTATAGCTTGCATTGGTTGCATTGATTACATTGATTGCATTCACCTTCCATTGGTAACCCGGGAAACCTCCTGCATTGCCTGCATTCGATGTAAAGGTTACCGGGCTGCCGGCACAGAAAGGATTTGATGAAGCCGTAATTGACAGGGTCACTGCAAGGACAGGGTTCGCAATCATGATTACCGGAGCGCTCATTGCAGGATTGCCGGTTACGCAATTGTCAGAGGAAGTCAACTCGCAGATTACAATATCTCCATTCATCGGAGTATAGGTGAATGAGGAACTGTTGATGCCTGCACTGCTACCATTGACCTTCCACAAATATACCGGTAACAGGCCGCCATGGTTGGGAACGGCTATAAAGGTTACCTGGCTTCCCGTACAGAAAGGATTGGCCGAAGGGGTGATCGAAACGGTCACTGCAGGGATTGCGGTGACGGTCATGGTTACCGGGGGACTCAGGGCCGGATTGCCAGTAACACAGTTATCTGAAGAGGTTAGCTGGCAGGTTACTACATCTCCGTTCAATGGAGTGTAGGTGTATGTTGAATTGGTAGCACCGACGATACTGGCCCCATTCACTTTCCATTGGTAACCGGGCAGTGATCCACCGTGGGTCGGATTGGCTGTAAAGGTGACCGTTGTTCCCGCACAGACAGTTGTCTGCGGAGTGGTAACCGTTATACTAACCGGCAGCGGCTGATCGACGATCATGCAGATCGTATTGGACAAAGCAGGGTTCCCCGTAGGGCAATTGATATCGGAGGTCAGCTCACAGGTGATACAGTCTCCGTTTGCCGGAGTATAGGTGAACAGCTGGCTGTTCGATCCTGCAATTACTCCGTTGACCTTCCATTGATAGACCGGATTGTTGCCGGGATTAGTCGGAAAGGCGTTAAATGTCACAGACGTACCTGCACATGTATGGGTCGAAGTTGAAGTAATGATCAGGCTGACCGGGTGAAGCGGGTTCACCGTCATACATAACTGGTTGGAGGTGGCGGGGCTACCGGTCACGCAGGCGCCATTGGAGGTCACCTCCAGCGTAACGCAATCACCGTTCACGGGCGGATAGGTAAACGTTGCATTGTTTGCATTGCTTGCATTGACTGCATTGACCTTCCATTGATATCCCGGTGGACTCCCTGCATTGGTTGCATTGGAAGTAAAAGTTACCTGAGTTCCTGCACAAACAGTCGTGCTGCCTGTCGCAATGGTCACGCTGACAGCAACCGGTGTTCCGATGAACAGCTGAACCGTATCCTGGCCAACGCATCCGTTCGGGCCGGTCACAATCACGCGATATAACCCCGGGGTTCCCGTTGTATAGGTTTGTCCGGTACTAATGTTCATGGTCATGGTGGTCAGGTCATCCCATTGGTAGGTGCAGCCGGTACATGCGCCGGCATCAAACGTGGCCGTTTGCGGGGCGCAAATGGTCTGGTCGGGGCCGAGAGCCGGTTGGGGAGCGGGCTGAATGGTGATGGTTTGCCAGGTGGTATCCCGTCGGTTATCGTTATGCCTTACATATAGTTCAACAAGGTAGTTCCCTGACGAAGTAAAGCTGTGTGAAGGATTCGCCAGCGACGATTTATTAGCGGCACCGGAAGCCGGGTCGCCGAAATTCCATCGGATCGAATCGGGGGGCGGCCAGTTGTCGGAGGTAAACGCAATGGGTTCGTAAGGACAACTACCGGAATGATGGAAATAGGCTTTATACCGCTGAATGAACAAGGGTAATGCACCCCAACCATCATTTCCGTTGAGAGATACGGCATTCAACTGAAAATTGCAGCTGGTACCCGGCATGTTCGGATCATTGATCACACCGAGAGAATCAACCCCGTTTTCACCGATATAGATTTTATCATCAGGCCCGAGTTGAAACAGGCCGGAAAAAACATGCGATGAATCGATCAGTACCTGGCTTTGCATGATCTGGGCGGAATCCATTGCATTAAATTGGTATTGCACAACCAACCGATCCGGATAGGGAGGAAGGGTCCAACTGGCAAGTGCAGACCAAACATATAAATAAGATGAATTTTTACTGAACTCCCCGATACCTCCCGGATATTTCTTACCCATGAAAATAACCGGGATCTTGAAAAGTTCGTCGACTTTCCCGTTCGCATTGTTGAAATGACAGATGTTCATGGTGCTATCTGAAGAGCCATAGCCCACGATCATTTTATCCCCGTCCTGTGAAATTCTGATCGCGACTGAAGGCCATGAAGTTGGCGGGTCAATGCAATTTACCTGGCTCGGACTGATGACCGGTGTCAAATTAAAACCGGCAGATGTGATCAGGTACGACAGGAAAACCTGCGGAGTCTGCGACCTGGCGACCAACCAGGCATCCTTGTTGTTCCTGTGGCGGGTTCCGTAGATTCCGTCGGGGACGTTTTCACTTCCCGGAACCGGTATATTCTTCATTCCGGCAACAACTCCGCCCAACCCACCTGACAGGGTCATGTCGATTTTTGAATAGTACAGGCCTCTCCTGGGAGGATACCATTGCCAGGGTCCAACAGTAAACAGATAATACTGGGTTGAATACCCCGGATCAGGAATTAAAAAAACTGAATTGCCTTGAGAGAAACCATATAACCCGGTCCCGTTTTGCATCACAACATTGTTCTTATTCCAGACCGTCTGACCATCAGAATAAAAAAGAAGGTTCCCCAGCGAATCAGCCTGTGAAACCGATTCATAAAGATTCTGCATGGCACTGTTCAACACGGCAGCAGGTGGCGTGAAGTTGAAGTCCAGACCGGCTTTATTACCAAATCGCCACTGGTTCCATTCGCCCTGGGAAAAACTATGTAATGGGCCATGGCAGAATGTCAGGACCATAAGAATGAATAACCAGATGCCAGGTTGTTTGTTCACTTTTCTTTTTATAAACCATCTTTCATACACCTCACCCCAAAAGCATTTTGCCTGGATGACGGATACATTGACACACTCGGGTTAAAAATATTCAGCCCCCTGGCCATTGCCCGGTCGGTCCCCGAAGCAGTCGAGGTCCAATACATCGCTCCCGCATCCAGCCCGGATGTAAATGCCCAGGTATTGTTCAGGTATAGAAAGCCTTGCTGATATGAATGAAATCCGTTTACAAGTAATGAATCCTTGAGATACCCGCCTGCCTGGCCTGCACCCGGGTAAAAATTGAGTAGAACATTCCATTCGGCAGCAGATGGAATATGCCAATCCGGGGGGCAAAGCCCCTGTGTGCCGGGAGAAGTTTGGTAGCGCATCAGCTCGTCCCATTGGTAGAAGGAATTACCAATTACGAATGACGAATTACGGGTGTATTTTTCTGATATGCAATTGTCGGTTTGGGGGGTTAAATCTGAAATCTGAAATCCGAAATCTAAATTTGAAGCCATCCAGCATTGCGTACCGATTTGAACGGTAGGATAAGCCTTGTTATCCCGGATGTCCGTCAGGTTGTTGCCGCAAGTAAATGCCGGATTTGGCAGTACCAGGATGGTTTTTGTTTTGGTTGCAAGACAGGAATAAACATTGGCATAACCATAGGTGATCGTTTTTAGCCCGGTTCCGGCAATGGAAGGGGTAAAAATCCCGGTGTTTACCCCGGGACCGCTGTACTGGCCACCCAGGGGCAATCCTCCGTGCAGACTGAACGGTTGGGCACTCAGGATGGTTACTGTGTCGAAGCAACTGGTAAAGGTAACATTCGGCGCTGCCCGTTCGCTCATAATGATCCTGGCGGAACTGGCCGGGTTACCGGTTACACAATTCAGGTTCGAGGTCATGATACATCGCACACTGTCACCAGCAGCAGGGTTAAAGGTGAAGGTGTATAAGTTTATTCCTGCATTTGCACCGTTAAGTTTCCATTGATAAATAGGTGTGGGGCCGCCGTTGGTTGGCGCTGCCGTGATTGTGACAGATGTGCCAGGGCAGAACGGATTGTTAGGAGTTGAAATGGAAACCCCTGCCGGCAGGTTGGTGTTGACCGTCATCGTGATGATATTTGACGAGGCCGGGTTGCCGGTTATACACGAAGCCGATGAATTAAGGATGCAGGATACCTGGTCACCGTTGGACGGTGAATAGGTATACGATGGGCTGTTAATCCCGGTATTGCCACCATTGACCTTCCATTGATAACCAGGGACAAGGCCGCCATGGTCAGGAATAGCCGTAAATGTCACCTGGCTGCCAGCACAAAAAGGATTTGATGACGCCGAGATCGAAACGGTCACTTCAAAGTTCTGGTTGACCGTCATGGTTACCTGAGGACTCATAGCCGGATTTCCGGTAACACAGTTGTCGGAAGAGGTTAGCTGGCAGGTCACAACATCTCCATTCAACGGCACATAGGTATAGGTTGAACTGGTTGCACTGCTGACATTGACAGTGTTCACTTTCCATTGATAACCGGGCAGAGATCCTCCGTGTGTAGGATTGGCGGTAAAGGTGACCGATGTTCCCGCACAGACCGTTGTTTGCGGAGTGGTAACCGTTACACTGACTGGCAGCGGCTGATCAACCGTCATACATATGGAGTTTGACATGGCTGGGTTGCCGGTCGGGCAACTGATATCTGAGGTCAGCAGACAGGTTATGCAATCCCCATTGGCGGGCGTATAAGTAAATACCTGGTTATTGGTTCCTGCAGTTACTCCGTTGACCTTCCAGAGATAGACCGGATTATTGCCTGGATTGGTAGGAAAAGCATTGAAAGTGACAGGCACACCTGCACATGTATGGGTTGACGTTGAAGAAATGGTCAGACTGACAGGATGGAGTTGGTTTACCGTCATGCATATCTGATTTGAGGTAGCCGGGTTGCCGGTCACGCAAAGAGCGTTGGAGGTCAGCACACAGGTGATGCAGTCACCGTTGGATGGCGTGTATGTGAATACCTGTCCACCAGTTCCGGCATTGACACCGTTGACTTTCCATTGCCAGAATGGAGAAGTGCCGGTCGGGTTCCCGGAGGCTGTAAAGGACACAGGTGTTCCTGCACATACGGTGGTGTTGCCGGCTGTGATACTGGCCGTGACGATAGCCGGTATTCCGGCAAGCAGCTGGATCGTATCCTTTCCGGTACATCCATTCTGGCCGGTCACGGTAACCATGTAGGTGCCGGCAGTTCCTGTCGAATATGTCTGACCGGTTCCCACATTGGGCTGGCCGGTGGTAAGGTTCCCCCACTGGTAGGTGCAACCGTTGCAGGCGCCGGCATCGAAAGTGGCGGTTTGCGGGGTGCAGATGGTCTGATCGGGGCCGAGAGTGGGTTGGGGATATGGTAGATAGGTCACATGAACCTCATCGGTGGCACTGCATGACCATTTGGTAACGGTAACGGAATAGGTCCCTGCGCTGAGCGCGGAGATCGTTTGCGTGGTGGCGCCGGTTGACCAGAGGTAACCTGAAAAACCAGGCCCGGCATCGAGAATGGCCGCAGTGCCGGGACAGACTGACTGGTCGTTCCCAAGACTGACCGTGATGGGATCGACCACCACGATAGGCTTGCATCCACTGGCTTGCGTGACCTGGCCCTCATCCACCACCAGCTGGACGTTGAAATTTCCTGTCTGGTTATAAAAATAGGGTGGCGGATCGAATAAAGAGGAGGTTGAAACAGAGGCGCTGGTGCAGGGCAGGAAGACCAGACGGGTCAGGGTGCTGTTGGACATGTTGGTGATCCAGGCAACGATCGAATCGTTTTCCCTGACAATCTCCGAAATGCTATAAGGCCCTACCAGTCCGCCGACATTCCCCAGGTTGGTTCCTAAAGCGATAATGGTATAGGTAAAAGTATATGTCAGCCGGCCCAGTTCATTTGAATTGATATTGGTGAAATACCCGGTGGTCGCGTTGCAGTCACGGGTCATGCTGATCCCCGACGGGCTTGTGAAGCCCATGGGCGATCCTAAATTATTTCCGAGGATCGGGAAACCCATCAGGGAAGATCCGGGACTGATCCTGTAAAGCGTATTATTCCCGGCAAGGATAAAGATGTCCCAAAACGTATCTTCGTAGACAAGTGACATGGCCGTAGGATTCAGGAGGTTACCTCCGAAAGTCCCCAGGTTCCAGATAAGCGGCGTATTGGTCGGACTGGTACCAAAATTCAGCCGCAGCAGCTTGCCGGTGGTGCAGGTCACAAACCCCACCCAGGATCCGTTATCCTTCGCGATCACCAGCCCGGAAGTTGTGGTGAAATCGGGGAATGGGCCGATGTTGACGGCGACCGGGGTATTCCACAGGGAGTTCCCGAAGTCGAGGCGGATGATGGTGTTTTCATTGCACACCCAACCGTACCAGTTACCGGTTGCGTCGTCATACTTTACCTGGATACCCTCTTCATTCGGGGTCAGCAGGCCGAATGTGCCCAGGCTTGTCCAG
>CAIMWF010000087.1 GCA_903845055.1 uncultured Bacteroidales bacterium | reverse complement strand
GTTTGCATTGGAGGAGCCGACTGCTTTTACATCGGGATCAGAGGAGCAATAAACCGTTTTGCCGCTCTTCCGGTCGTACCAGTCGTTGGAGATGATGCCGTGGTTGCATGGGGGGGTGCCGGTATAGATGGTTGAATGGCCAGGGCCGGTGTAGGTTGGAACATAATTGTAATGGGCCCAGGTGAAATTCATTCCCTCCCTCATCAGGCGTTTGAACCCGTTTTCTCCGTACTGATCGTAAAACCGGTAGAGGTAATCATAACGCATCTGGTCGACAACGATCCCGACGACCAGCCGCGGCTGCAGTTGCTCTCCGTCTCCCTTTCCCGCGCCTGCCCTGTGAATTCCGGCGAGCAGCAGCAGGATCAATGTAAGCGTTCTTCTCATAAATTGTGTTTTTAGGGCCCGGGACCGGGCTGGTAAACAGGTTATACCCAAGCCTGCGCCGCAAAGTTATATTCTTTCGGCTTCCGGTATGTTAATGAATTGTGAAACAACGGGGGTTTTTACCCAAAGCAGGAATTTACTACTTTTGAACCATGGGAAATCATGCGCATCATCATCACCGCGATCCGTCGGGCAGGTTGCTGGGAAGCATCCTGCTGAACGGGCTTATCACAATCGCAGAAATTACAGGGGGCATCCTCTCCAACAGCCTTGCCCTGGTTTCAGATGCCATCCATAACCTGAGCGATACCCTCGCGCTCATCCTGGCATGGGCGGCGAACAGGATCGGCGGCAGAAAACCCGATACACGCCGAACTTTCGGATACAGACGCCTGGAGATACTGTCGGCTTTTATCAATGCCTCCGTCCTTGCGGGAATCTCGATCTGGCTCATGTACGAAGCGGTTACCCGGTTTGTGCACCCCGGGGAGGTCGGGACAGGGCTGATGTTCGTGATTGCGTTGATCGGATTTGTCGGAAACCTGGTTTCCATGCTGTTCCTCCGGCACGATGCCCATGGAAGCCTGAACGTGAAAGCGGCCTATATCCACCTGCTCGGGGATACCATTTCCTCCGTGGCAGTCATAGCGGGAGCCCTGGTCATCCGGTATACCGGTTATACCTGGATCGATCCCCTGCTCACCCTGGTTATCAGCATCGTGATCATCAGGCAGGCCTACGGAATATTGAGGGCGTCGGTGGAAATCCTGATGCAGAGCACCCCTGAAGACCTGGACATTGAGGAGATTGTCGCCCTGCTGGAGCAGAACCCGGTGATCAGGAATGTGCACCATGTGCATTGCTGGCAGCTCGAGGATCATGACATCCAGTTCGAGGCACATGTTGAAACCTCCAGGGACATGCTCCTGAGCGAATCGAATTTATTGATGGCTAAAACGGAAAAACTACTCCGGGAACAGTTTGGCATCACCCACACCACCCTCCAGTTTGAATTTGAAGGCTGCGGCGACGCCTCATGCTCCGTCAATGGGCATCCAGGCCATGCAGCATATGGAACAGGTGCGTCAGCGAACGGCTGATCTCGCCCATATATTCATTGACGGCCTTTACGCTGCCCGGCAGGGTGAAAACCAGGGTTCTGCCCATGACCCCCGCCACTGAACGGCTCACCAGGGCCGCAGGCTTTTCAGCCCCGTATTTCATCCTGATCATCTCCATGATCCCCGGAATTTCCTTGTCGAGCATCTCTTTTACCACGTCGGGGGTGAAATCACGCGGACCTATGCCGGTTCCGCCCGTGGTGATGACCAGGTCGGCCAGCTCCTCCTTGGCTTTGTGAAGAAGATCCTCCAGTTTGTGCTGATCGTCGGGAATAAGGTGACTGGTGATGGTGCAAAGCGCGCCGGAGGCAATGAAATGCGTTTCGAGCAGTTCAATGATACGGGGGCCCGACCGGTCTTCGTATTCTCCGGCGCTGGCACGGTCGCTGAGGGTGATCACGATGGCCCGGAAGATCTTCGGGTGGTATTCAAGCTCCATTCCTGCCGTGAGTTCCCCGGGACTGAGGACGCGGCAGAAAATGCCCTCCTTCGGCATCACGCAATTGCCCACCTCTTTGAAAATAGCGCAACTGGTACCATGACATTCCTTTCCTATCTGGGTGATCTCCAGTTCCAGGTCGCCGCAGGTGAACCGGTCGAGCGGCCGTGCCGTCCACAACTCCATCCCCGTGGTAGTGATATTTTCGGCAAATTCGCCCGGAGCGATGGTCCGGGATGCCTGGTGTTCGAATTTTTCAATGCTTTCGGTCCCGAGCAGGCTGACCTGGCGATTCCACGGGCCTGCGTGCGCATCGCCGGTAACGCCATAGTGCGTCAGCCCGATGCGGGCGACCGGCAGTTTAACCGTTCCCTTCTGTTCGGAAATATTGACGGATTTTATCTGTATGATTTGCATGGTTTTTATCTTTTTTTCGTTGGTCGGGTGGTTTTGGCCGGCGTGCCTGGAATCGCCGGGATTCCATCCTCCTTTATTTTGCCGGTAAGCCTGATTTCATCGATCACCATGGTCTTGTCAACCGCCTTGCACATATCCCAGATGGTTAGCAGTGCCACCGAGACCGCTGTCAGGGCCTCCATCTCGATCCCTGTCTGCCCGGTGCACCTGGCCATGCTTTCGACGGAGACCCCGGTTTCGTCGGGCGTCGCCCTTACATCGATTTTCGTGATGGCCAGCGGGTGGCAGAGTGGGATCAGGTCGCTGGTGCGCTTGCCACCCTGGATGCCCGCAATCTCGGCAATGGTGAGCACGTCCCCTTTCTTCATCCTGTTTTCCCGGATCAGTTC
>CAIMWF010000086.1 GCA_903845055.1 uncultured Bacteroidales bacterium | reverse complement strand
GCCTTTGTAAATCTCGACCAGGCCGCTTGCATACCCGACGAATATCTCAAAGATGTTGTCGTTGTCAATGTCAAAGGCCCTGATGCAGGTGAACAGCCCCATATCAGAAAAGTAATCTGTGGGCGTGCTCATCCATGTTTGCGTGTAATCCTGGGTCTGCGCATCGTATCTCATAACATACCAGTAAAGGCCCGAGCCGTATCCGTTGCCTGCGCCGCAAAGGATCTCGGTATTCCCGTCATGGTCGAGATCCCCGGTGATCATGGAGTTGAGACCGATGCAGGCGCCCATCGTTCCCTGGAACCATTGCGGTGCGCATACAGCGATTGCACTGGAGGATTCTCCGGCTCCGGTAGTTCGTATTACCGCGGCTGTTTGAGGGGAGGCATGCCGGCCGGGGTTGTTGCCGTAAACGATCCGTTTGCCGCTTTCATCGCGGATCACGCGGTTCATGGCATCAAACAACGACTTATGAGCGGCTTGCTGCGCTGAAACCATGATTCCTGCCATGGATAGGAGGAGGAACAATGTCAGGAACTTTTTCATAGGACCGATGATTTTAGTTAATAATTTCACAGGGCAGGTCAAAGTTAAGTAATTGTTTATTTCAATAAACAAATTTTTGAGCAATCACAAGAAAAAACAAACAGGATGCTTACCTGGAAGGATAATCCTGGATACCAGTAAATTATGATTTCAGAAAGATTTCATACCCAAAACGGAGGATCGTTGCGGCAACGACCAGCAGGAAAAATATGCGGATAAACCGGTTACCCTTCAACATGGCCAGCCTGGCGCCGAAGATCGAACCGGTAAAATTGCAGACAGCCATGGGGATGGCATATTGGTAAAGGATATGCCCGCTGCCGGCAAAGAAAATAATGGAACCGATATTGGTGGCTACATTCACAAATTTCGCATGGGCGCTGGCCTTCAGGAAATCAAACCCAAGGACACTGATAAAAAACAGCACCAGGAAACTTCCTGCCCCCGGGCCGATAAAACCATCATAAAATCCGATGACGAGGGCAAACAAACTGCCATAGATAAACTCCTTGCGGTGCGTCATCCGTGTTGTGGTTACCGTTCCGAAATCTTTTTTAGTGTAAGTGTAAATCGCCACGACGATGAGCACCCCGAAGATGATGGGTTTCATGAAGGAGTTGCTCATCATGGAGACGGTTTTCGACCCGGCAAAAGCAGCCACCAATGCGATACTGCAGAGAACGGCAAGCAGCTTCCATTGCAGGTGTACTTTCCTTGCATATTGAATTGCGGCCGAAAAGGTTCCTGATAATGAAGGTATTTTGGTTGTCCCCAGCAGGGTTGCCACGGAATGTTGCGGAAGGGCAATCAGGATGGCCGGGGTTTGGATCAACCCGCCTCCACCGACGATGGCATCCACGAAACCGGCAGCCAGCGCTGCGAGACACAGGACGATCATCTCCATTTACATTCCCCTTCCGCCTGTGAGCACCCCGTATAAACCCGGCCAGGCCTTTCTCAGCAATGCTCCGGTCGCGACGGCAAGTGCAATGATGGTTAATGGCAAAAAAATGAAGGTGAGTATCCGGTAGTGAGGCACCTGGCTTACCACAGCGAACAAGGCTTCTGTCGCATAGGCCACCAGCGGTGCATGTACGGCGTAAATGATAAATGCAAAAGCCGCGAGCCACACAAACCATTGCCGCTGCATGAACCATGTTACAAGTCCGTCGCATCCATACCAGGCAGCAAGCAGCCCGCTAAAAATGACCAGTTTATGCATCAGGGTCAGAACAGGGAAGATCGCATTGCCCAAAAAAGGCTGCCCGAGGAAGGCGATTACAGTTTTACCTGCAGCAAGTGCCCCGAATGCGGCACCCCACCACAAAGGCTTAAGCCATCGGGGCGGTATATCAATGTTGAAATTCGTTTTTTGTATCCACACGCCCAGTGAGAAATACAAGAGTCCTTCACCCTCGAATAAGACAAAACCCAACGTGAAAAACCACATCAGGAAAGCAATGCCGAAAAATATCCACCGGGCAACCGGGTGGGTCACGCACCAGCGGATGGCAGGATAGGCAATGTTATAGATCAGCAGCACCCTGATAAACCACAACTGGTAAGGCACAGGTAAAAGGATCCATTTGACGAGCATTTCATACCAGTGATATTCGTGCAGCAAAGTGCGGGTATCGTCGATCCGGACAATATTTGAATTGGAAACCATCTCCCTCGAACCGGGAAACAATTCGAGGCAGTAGGTAAACGCAAAACCCACGGCACTCCAGATCAGGTAAGGAACCAGCAAGGTTTTGAGCCTTTTTTTTGTGCGCTGCCCATAGGGCCTGGCATCATTCAGGGCAAACAGGTACCCGGAGATGATGAACAGCATCGGGATGCGGAACCTGAAGATCCCGTTGGCTAAAAAATATTCGGTGAAGGTGGTGAAACTGAGCGGTTCTCCGGGTATCGTCCAGGGCTGCATGTAACGTTCATGAAGGTTATAACCATGCACAAACACCAGCAGGAACATCGACACAAACGACCAGAATTTGAATTTCCGGCTGTTGAAATCAGAAACGGCATTTGATGAGAGGTGTGATCCTGTTGATTCTACTGGCATACCGTTCTTTATCATTCACTACAGTGTCGCAAAAGTAATAAAAAGAAATGCCTATAAGCGTAAATTTTCCGATCAGTTAATTACCAGGTGCTCCCCACGTGCTCCCCACATGGACGGGAGATGGTCCCCACCGGGATGAATCACAGGAGGGTGATCAGAGGAGTTCAGAAATCCTTTGTCCATTCGACCGTATGCCCGGGCAAATCGCGGGATACAATGGTGATCCGGGAATTTTTGTAATGGAGGTTTGCAGCGGTTGTCCCATAATGCCAAACGAAGCCGGAGCGTTGGATCACAGCCTGGCCCGATTCGATGAGTTCTCCCCCCGGGCCTTCAATCGTAACCGTAACCGATTTGACCGGGACCACATTGCCGACCCGTATGACAATTTTATAACCGGCCCTGCCCCGATAACCGGAGGTGACCACCCGGGATATTACGGCAGGTTTGAGGTAATCCTTTACAAACATTGCAGCCGGACTGGTAAACCCGCCGGCCACCTTTGCATAGACCTCCCTGATTTCAGGATTTGCGAGGAAGATCTTTGCAACTTTTGCCGCTTTACGAAATTTCCGGTTTTGTTCAGACCAGCCGGTCGGTCCTTTTACCTTTTTTTTTCTTTTGGGGCATCGCTGAATGATCTCCATGCCATTCACCACACGCCGGTACATTCCGGTGTTGGCAATCTTTCCGGTATGACCAGTCAGTAAGTCGCCTTTTTCAGCCTTCATGATGCTCTGCTTTAGCAGATTTGACATTGATGGCAAGTGTGTCAAAAGTAGATAAAAAATTACTTACATGCAACCAGGATGGTTAATCGTTCGCAACTTTTTTTAATTCAGTATCCTGACTGAACCGTGACGCCATATTCCCTGAACCACCCGCTGACCCTGTCGAGGGAATTCCTGCCGGGTTCGTCCAATTGGATAAAGGATTCACTTTTCCCCAGTTTCGCGTACTTGTGCTGTGCAATGGAATGATACGGAAGCAGTTGGACCTCCATTACCTTTTCAGGAAGTGAAAGGAGGAATTCAGCAGTTTTCCGGATATTCCCTTCATGGTCATTCACACCTGCGATCAGCGGGATCCGGATGATGATGTTTGCTCCTGTGCCGGCCAGTCTCCTGAGATTGTGTAAAATAAGGTCATTCTTAACCCCGGTCCACTTTTCATGCAGGCCCGGATCCATCACCTTCAGGTCGTAAAGGAAGAGATCCGTCCGGCTGGCAAACTCCAGCAGAATATCAGTCTTAACATGGCCGGCCGTATCAACAGCCCGGTGAATTCCCTGTTTTCCGCATTCATCAAGCAGGTCGGCCAGCATTTCCGATTGAAGCAGCGGCTCTCCCCCTGAGAAGGTAACCCCGCCGCCCGACTGCTCCATAAAGGGCCGTTCTTTTTCGATGATCTCCATGATTTCGGCAACAGACATTGACTTGCCCGAAATTTCAATGGCTTTGGAAGGGCAGACCTCCGCACACTTTTCGCAGAGGGTGCAAAGCCCCGGACCGGGAACGATGCCCTCCGGAAGAAGGGTTATAGCCTTCTCAGTACAGGCAGCCACGCAGGTTCCGCATTTGATGCATTTTGCAACTGTGTACATCTTTTCGGGCCCCGGAGAGATGCCTTCGGGGTTGTGGCACCAGGCGCAATGCAGGTTGCAGCCTTTGAAAAAGATGGCCACACGGATCCCGGGACCGTCGTTGATGGCATACCGCCTGATGTCGAAAATCAGGGTTTCACACATGGTTTGGCCTGAATTCAGTGTCTTCGTGTCTCAAAGGGTCACCTGTAAGATCGTTAAAAGGCATCGTGTTCTGTCCGTTCGATCACCTCCTGCTGCAAATCTGCATTCATGTCGTTGAAGTAGTCGCTGTAGCCTGCCATCCTGACCAGCAGGTCCCTGTAATCCTCCGGGCAGTCCCGGGCTGCCAGCAAAGTAGCGGTATCCACGATGTTGAACTGGATGTGGTGTCCGCCGAGGGTAAAATAGCTTCGCACCAGGTGTCCAAGTTTGACAATATCCTCCTCTTTGCTCAGCAGGCTTGGCAGAAATCGTTCATTCAGCAGTGTTCCACCCGATTTTACCTGGTCCAGTTTGCTGAGCGATTTTACCACTGCAGAAGGGCCATGGGTGTCGGCACCGTGAGAAGGGGAGGTGCCGTCGGAGATCGATTTCCCGGCCAGCCGGCCGTTGGGCGATGCTCCCAACACCTTGCCAAAATAGACGTGACAGGTGGTTGAAAGCATGTTCAGGTGATATTTTCCGCAGGGCTTGATGTTTGGTTTCCCGTCTATGGCTTCCACCAGGTCGTTGTAAACTTTCACGGCAAGATCATCTGCAAAGTCATCATCATTCCCGAAAAAGGGGGTCCTGTTTATGATCGTTTGCCGCAACACCTCCTCGCCTGCAAAATTTTTCCGCATGGCCTTCATGATGCGATCCAGGCTGTAACTCCTGTCATCAAACACGTGCTTCTTCAGGGCGGCAAGACTGTCGGTTATCGTGCCAAGACCGCAGCATTGAATATAGCTGGTGTTGTACCGCGGCCCCCCATCGTAATAATCTTTTCCCCGGGCGATGCAATCGTCGATCACCACCGAAAGGAATGGTGCAGGAGCATATTTGGCAAACATCCGGTCGATGTAGTTGCTGACCCTCATTTTCTGGTCAACCACAAAATGAAGCTGTTGCAGGAATGCCTCATATAGCGCTTCGAAGCTGCCGAACAACTCAGGAACGCCCGTTTCGATCCCGGCCTTCTTGCCGGTAAGAGGGTCGGTTCCATTGTTGAGGGTGATTTCCAGAATTTTAGGTACATTGAGGTACCCGGTGAGCAGATAGGCTTCCTTGCCGAATGCGCCCACTTCGATGCATCCGCTGCAGCCGCCTTCGCGCGCATCGGAGAGCGATTTTCCCTGGCGGAGCAGTTCAGCGATGTAAATATCGGGGTTAAAGACCGAGGGATACCCGTGTCCCTGCCGGATCACGCGGGTTGCGGCATGAAGGAATTCATCCGGTGTTTTCGTACTGATGTGAACCGAATTACCGGGCTGGAGGATGTGCAACTCTTCGATCACTTCGAGCATGAGGTAGGAAACCTCGCTTGTGCCATCGCTGCCATCACCCTTTATCCCGCCGAGGTTGATGTTGGTGAAGTCGTTGTAAGTGCCGCTTTCGCGGGCGGTGATCCCCACCTTCGGGGGTGCGGGATGGTTGTTTACCTTGATCCAGAAGCAGGAGATCAGCTCTTTAGCTTCATCCCTCGTGAGTGTTCCTTCCGCGATTTCGCGTTCATAAAACGGTGCCAGGTGCTGGTCAAAATGGCCGGGGTTCATGGCATCCCAGCCGTTCAACTCGGTGATGGTGCCCAGGTGAACAAACCAGTACATCTGGATGGCCTCCCTGAAAGTTCGGGGCGCATGGGCAGGAACCCACCGGCATACGGATGCGATTTTCTGCAGTTCGGCAATGCGAGTTACATCCTTATCCCGGGAAGCCAGCTCTTCGGCCAGGGTGGCATGACGTTCGGCAAATACGATCACGGCTTCGCAGGCAATATCCATCGCTTTCCATTGTTCCGATTTGTCAGTTGCCTCCGGATCGTTGAGGTAATCGAGCGAAGCGAGG
>CAIMWF010000085.1 GCA_903845055.1 uncultured Bacteroidales bacterium | reverse complement strand
TAGGCACCTTATAATTTGTTTTTCTAGTCTCTTTGAATCTCTGTGTCTTCTCTTTGGATATCTAACATTTCACTGTAATTCAGTTTAAAAATCTTTAGGCCAAATCGGAATTTAAACTATTTTTGACTCTTGATTCACATTACTAATTAATAATTGCGGGTTAAGTTTAGCAACCCTATTGCCCATTGCCCATTGCCTTTTCACTTGTATACAAAAGCGAGGCTGTCTCATCAATTTGAGACAGCCTCACACTTTCATTCATTGCCTTCGAAGGACTAACCGGGATTTATACCTTGATGGTTTTATGATAGTAGATATAGGATACCGCCAGGATTCCAAGGAATAATAACGGCATGATGGCTATCGAGATTGCGTCGCCGCTCGACTGGTGGGCGATGAATGCCGAGGTGAAGGTGATGGCAAAGCCGGTGTATGCAAAATCCTTGATGCGTGCCGGAATCATCGGGAGGATGAGCACTACCGCACCCAGCAGTTTGGCAATAGCCAGTTCTATCCTGAAATAGACGGGAAATCCCAGGTGTATAAAACCATCCTTCATCGCATCATTGGTCAGGTAGCTGTAACCACTGAAAACCATCATCGCGGAAACGATCCCGGTGGTTGTCCAGAAAATAATTTTGTCTTTTTTCATTTTTAGATTATGTTGTTTGTTGATTTAAAATGGGTTAACTATTTTCAATGTTTTGTCCATGGCACCACGAATGAATATTTTCGTGTCACCATTTTTTTTCACATCGTTGATCCTGTTCCGGCAAAATTACATATATTTGCTATGGATTAGTAACCAGTATACTAATGTATAGCACTATCCTTTAGTATATCAACAATTAAATCAGGCTTTATGGTAGAATTATCGGAGTTTGAAAAGGTAAAAAGCTGTTCAGGACAGTTTGTTCTGGCCATCAATGATACGCTCAATGTGATCAGCGGGAAGTGGAAGTTGCCCATCATCGGGTCTTTGCTATACGGAAAGAAACGATTCCGAGAACTCGAACGTGACATTCCCAAAATAACACCGCGCATGCTTTCGAAGGAGTTGAAGGACCTGGAATCCAGCGGTATCCTGAAACGAACTGTTTTTGATACCATTCCCGTTACTGTGGAATACGAACTGACCCAGTCGGGCAGGTCGCTGAACCAGGTGCTTGACCCGATGATCAAATGGGGCATGCAGCTTAGGAAAAATGTTTTAGGCGACCGGTAGCCACGAAAGGCATAGCCAACCTGTAGACGTGTGAATGTTGCAACTAATTTATAAAGTTATGTAACACCGGCTTCTCCGATTTGGGTGAAATTTGTTTCAAAATCATTTTAAAGCCAGACCCATTTCTGTAATCTTTACATATTCTATTTCTCTTCAATGGCAACGCCCGTCTAAAAACAACGTTTAACTCAAATAAATTCAGTAAATGAATAAATCAATCCTGTTCAATAAAAGACCCGTCGGGAAACCGACCCTGGACGATTTCATGTTTTCCAGCGCAGCCATCCCAGTTCCCGAAGCCGGCCATATCCTTTTAAAGACCCTCTATGTTTCGGTTGATCCCTACCTGCGCGGCCGGATGAATGATACAAAGTCATACATTCCACCCTTTGAACTGGGGAAGCCCATCCAGTCGGGGATCATCGCCGAGGTAACGGATTCCAAGAACGACCTGTTTAAAAAGGGTGATTTTGTTTCCGGTATGCTCGAATGGAAGGAATTCCAGCTCTCCGACGGTTCCGGGTTAAACAAGGTGGATGCATCGGTCACTCCGCTATCGACCTACCTCGGGCTTTTGGGGATGACGGGACTTACAGCTTACCTTGGCCTGACCGAAATAGGCGCCCCGAAACCGGGAGAAACCCTTGTCGTGTCGGGCGCGGCCGGAGCTGTTGGCAGCGTTGTCGGCCAGATCGGCAGGATCAAGGGCTGCAGGGTGGTCGGTATCACGGGCTCGGATGAAAAGTCGGCAGTGTTGAAATCGAAATTCGGGTTTGATGAAGCCATCAATTACAAAACCACGCACGACTTGCGTGAGGCAGTCAGGATGGCCTGCCCCGACGGGGTGGATATCTATTTCGACAATGTGGGTGGTGAGATATCGGATGCAGTTCTCGCCAACATCAACAAACATGCACGGCTGCCGGTTTGCGGCGCCATTTCGCTGTATAACGATACGAGGATACGCCTTGCACCCCGCATCCAGCCGATCTTGCTGACAAAAAGTGCAACCATGCGGGGGTTCATTGTAAATGATTTTTCGGCAAAATTCCCCGCTGCTATGAAACAACTGGCATTGTGGCTCAAGGAGGGGAAACTCACCCATGCCGAAACAATCGTAGAGGGGTTTGAAAACATTCCCCAGGCATTTCTCGACCTATTTGACGGGAAAAACAGTGGTAAAATGATTGTTAAGGTCCGGGAGGACTGACGATGGCTGAACAAAGACACCCTTTCCCGGGCGGTAACATAGGCTAGTATGGGCGAAAAGCACAATAAAAACACCAACCTGGTCAAGGACATCATCATCGGGATGTCCGACGGCCTTACCGTGCCCTTTGCCCTTACGGCCGGGCTGTCGGGGGTGCTCAACACGAACCACCTGATCATCGTTTCGGGACTGGCGGAAATAACCGCCGGGTGTATCTCAATGGGGCTTGGAGGTTTCCTGGCCGGGCAGTCGGAGGTTGAACATTACGATTCGGAACTTCAGCGTGAATACCACGAAGTTGAAAGTGTTCCGGAGCAGGAACTGAGGGAGGTGGAGGATATCTTCATGGCCATGGGGGTTGAAAAAACATTGAGCAAACAGGTTGCCCTCCAGGTCAGCAAAGACAAGAACCACTGGGTCGACCTGATGATGAAGCTGGAGCTAATGCTGGAAAAACCGGAGAAAAACCGTGCCGCGATCAGTGCTGCCACCATTGCCATTTCATACCTCGTTGGAGGATTTATCCCCCTGTTCCCCTACATTGTCACCCTTAACAGTAAAACCGGGTTTATCTTTTCCTGCATTGTCACGATCCTGGCCCTGGTAGGGTTTGGTTACTATAAAAGCAAAATGACCGACAGACCCCTGCTGAAAGGAACGGTCAAGGTGGCGATCACGGGCATCGTGGCCGCCGCCGCAGCGTTCCTCCTGGCCAAGGCGGTCAGTTAATCATGAGACAATATCTCCCATTCTTCGGAAAATACCGCAAAGCCCTGATTCTTGCGCCTGCACTGGTGATCCTTGATGTACTCTGTGAAATTGTCCAGCCCGAACTCATGTCGAAAATTGTTGACAACGGGGTTGGCCAAAAAAGCATGTCGTATATCCTGCATACAGGCGGCATCATGCTGGGGTTGTCGCTGGTCGCCATCACCGCCAACATCGGGAACATCTATTACTCGTCGCATGCATCGGTCGGGTTTGCCGCCGAACTGCGGAAAGGTCTCTACAATAAGATCCTTAAATTCTCATTTTCAAATCTCGACAGGCTGAGTTCAGCCTCCCTGGTCACCCGGATGACCAACGACATCAATATCCTCCAGGATGTGACCATGATGTCGCTGCGCCTGCTGATCAGGGCGCCGCTCATGCTGTTGTTCGCGGTCATCATTGCCGTAAGGATCAATGCAGGTCTCGCATCCATCATCGGTGTTGCCATCCCGGTGCTGGGAGTGAGCATTTACCTGATCCTGCGTAAAGGACTGCCCTTTTTTGAAAAGGTGCAGAAAAAGCTCGACAAGGTTAATGTAGTGATCCAGGAAAACCTTGTCAACGTTCGGGTTGTCAAATCGTTTGTACGGGAAGATTTTGAAGTGAAAAAATTTGCCTGTACCAATGACGAACTCCGGGAAATGTCGGTAAAGGCTTCGGGAACGGTGGTATTGATCATGCCGGTGATGCAGCTTGTAATGAACCTTTCGATAGTTGCCATCGTCTGGTTCGGGGGAAATAAAATCATTTCCGGCAGTTTCCAGGTGGGGCAGCTGATGTCGTTCATTACCTACATCACCCAGATATTGATGTCGCTGATGATGCTTTCGATGACCATCATGTCGTTTTCGAGGGCGGGAGCCTCGGTTCAACGCACTACCGAGGTGCTGAAGGCGAAGGTTGATATTATCGATTCACCGGCTGCAGTAAATGAGGACCTCCATGTGACCCGGGGGAAAATTGAATTCGAAAAGGTCTTTTTCAAATACCATGCCGACGGCAGTGAATTTGTATTGCGAAACATCAGCTTTACAGTCCTTCCCGGTGAAACTGCCGCAATTATCGGTGCAACGGGGTCGTCTAAAAGCACGCTGGTGCAGCTGATCCCGCGGTTGTATGATGTTACCCTTGGCCGGGTCCTGGTCGACGACAGGGATGTCCGGGACTACCCGGTAAAAAATCTGCGTTCAGCGGCCAACCTGGTCATTCAGCAGAATGAACTTTTTTCAGGCTCCATCCGCGACAACCTGAAATGGGGAAATGTAACAGCCACGGAAAAGGAGATCATTGCTGCCTCCAGGGATGCGCAGGCACACGATTTCATCATGACCCTGCCCCGGCAATATGATACGGTGCTGGGACAGGGCGGTGTGAATCTTTCGGGAGGACAGAAGCAACGGATCTGCATTGCCAGGGCCATCCTGGGCAGGCCGGTCATTTTGATTCTCGACGACAGCACAAGTGCCGTGGATGTTGCCACGGAAGCAGCGATGCGGCAGTCATTCAGAAACCATCTCGCCGGGACAACGGTCCTTATTATTGCACAGCGGATCAGTTCGATACAGGCCGCCGATAAGATCATCCTGGTCGACAATGGTGAAATTGCAGGTATTGGCAGGCATGATGAGCTGATGAAGAACTGCATGATATACAGGGAAATATATCTTTCACAGCAGTTGCAGAAAGGGACCGCGGGATGAACACGGCAGCCGGCAACAAAACCAGGCTGATGCCCGCTGCTCTCCCGGGCAGGCGGGGCCGGATATCCGATGAGAAACCGAAAAAACCGGGAAGGGTCATCCTGCGGTTATGGAGTTACCTGAAAAGGCAGCGGTTCATGCTCATCATCATTTTCATCCTGATGCTGATCAATACCGGGAGTACCATGACCGGGGCCTACCTGCTCCGGCCAATCATCAACAATTATATCATCCCGCACAATATCCGGGGGCTGGTTGAGATGATCGGCCTGCTTGCAGGGATATACATCTCCGGTTCCATTGCGGCCATTTTTCAAAACCGGCTGATGATAAGGGTCGCGCAGAAGACCGTTTTTATCATCCGGGCCGAGCTTTTCGCCAAACTCCAGGCACTGCCCCTGAAATATTTCGACAGTCACAGCCACGGGGAGCTGATGAGCCGTTTCACGAATGATGTGGATACCATCAGCGATTCGCTCAACACCAGCGTTTTACAATTATTTATCAGTACCATATCGGTAACCGGCATTTTTATCCTGATGCTTTGCATCAGCCCGTTGCTGACCATGGTGACCCTGGCGGTTGTTTCGCTGATGTTCTGGGTAGCGGGCCGGATCATTAAGAAGAGCAGGATGTTTTTCACAAACCAGCAGAATGCGATGGGGACCATGAACGGTTACGTGGAGGAGATGATCACGGGTCAAAAAGTTGTGACCGTTTTCTGTTATGAGCAGACCGCTGCGGGGAATTTTGAAAAAATAAACTATGATCTGCGCGACAAAGCCACCGGGGCCCAGCTGTTTTCGGGGATCATGATGCCCGTGATGCAGAACCTGAACACCATCAATTTTGCCATCACCGCCACAGTCGGGGGGCTCCTGGCCATTTTCAGCGGGCTCGACCTGGGCGGGCTCGCCGCATTCCTTCAGTATACCCGCCAGTTCGGACGCCCGGTCAATGAAATTTCAAACCAGTACAACAGTCTCCAGGAAGCACTTGCGGGCGCGGAACGCATTTTCCAGGTCATGGATGAGATCCCGGAAAAAGCGGATCTCCCCGGCGCAACCGCGTTGACCAATACCAGGGGCAATGTGGCATTCAATGAAGTGGTGTTCGGTTATGATCCGGATACAGTGATCCTGAAAAAGATATCCTTCAGTGTGAAACAGGGACAGAAGATTGCCCTCGTCGGTTCAACCGGTGCCGGCAAGACAACCATCCTCAACCTGCTTTCACGATTTTATGATGTACAATCGGGGAGCATCACAATCGACGGGGCGGATATCAGGAACCTTCAACGCAGCAGTTTGCGCAGGTCGGTAGCCATCGTGCTGCAGGACACGCATCTTTTTACCGCCACGGTCATGGAAAATATCCGGTACGGGCGGCTCGAAGCGAGCGATGAGGAGGTCATCGCCGCCTCCACCCTGGCCGGCGCCCATTCATTTATCCAGCGGCTGCCGAAGGGTTACCAGACCAGGCTTGAAAACGACGGCGGCAACCTGAGCCAGGGACAAAGACAGTTGCTGAACATTTCACGGGCCACCATCGCCAACCCTTCCATGATGATCATGGATGAGGCAACCAGCTCGATCGACACCCGCACGGAACAGATCATACAAAAGGGAATGGACCACCTGATGGCGGGCAGGACCAGTTTCGTGATCGCCCACCGTTTATCCACGGTACACAACGCCGATGAAATCATGGTCCTTGAACATGGCGAAATTGTGGAAAGGGGCAGTCATTCCGATTTGCTGAAACTGAAAGGAAGATATTACGACCTCTATACCGGGCAGTTCGATTAGTTCCTGGCCGCTGCAGGTTATCCCGCCCACGTGTGAATATTGCAAACCTTTTCATTTATTGTGTAACAATCGCGACAGCGGTCAGCCTCATCTTTGCAGCATGCCGGGGATCCTTCATCCCGTGAAAAACAACTCCTCCCCTTCTTGTCCGCAACCATTCACACATCTAAAATAAAAACAACATGTCAGGCAGCTATCAGAAACTCTTCGAACCCCTTACCGTGGGCAAACTCACCCTTAAAAACCGCATATCCATGGCCCCGCTGGGCATGGTGGCCATGGCCGATCCCTGCGGCGGCTTTTCAGAAGAGGCGCAGGAATACTATATTGAACGGGCGAAAGGCGGCACAGGATTGATCGTCACGGGGATTACCAATGTCAACTATAACGAAATGCCGTCATTGCTCATGCCCTGCGCATCCTATATGCCGCTGATGTTCGCGAAGTCATGTACACCGATGAACGAAAGAATTCATGCCCTTGGCACCAAAATTTTACTCCAGCTCACGGGCGGGTTCGGCAGGGCAGCCATTCCCCGCCTTATGACCCGTGCAATTGCCCCGTCGGACCAGGAAAACCGGTGGGATCCTTCCATAACGCACAAGGCCATGACCATCGCGGAGATAAAGGCCCTGGTCGCATCATTTATCACCTGTGCCGTGGTGGCCAAGGATTCGGGATTTGACGGCGTTGAAATTCATGCCGTTCATGAAGGTTACCTGCTTGACCAGTTTGCCATTGCGTTCTACAACAAAAGAACCGACGAATATGGCAGGGATTTGCAGGGCAGGCTGAAAATCACCACCGATATCGTTAAAGGCATCAAGGAAGCCTGCGGCCGGGATTTTCCCGTTTCGCTGCGCTACAGTTTGAAAAGTTTTATAAAAAGCCTGCGACACGGGGCCTTGCCGGGTGAACAATTCGTTGAACAGGGGAAAGATATCGCCGAGGGCATCGAAGCAGCCAAAATACTGGTGGAAGCCGGCTACGACATGCTGAACGTGGATGCCGGAACCTATGATGCCTGGTACTGGAACCATCCGCCCATGTATTTTGAAAAAGGCATGTACCGGGAGTTTGGGAAAGTTCTTAAACAACATGTTACGGTCCCGGTGATCCTTGCCGGCAGGATGGATGACCCTGAAATGGCCTGTGAAGCCCTCGGGACCTGCTGTGATATCATCGGGCTGGGCCGGCCCCTGCTGGCCGATCCCTACCTTCCTGAAAAAATCAGGACCGGCAACCTGGCGGACATCCGCCCGTGCCTCTCCTGTCACCAGGGTTGCCTCGACCGGCTGGCACACGGTTTACCGCTGTCATGCGCGGCAAATCCATCCTGCGGAAGAGAAAAATCGCTTGCCATTACGAAAGCACCGGTAAGTAAAAATGTATTGATTATCGGCGGGGGACTAGCCGGGATGGAGGCGGCACGGGTCTGCGCCATCCGCGGGCACAAGGTCACACTGGCCGAAAAGAGCGAAATGCTTGGTGGTCACCTCATCCCCGGGAGTGTGCCGGATTTTAAAAAAGATGACCGTGCGTTGCTTAAATGGTACAAGGTACAGCTTTATAAGTTGCCGGTGGAGATCAGGCTCAGCTGCGACGCCGACCAGCAAATGATTGACGATTCGGGTGCTGATATTGTGATCATGGCTACCGGGTCTTCCCCGGTGAAACCCGATTTCGGCAATAAAAATCATGTCTTTACAGCGGATGAAGTGCTTTTGAATCCCAGCCTTGCCGGGGAGAACATCGTAATGGCAGGGGGCGGACTGGTGGGTTGTGAAACAGCCCTCTGGCTGCGGATGATGGGCAAAAAGGTGACAATCGTTGAATCAAAGCCGGAGATTCTGGATGGCGGCCAATTCATGTGTTTTGCCAATTATGACATGCTGAAAGACCTGCTCGTTTTCAACAAGATCGATGTGTTGCTCCAATCACATATAGGATCGGTGAATGATCTTTCCGTTGTCGTTGAAACACCCGCAGGCAGCCAGGAAATTAAAGCAGATACCGTGGTAATCGCCGTGGGTTATCATCCCCGTGATCAGTTCACCGGAAATTCCATGAATCCAGGTAAAATTATTTACAACATTGGGGATGCCAAATCTGTCCGCAACATCATGAGTGCGATTTGGGACGCCTACCTGCTTGCAATTGAATTGTAGCCGGGTCAGGTCATGAGGGACTATCGGCCACCCGTCCAGAAATCCCTCATGGCCCTGGCGTGATCTTCCATATCATGTTTAAACCTGAGTCTGAATGAATCCCACTTGTCACGCTGGGTATCGTTGAATGCCTCGAGGTTTTTCCGCATGTCGCTGTTCTGCTGCTCCAGCGAGGCCAGTCTGCGTTCATCGCGCGCCCTCGTCCCGGATTTTTCCGCGGCTATTTTGACCCTGTACTCCTCGATGCTCCTTTCATTTGCATTGAGGCTTTCTTCCGATTCTTTCCTGAAATGCTGGATCGAATCTCTTAAAGCCTGGTCGAGGTTCCTGACGGCCGCTTCCTGCTTCTCGTTGGCATCCTGAAGTTTGTCCTCAGCATTCCTGACTTTGTCGGCCTGTGACTGGCAACTGCATATCATGGTTCCCACTATGCATACCGTTGCGGCCAGGGTAAAAATTCCTTTTCTCATTTAAATGGTTTTTAGTGATTGTGTTTAAATAGTGATGATGAAAACAGCCGGGTCCCCAGGCTGTTTTTGGCCGTCCCGTCGGGGTCGTGATGACCATATTACAGCAAAGAGTGTTTGATTGAAAAGATCCCGGGAAAGTTATTTCGTCAACCTGAAAGTGAGACCTGCCGAAACATAAGTAAAGTTGTACCCGCATTCGGCATTGACCCCGACAACATGGTTGAAGAAATAGGAGACCCCTGCAAATGCGACCGGCAGGAATGCATAATGCGTAGCTTTTTTACCTGAATCGTACCCATCGTTGTTATACATGGTTACCATGGCACCTGCTCCAAGCCCGGCATAGGTGTCCAGTCCCGGAACATTCCAGCCATAGTGCCAGGCACTCCTGAATACAACACTGACATTCGACCATTTAGAAATGTACTGATGGCCTTCAAAGGCAAAATCCCGGTGGAAAAAGGAGGATCCTATTTGTCCACCTAGACTGATGGTCCCGGGGCCTGCCTGCCAGGCATTTTGATCGTAATTGTAAATCGCGGCCGGACCGAAGCCACTGCTGCCGTAAAACGGGATTCCGGCACCGAACCCGAACCTGAAGATCGCGCTGCCCTTGGCTGCGGGATCATCCCCAGGGTTGCCGCTGTATGCGTTGGTTGCAGGAAGGGCCGTTAGAGTAATGAGGATAATAAATGCTATAATAGTTTTCATCTTTTTTGTCTGAACTTCGTCATATGCAAAGTTGGGGCAAATGCTGCCCAGGTGTGTTACACAACTTTGGAATAATCTTGCATCATTCACACTTTTACAATTTAAAATGAATAATTACGAATTACTTTTTCCTGTTCGAAATGTGCCATGGTATATAGCTTGGAAGAGTATGTCATGAACCTTCTAACAGCTGAAAATCTTTGTCTGTCCCCTGTTTACGGTGGTTTGCCGAAAAATGGTTTTCGCATTGCACCCATGCAGATAATTTTGCGGCTTGTTGTTATTTGATTCACAAAAAAAATCAACCGTTCACTGAAAGGTAATATTTTTGAACCTCCGGGTCATCAATTTACTTCATAAACCCACTGCCATGTCCATCATCAATCCCACCACCAGGACGACCCTGGTAAACGACAAAATCCGCTTCTCCTCAACTGCCAGGAACAACCCTGCCATTTTCATGGACTACTTTCCTCCGCAGGGAGACGGGGAGGGCTATACCGGCCTGGAAATGCTCCTGGTGAGCCTCTCTGGTTGCAGTGCCACGGCTGTAACGGTATTGCTCGGGAAAATGCATAAAACCGTGAATGGGCTCACCATCGATGCCTGCGGGATCAGGCAGGAGGCACCGCCATACACCTTTTCACGGATCGATCTGTCATTCACCCTTGTTTCACCCGATGTCACCCTTGCCGACCTTGAAAAGGCCATCCGTACTGCCGAATCGTCACTGTGCCCGGTATGGGCGCTTTTGAAAGGCAATGTGGAAATCATTGTACATCATGACATTAAAGCAAATTAACAGGTAAAATAATACAAATAACACATATTCAGTCATATAATTCAATGAATAGTTTTAAAAGTCAATTGTTTAACTTCGTCTTGAGAAACCGGCACCTATTCCGGGGCAAGTTAAAAAAGGAGGTATTTGATTTTAACACATCCATCGCCGCTTTCCGTGACCAATGCGAAGCGGGGGCGGCAAGATTCTGGAGGATTCCGGAGGGGATCACCATCAGGGAGGCGACCATGGCAATGGATGAAATTGTTGCGTTCATTAAGAAATTTCTATAAACCGCATTCCGTGAGAAAAGGGCCACTTCCTCTGAACCTCCTGCTATTGCTGATCTTCACACATTCGTCGGGCCGCTGGACTGGTTTTAAAAACAGGTTGGCGGGATGGCTGAAGCGAACAAGCCACCCGGCAGTTTTCCCGTTTTTTTGCAGACCGGCTTGGTTGATAAAAATATTTTATATCTTTGCAAGCGCAAATCAAATCATCCTTCCCTGTTACAGAGGTATTTGATTTATAAAGAAGAGCGGAGAGAATAGGCTCTGTGAAGCTCTAGCAACCTACGTCTAAAAAGCAAGGTGCTAATACCTAACCCTGATTCGGTTATCCGCATAGGGAATTATAAACTAAATATCGTAAATCATGACATTGAGCACCTTTTGTTGTTTATTCCCGGGAAGAAACCTGCCGGGTCTTCATTGCCCCTCCCCTTTTAACAGTAACCGCCTTTTCCCCGCATCGCCTATGGCTATGCGCACGCAGGGTTAACGGGATCGTCCCCTGACCCTGCCATGCATCAGGATGGCCCGGACGGGCCGGCCGGTCTGCAGTAACTGATGAGTCATCAACTTATCGGAAATATCCCCGGCTATTTTGAACAGGCCTTTTAAAAGATCAAATCATGAATGAAGTAAAAAAACAAAAATGACACCGACCCATCTGACCTATACTTCCCTCGATCCCTTCCCGCTTGAACTTGGAGGTTTTTTGCCCGGTTTGACGGTCGGGTATCACACTTACGGCAACCTGAACGCAGCGAGGAACAATGTTGTTTGGATCTGTCATGCCCTGACCGCAAATTCAGACCCCCTGGAATGGTGGCCGGGAATGACAGGAAAGGGCAAACTGTACGATCCTGACCATTATTTTATCGTCTGCGCCAACATGCTTGGCTCCTGCTATGGAACCAGCGGCCCGCTTTCGGAAGATCCTTCTACCGGAAGTCCTTGGTACCGCAGGTTCCCCGAAATTACAATCCGCGACATGGCTGCAGCGCATGAACTGCTCAGGAAACATCTTGGGATAGCATCGGTTCATACCGTAATCGGCGGCTCGATCGGCGGACACCAGTCGATGGAATGGGCCATCGCCTGTCCGGACCTTTTCAGGAACATGATCCTGCTGGCTTCATCAGCAATGCTTTCGCCGTGGGCCATTGCCTTCAACCAGGCACAGCGGATGGCCATTGAGGCCGACCGCACCTTTTATGAGGACATCCCCGGCGGCGGGCTCGGCGGGCTGAAGGCAGCCAGGGCCGTTGCATTGCTGAGTTACCGGAACAGGCAGGCATACAACCAGACGCAGGAGGAGGGCGATGACACTAAAACAGCCGGCTTCAGGGCTTCGACCTACCAGACGTACCAGGGTGAAAAACTGGTGAAACGTTTCAACGCCTATTCGTACCATGTGATTTCGAGGGCCATGGACACCCATAACGTGGCGCGCGGGCGCGGGAATTTTGAACAAGCACTTGGGCAGATCAGGGCAAACACCCTGGCGGTCGGGATTTCAACCGACATCCTGTTCCCTCCCGAGGAGATGAAAAATATCATCCGCCACATCCAGGGCGGCATTTACAGCGAGATCACGTCAGCTTTCGGGCACGACGGTTTCCTGATCGAAAATGAACAACTAACGAATATCATTCAACAATTTTACAATACAACGCAAAATGAACCAGCAAATTAACATCGGTCTGTTTGGCTTTGGGATCGTGGGAAACGGACTCTACGAAGTACTCAGGCAAAGTCCTGCAACCCATGCCACCATTTCAAGGATATGCATCAAAAACCGGGAAAAACAGCGTCAGTTGCCCCCTGAGATGTTCACCTTTGATCCCGGGGATATCCTGGATGACCCTGACATCAACCTGGTGGTAGAACTCATCGACGACGCCGCGGCCGCCTATACCATTGTCAAATCGGCCCTGGAGCATGGAAAAAGCGTGGTCTCGGGCAACAAAAAAATGCTTGCAGCACATCTCCCCGAATTCATCACCCTCCAGGCGGGGAATGGCACCGGGCTGCTTTACGACGCCTC
Organism: uncultured Bacteroidales bacterium; assembly: GCA_903845055.1. Lineage (GTDB taxonomy): Bacteria > Bacteroidota > Bacteroidia > Bacteroidales > FEN-979 > CAIVAT01. The sequence goes on along the minus strand of CAIMWF010000085.1, from coordinate 42,580 downwards.
TGCCTGCGGGAGCATCCCGGTCATCCGGAATCTCGAGGAGTATTACGACAACGACCTGCTGCAGAGCGTTACCGGCATCCTGAACGGCTCTTCCAATTATATCCTGACAAAAATGTTCAGCCAGGGATTAGATTTTGCAACGGCCCTGACCCTCGCCCAGGAGCTTGGTTTCGCTGAAAGCGATCCGACCTTTGATGTCGGGGGACTGGACGCCCTGTACAAACTCGTGATCATCACGGTGCATGCCTTCGGCGTGTATGTTCAGCCCGGGGAGGTGTTCAACTGCGGGATTGCAAACATATCGGAGAAGGATATGCAGTTTGCGCGCGAGAAAGGAAGGAAAATAAAACTGGTGGCGCAGGTCAGGAAGAACCCCGAAGGAAGCCTGTCGCTTTACGTAATGCCAAGGATGGTTTCGCCCGATAAATACATCTACAACGTGGAGGATGAGTTCAACGGGGTGGTCATCAAGGGTGCCTTTTACGACAAGCAGTTCATGTTCGGGAAGGGAGCCGGGGCTTACCCTACCGGTTCGGCTGTTCTTTCCGACATCACGGCGCGGGGTTATGATTACCGCTACGAATACAAGAAGATGAAGCTTGACGGCAGACCGGCATTCACAAACAACGCCAACGTGAACGTTTACCTCAGGTACAGTAAAGAAAGTGATCTGAATCTCTTCTGTTTTGAAAACATCCGTGAGCGATATTACTCTGATGAATTCGGCTATGTTACGGGGCTGATCACCCTGGAGAACCTGCACCGGGTCAGGGACCTGCTTGCCGGGATGGATGTGTTCCTTGCGGAAATCTAGTAGGTGACCGGAAAACCGGTGTTCGTATCACCAAATTGAATTTGTTTCAGATTTTTGCTTTTCACAATTGGAACCCGGGCGCCCTTTCGTTGTAAATTGTACAACAGTTGCATGGATTGCATGACCAGGGGCGCCGGCGGTATGAAACCATGATTGTTCACCAGAACGGCAAAATAGCATGAAGATATATTACAGCATGCGTAGAATCAGCATGATGGCCGCTGCCATGGTGGTCATCATGCTGTTCGCAGGTTCATGTACCCGGAAATACATGGTAATCCGTGAACCTGCGAAAATGCCGCCACCGAGAATGCCCAAAAACCCATTCATTGCCATGGCCGGTGATATCATCCACGGAAACCCTGTTGCCATTGAACCGGGGCCTGTCGCCCCTGCCGTCAATGCCTCCTGCGCCATCCCCGGGTTGTTTGTACCAGTTAAAATGTATGGGATGACCCTGGGGTGGGATCCTGAACAATGTTGCCGTGGATGTTGCACGCAGTAAAGGCGCCCTTGTTGTCATCGCGGCAGATGTGATGGCCGACCTCGACACCTTGCCTGAGCTCGGAAACAGGGACAAGGTTTACAGGCGATCGATGGGGATGGCCTTGCGGAATCTCCAGATGGCGCGCATGAAGGATGCCGATGTGATTATTTCGTCCGACCTTGCCGGGATCCCTGCCCTGAGTGACAAGTTCAACCTTCACATGTACGAAGAAGGGATCAGGTCGGCCAGGGCCATGATGCCCCGGATACTGGACATTCTGAAGTCGAAAGGAATACGCTGATCAACAGATGACACGCACAATTACAGGGACAATTTCATGAAATACAAACCGACCGGTTCCTGCCTGCTGCCTGCATTGCCCCGATTGTACGAAACCACAGCGTGAAATTCCCATTTACATTCTTCGTGGCCCCGGGTTCTCCATCGAAAAGGAGTGGATCAGGTTCCGTGTTTACCAATAATCAGGAGAGGGTCCGCATCAGTTCCGAAACAGGTCATGAAAAGGGAAATAATCGGCTTTCCCGGTTTGATCCTATGGTAAAATTGCCGAAATTTGCAGCCATGAAACCTGTCCCTTGAAGAGCAGGATTTCCTTTCTTCAAAAATATCCTATCTGCCCTGAACTTGAAAAATCTCACGCTGCTGTTTTTACTCCTGCTTGTTGTATTCCGGCTGGAAGCCCGGCAAAACAATCCAATATCAAACGGAAAAATCGAAGGCATCATCCTTGACTCACTCACCCGCAACCCGGTAGAATACGCAACCATTGCTGTTTACCAGGCAGGGGGTGAACGAATCGTCACAGGGACCACTTCCGACATTAAAGGCAAATTCAGCGTCGGCAATATCGCTGCAGGGAATTACCGGGTTGTGATCGACTTCATTGGTTACAGCAAAAAGGTGTTGTCACCTGTTAAAATTGACGGCAGGAGCACACTTTCGCTTGGAACGCTATTGCTTTCCGCCTCCGTCACCACCCTGAAGGACGTAACCATCACCGCCCAGAAAAACATCATCGAGAACAAAATCGACAAACTCATTTACAACGCCGAGAACGACATCACCTCCCAAACGGGGATTGCCATTGATGTCCTGAAAAAGGTCCCGCAGGTGACGGTTGACATCAACGGGAATGTGGAGTTGCAGGGAAATTCAAACATCCGGTTCCTGATCGATGGAAAACCTTCCACCGTTTTCGGGAACAGTATTACCGACGTGCTCCAGACAATCCCGGCCAGCCGCATCCAGAGCATCGAAGTGGTAACCAGTCCTGGCGCAAAATATGATGCCGAAGGAACCGGCGGGATCATCAACATCATCCTGAAAAAGACAACCGTCAAGGGAATCAGCGGCAACACATCGTTGTCGGCCGGAACACGTCTCGAAAACGGATCGGTAAACCTGAACGCAAGGACCGGGCATATCGGCGTAACTGCCTACCTGAGCGGGAATGCGCAGATGCCTTCGACCACGCTTAATTCCCTAGACCGTTTGTCGGCAGATTCGCTGAGTCACCAGCACATGAACCAGGACGGCAGCAGCAAATTCAAAAGATATGGTTACCAGGGCGGACTTGGTTTCGACTGGAACCCGGCAGCGACGGATAACATCACCGCATCCCTGAATTACAGTTACTTCGGAAACAACTCCAACAGTACGACCAGCCAGCAGACCCTTGTTTACGACCTTTCGGGGAACCAGGTCAGCGACATGGCCAACGTATTGAAATCGGTCAGTGACAACCATGGCCAGACTTACGACTGGAGCCTCGGCTACCGCCATAATTTCAACAGGAAGGGACACGACCTGAATTTCCTTTATACTTCTAGCTATTCAAAAAATTATTCCTCCTACCAGCAGTCACAGAATCTCGTCACTCCCGATTCCATCACTTCGGGATCACAGGGATACAACCCCGGAACCAACCGCGAAACGGACCTGTCGATTGATTACAGCCTCCCGATCGGAGCTTCGGTGAACATTGAAACAGGGGTAAAAGCTGTATTGTATGAACTCTGCAGCAACAACGACACCTATACCTTCACTCCCGCTTTCAATGAATTTTTACCCGACAAAACCCAGTCCTATACCCTGACATACGACCGGAACATATACGCGGGCTATCTTTCCGCGGCATTCACCCTGTTTCACTGGCTCGATATCAAGGCCGGGGGCCGGTATGAGTACACCGGAACCAGGATCGTTTACACAAACAACCCGAATGTTGATACTCCCGGGTATAAAACGATCATACCGTCGCTGGTGCTTTCGCACACCTTCAAAAACCGTGATAACATACGGTTCAGTTATTCCTTCCGCATCCAGCGACCCGATTACAGGGATCTCAACCCCTTCATCAACCTGAGTGATCCGCATAATATCACCACCGGCAACCCGGATCTGAAACCCGAACTGGTCAATGGTTTTGAGGCAGCGTACAACAAATCGTTTCACAAAGGCGGAAATATCAGCTTTGTTGCTTTTTACAGGAGAAATACCGACGATATCCAGTCATTCGTCACTTACTATCCATCCTATAAAATAGGCGATTCACTTTATTCCGACGTAACAGTCACCAGCCGTGCCAACATTTCGCTGGAGCAGCGCGGCGGGATCAACCTCTACGGATCGGTCACCGCGCTGAAAGGTCTCAGCATCCGGTCAAATTTGTCGGGATTTTACAGGTACATCAGCAATACCAATGGCGGAACGGGTTCCATGAATAGTTTCGAATACCGCATCAACCTGAACCTTTCGTACCAGTTTCCTTGGAACCTGGCTGTTGAATTTTTCGGCAACTTCAATTCGCCCAGGATTACCGTCCAGGGAAAGGTTCCCTCCTTTACAACCTACAATTTTGCTGTCAGGAAACAGTTCTTCGGGAAAAAAGCCAGCGTGGCCCTCACCGCCGTGAACCCGTTCAATAAATATGTCGATCAGAAAACCGAGATGTCAGGCGAAAATTTCATCCTCAACTCCCTCCGGCAGGTTCCCTACCGTTCCTTCGGGATCAACCTGACTTATAAATTCGGAAAACTTCAGTTCCGGCCTGAAAGGGAAGAGGAACACAATGATGTCTCCAGTCCGCAGGGATTATAGCACGACCAGGCTGAAGGAATAGGTCGACCAGGCGCTTAGATAACCTGTTACCCGGATTACAAAGAGTTGATAACTTTCTGCAAACGGAGGGAAACCTCCGCTGCAACCGGCACCAGGGCCTCGTTCTGAATAGCCATCATGGAGGCGATGGGATTCACGGCCGCGATTTCCACCATGCCCTCTCCCTGGTCAATTACGGTAACATTGCATGGCAGCATGGTGCCGATTTTATCTTCAGACTGAAGTGCCTGGAAGGCGAACCCGGGATTACACGCCCCGAGTATCCTGTATCTCTTGAATTCAACGCCCAGTTTTTCATGCAGTTTCGAACGGATATCAATATCCGAGATGATTCCGAATCCTTCCGCCTTCAGGGCGTCGGTGGCTTTCTGAATGGCCTCGTCGAACGAAGTCGTCAGCACTTTACTGTAATAATATTCCATGGAGGTTAGCTTTAAAAATTTATAATCAACCCTGCAAGATGTTGAGAACCAATTCCTAAACTGTTGACTCCATTCCGGGCTCTCAATTTTCGATGAAGGCAGATATACCTGCAAAGAAACAAAAAAAACAGATTCGTGCTATTTATGCGATTTGTTTTTTTATTTTTGAGCACCATGCCCGAACCCATCACCCGGGAACCGCCAGATCTTCCCTTTTTTTCAATTGCCATGACCGCCAGCATTTCTCCCGGAATTCCTATTCAGGGATGAAAATTCCCAAAAATGGAATTTTGGCCAAACAGGGGTTTAAATAACTGCATTCATAATCAGTGTGTTGTTTTCAACTATCAAGGGTGGAACAGTTATTGCTGCTAACCGGGAGATTTATTCTAATTATGAACAACCCCGGATTCCAGAGTCTGCAAGGTCTGCGTGTTTTGGTAGTGGAGGACAACCTGATTAACCAGCGGTTGTTCATGCGTATCCTTATGCAATGGCAGGTCACCACCGACCTTGCCGCCAACGGCAGAATCGCGCTGGATCTCCTGACGAAAAATGTGTACGATGTGGTGCTGATGGACATCATGATGCCCGAACTCGACGGATATGATGTTACCCGAGCCATCAGGGCCATGGATGGAGATTACTTCCACAACCTCCCCATCTATGCCTTCAGTTCCTGCCCCGACCCCGAGCGGATCCTCGAATGCGAAATGAACGGCCAGATCACAAAATCCCCACCCGACCGCGAAGAGTTATACCAGACGATTTCCAGCTACCGGAAATAGTTCCCCTTTTGCCATTTTTTTTCCATCGCCATAAACAAAATCCTGTTTTATGCATTAACTTTGTGCTGAAGCATTGAAAATCCGAATGAAAGTGTGGCGGACCCCTTCGTGTTTTCCCGAATATTTCATTCGCTGTGCCGTTGGATAAATCTAAAAAAAGGTCATATGAAAAAATTGGTCTTTTTCCTGTTTTTCCTGGCAGTCTTCACCTCGTTTGGCCAGACGGACTGGAACCAGAAAAGCAGCCTCCCTGCTCCGGGACGGTATGCCCACATCTCCTTTGTCGTTGGAGATGAGGCTTTCTGCGGGCTGGGCGCCATTGAGGCCCCCCAGCGTATATACACCGCCGGTTTTTTCCGGTACCGGCCATCCACCGATACATGGGACAAGCTCGCAGATTTTCCAGGAGGCGCCCGTTACGGCGCTACGGCATTTGCCATCAATGGCAAGGGCTATATCTGCCTGGGGGTCGACAACACCCATATGTGGCGCAACGATGTATGGCGGTTTGACCCGGCCACCCTCGCCTGGACAAGAATGGCGGATTTCCCCGGCGGAAACCGTTACGGCAGCTGTTCCTTCGTCATCGGCAACAAAGCTTACCTGGCATGCGGATCAGTCAATGACGGGTATGGCTATCTCCGCGACTTGTGGTGTTACACGCCCGAAACCGATACATGGGTCCGTAAGGCCGACCTCCCGGTTGAGCACAAGTCGGGCGCCGTCGGGTTCAGCATCAACGGCAAGGGATATGTCGGCTGCGGCGCGGCCAACACCTACGAAACCACGCAGGATTTTTACCAGTACGACCCGGCGACGGATCACTGGACCAGGATTGCCGATCTTCCCGGAAAAAGGTCGGGGGCAATGGGCTTCGTGCTGGGTGACATGGCATTTGTCGGCACTGGCACCTCCCTGAGCGCGACCTATATCACCATCTGGGCCTATTCGCCATCAACCAATACCTGGACGCAGGTCCCGGATCCCCCCGCAGGATTCAGCAAACGGGTAAGCGCCACCGCCTTTGTCATGAACGGTGGTGCCTGGATCATGGGCGGACGGTCCGATCCCTACGATCCCTATTACAACACAGGGGTCATGCTCAACGACCTGTGGAATTTTGGGCCCTGCCTGAATCCCATAGCAGGTTATACCTACCGGGAAGACGATCTCACCGTCAGTTTTACCGATTCATCCTTCCAGGCGGCCCAATATCACTGGGATTTCGGCGACGGGTCCACCACCACCGACAAAAACCCCGTACACCAGTTCTCCCCGGGCGATTTCAACGTTTGTCTTAAGGTAACCAACAGTTGCGGGACGGATTCCACCTGCAAGACCCTGCATATTGCCTGCCTGCCTCCGGTGGCCGGCTTTTCCAGTACCTACGACACCATGGTGGCGGTATTCACCGATACATCCACCTTTGGCAGCCTGATCGCACGGCTGTGGGATTTCGGAGACAGCACCTCGTCGTCCGTAAAAAATCCCGTGCATGTTTATGCCGAACCCGGCATCTACCATGTTTGTCTGACCATTACCGATTCGTGTGGCACCAGCAGTGCATACGAGACTATTTATATGATGATCGCACTCACCCTGCAGATATCCGCGGAGCCGGCAGCAACAAACGACCTTCTGGCCAACTTCAGCGACCTGACACCCGGTACCGCTTACTGGAAGTGGAAATTCGGCGACGGCGATTCATCTGAGGTGAAAAATCCATCGCACGTTTATAAGGATTACGGGATCTACACGGTATGCCTGGTTGCAGGCGATGACCGGCACCTCGGGACAACCTGTGAAACACTTCTGTTGCATGTTAATCCCTCGCTGCACCAGTCGAACCCTGTTATCCTGTACCCCAACCCTGCCAGGGAGAAGGAATATGTCAGGTTTTACCGCGATTGCCAGTCGGCCGATTTGTTCGCCGAGGATCAGTTTGGCAAAAAGGTTTTCAGCCGGCATATCGATTCACCCGACCTTGACGCTCCTGCCGAAATTGACCTCTCACTCCTGGCCGCCGGGGTCTATTTCATACATGTGAACTGTGATTCCAACTGGAAGGTATGGAAGATCGTGGTATTATAACTTCCCTTACGCAGGTTCCGATCACTGGATTTTTTGTGTAATATTGCAGCGGTTATTGCCAGGCGGACGACTGCATCCCTATTCCACCCGGCCAGCGACCGGAACAGGAAAACCATATGTCAGAATTTTTCGTTATTCTTTACCGGTATTTTCTTCGCCACCGGAAGGTATTTTACCTTTTCCTGTTATTACTGGCCGGCTTTATCAGCTGGTTCGGATCGAAGATCAGGCTGGAGGAGGATATTTCAGGACTCACCAGGGGGAATGCAAAGCTGAGCCGCTATGAATATGTGATCCGTAATTTCAGGTTCGCCGACAAACTTGTTGTCAGTTTTGCCCTGTCCGACAGCAACGCACAGGCCGATCCTGATGCGCTGGTCGCCGCCGCCGGGGCGCTGCGCGACAGCCTTCATTCAAGTCTCGATTCCAGTTATATCCGTGAAATTTTCATGCAACTTGACGATTCGCTGTTCAATGCCGCACAGCAGATCATCGACGACCACCTGCCGCTGTTCCTGGATGACAGGGATTACCAGTTGATCGACAGTCTGATGCTACCCGGCCGCCTTGAATCTGTATTGCGATCCAACTACCGGCTGCTCGTCTCCCCTGCCAGCCTTGTGGTCAAACAACTGCTTTTAAAGGATCCGGCGGGCATATCCGGACTGGCATATAAAAAACTGGCATCCCTCAGGTCGGAGGATCAATTCATTTTTTACAACGGCTGCATCTTCACCCCCGACCTGAAGCATATGCTGATGTTCATCACCCCTGCGCAACCCTCCACCGAGACCAATAAAAACTCAACATTGGTCGCCCGGCTCGACAGGTACACAAGGATGGTTTCCTCGTCAACGGGAAACCGCGTTTCAGCCGAATATTTCGGGTACGCAGCAACTGCCGTTGGCAATGCATGGCAGATCAAGATCGATATAATCCTCACATTGCTGATCGCAGTCGTCCTGATCTTCCTCCTGCTGGGATGGTATTTCAGGAACTTCCTGGTGCCGTTGCTTGGATTCGTCCCCGCCATTGTCGGCGGGGGGCTGGCACTTGCCATCCTGTACCTGGTGAAAGGACGGGTGTCGTTCATCGCCCTCGGCATCGGGTCGGTCATCCTTGGTCTGATCATCGATTACGCGCTATACATGGTCAACCATTACCGTCGTAAAAAATCGGTTGAACAGGTGATCAGGGACATGACCCAAACCATCATCATCTGCAGCCTGACCACCGTCGGGGTTTTCCTGTGCCTTATCTTCCTCAATTCGGCGGTACTGCACGACCTGGGATGGTTTACCGCCATCAGCGTGCTCGGTGCCTCCATGTGCGCCCTGGTTATCCTGCCCCAGCTTCTTGGCAGGCAGCTACTGCCCAAAGATGGAAAGGAAAAAACCACAACTTTTATCGACCGGCTGGCTGAAACCGATTTTGGTACAAAGCCCTGGCTCATCATCGGGCTTATGGCAGCGGGTGTGATCAGCCTCTTTTTCGCCGGCAGGGCCGGGTTTGAAAAGGACATGAACTCACTGAACTATTTGCCGAAACCGCTCAAAAAGGCCGAACATGATTTCGACCGGATATCCCGCAGTAACATGGTGAACGTTTATGTCGTCGCCACGGGGAAAAACCTGGATGAGGCGCTTCAGCGGAATGAACGAACGCAAAGACTGCTTGAAACCCTGAAAAAAGAGGGTAAAATCGAAGGATATTCCGGGATCAGCACGCTGCTGCTGTCTGATTCCATCCAGCGGGTAAAACTTAAAAAATGGCGTGAATTCTGGACCGGGGAAAGGAAATCAGTCTTTTCCGGCATGGCGGAAAAGCTTGGGAAAAAGATCGGCTTTACCGGCAAGGCTGTTGCAGGCATCAGGATCATGACCGAAACTTCATTTCCCCTCATCGCCCCTGCGCAAAGCCTGGCTTTCAGGAAACTCCTATTCAGTGATTGGATCAACGAAACGCACGACATGACCATGGTTTCAGGGATCGTAAAGGTGACCGGCCCCCAAATGCAAACCGTCTACAAAGCCCTTGAACACGACCCTGAAATGGTAGTTTTCGACCGCCAGGAGCTCACCACCCGCTTTGTGCTGAATGTAAAACACGATTTTGGTTTGCTGGTCACCCTCTCGATGGTTTTTGTGACGCTGCTGCTGCTGATCTCCTTTGGACGAATCGAATTGGCCGTCATCACCTCGCTTCCCATGTTTTTCAGCTGGCTGGTCACCCTCGGGTTCATGGGGATCACCGGCATCAGGTTCAATATTTTCAACATTATCATCTCCACCTTCATTTTCGGACTGGGCGTCGATTACAGCATCCTGATGATGCGCGGAATGCTGAGCCGGTACAAAACCGGGATTGACGACATGAAAACCTACCGCGTGTCGATCATGCTCTCTTCTTCCACCACCCTGATCGGGGTGGGAGCCCTTTTCTTTGCCCGGCACCCGGCACTGAATTCCATCGCCATCATTTCCATCTTCGGCATCCTGAGCGTGGTGCTCATTTCACTTTCACTGCAGCCATTGCTGGCCAATTGGATGGTTCTCCTGCCCAAACAGCAGGGCACCTACCCGATGACGCTGCGCTATATGGTCTATGCCATCTTTGTCGCCTGGATCCCCATTTCGCTGATTGCCGTTATCCTGGTACTTTACAGCACCCTGGTCAGCCCGCTGCTTCCCATTCCGCGCGCAAGAAAACAGGAACTGTTTCACCGAATTTTCTGCAGGCTGAGCAGTACCTATATCTGGATCACCTTTCCCTGGAACCATTCCATTGAAAACCCGTCCGATGAACATTTTTCAAAACCTGCCATCATCATCTGCAATCATCAGTCGCTCATCGATACCCCTGCCCTGCTCAGGCTGCATCCCAAAATCGTCATCCTCACCCACGAATGGGTATTCCGGAACCGTATTTTTGGCCCGGTTGCCCGTGTTGCCGGTTTTATCCCTGTGACTGACAGCATCGACAATTCACTGGAACTGATACGTCAGCGGATTGACGAAGGATATTCCGTACTGGTCTTCCCTGAGGGTCACCGGTCGAAGGATGGCCATATCCAGCGTTTTCACCGGGGCGCCTTTTACATAGCCGAAAAACTCAGTCTTGATATCCTTCCTGTCATGATCTCGGGAGGGTTCGATTTTCTTCCAAAAGGGGTTTTCTGGGGGAAGCCCAACCGGCTTCATATGAAGATCCTGCCACGGATTGTGCCCTCCAGCCAGGAATTCGGACGACATTACAGCGAACGTACCAGGATGGTCAGGAAATACCTGACCGGTGCTTTTGAAACATTCCGTGCCGGTCATGCCACCGCAGTTTATTACAGGAGAAGCCTGCAGCTCAATTATATTTACTGCGGGCCGGTGCTGGAATGGTACCTCAGGGTGAAGATGATCCTGGAGAATAATTTCGACACCTGGTGCCGTTTAATCCCTGAAAAAGGAGACATCCTGGACCTGGGTTGTGGTTACGGTTACATTTCCTACATGCTCATGCTTACCTCCGGCAGCCGGACCATCACCGGCGTTGATCATGATAAACAGAAGATCACGGTCGCGGCCAACGGATATCTTAAAAATGAACGAATTACATTCATCCATGCCGATATAACCAAATATCCTGTTACTCCGAAGGATGCTTTCCTGCTGGGGGATGTGCTGCATTACCTCACACATCCGCAACAGGAATCGCTCATCGCCTGCTGCATGCGAAACCTGAAGCCCGGCGGGGTGATCCTCATCCGTGAAGGTGATGAATCGCGGGGAAGCCGCCATCGGGTGACCCGGATGACCGAATTCTTCTCAACGAAAGTATTCCGGTTCAATAAAACGGCCTGGGCAATGGGTGAACTTAATTTCACCAGCGCGGCAAGACTGCGTGAAATTGTTTCAGCGTATGGTTTTACCTTTGAGGTCGCCGGCCGGGAAGGGCTCACCTCCAATAATTTTTTCGTTATCCGCAACCCCGGAGATGTCATACGTTGAAAAAGTCTAAATTCGTGGCAGATTCCGGGATCAGAAATGAACCGAAAATTAAAATCACAATCAATGTTCAAAATCATTTACAAAAACCTCTTGCGCCTGGTTGACGGGGCACTTTACGGCTTCATCGGCCCTTTCAGCGTTTTATACATTATCCCGCATTTCCTGATGAAACTCGTTCCGGTGCGGGAACAGGATGGCTTCGGTCTCCCCTGGGTTGAGTGGATCGGTATCTTTTTCATGTGGGCGGGACTGGCGCTGGCGATCTGGTGCTCGGTGCTGATGTTCCTCTTCGGCAAGGGCACCCCGCTGGTCACTTCGGCCCCTCAGAAGATCATGGCACGCAGCATTTACGGTATCGTCCGCCATCCGATGATGTGGGCCCTGGTCCTGGTGGTTTTCGGGGAGATACTCACTTACGGCCATTTTATCCTCATCCTGTGGCTGATTGCCATGTCGAGGATCATCTACCTTATTGTTGTCAATTATGAAGAACCACAACTTGAACGCCGTTTCGGTGAAAACTGGAAGGAATATTGCGAAAAGGTGCCGGCATGGTTCCCGAGGGTCGGGAGAAGATAATTTACGAATTACGATTTACGATTAACGATTTTGGATATGGATAAATGGGAGGGGAAAAGCAGGGGTAATGTGCTGGGATACAGGATTTTTGTTTGGTGTATCCGTTACCTGGGACTGAATTTTGCCTATTTCCTGCTTCTTTTCGTGTCCTCCTACTTTGTCTTTGCCTCCCGGAAGGCCTTCAGGGCAATCTGGTATTTTTACCACGACCGGCTCGGCCGCAACAAAATAAATACACTGGCCAGCATCTTCCGGAACTATTATCTTTTCGGCCAGGTTCTCATCGATAAAACCACCATCCTCGCGGGGATCAGGCACAATTTCACCTTTTCCCTCCTCGGCAGGGAACACCTCCTGGAGATGCACGACGGCGGGATTCTCATCAGCGGCCACGTGGGCAACTGGGAGGTCGGCACCAAAACCCTCGCATTTCTCGACAAGAAGATCAACCTGCTGGTTTTTGATGCGGAACACGCCGCCATCAGCCAGTATATGTCGGACATCCTGGAGGACCGCAATGTCAACTTCATCAAAATGGGACCGGATCTTTCGCATATGCTGGAGATCCAGAAAGCACTTGAAAGAAAGGAGATCATCGCCATCACCGGCGACCGTTTCGTGGAAGGAAACAAAAGCGTGCGGGTCGGCTTCCTTGGTGAACCGGCAGCCTTTCCTACAGGGCCATGGCACATCGCCTCCTATTTCAAAGTGCCGGTTTCCTATGTATTCGCCGTAAAGACATCCCGCCGCCACTACCGCTTTTCGGCCACTCCCCTGCGTCGTATCCCTTCCCTTTCGAACCCGATGAAACGCGCGGAACTGGTTACCGGTCCGATCAAAGACTATGTTTCGGAACTCGAAAAAACCATCCGCGCTTATCCCCTTCAATGGTATAATTATTACGATTTTTGGAAATAGGGAATGTATTTTAAAATAGGGCAACCAATTGACAAATAATAAAAAACCGAAACAGATTATATGAAATTTTCATATGTACAAGGTACATGCAAACCGTGAAGGATAATTTATAGCTATTCCATTTGGCCCGAAAATATAAATGTTAACATATGAAACGTTTAATCATTGCATATCCTGCAGTTCTGCTGATGCTGACCCTGGTTTCGTGCCACATGAACAACAGTTCTGCTGCTCATCCGGTTCGCCCCGATTCAATTAAAAGACATGCCATCATGAAAACAAACTTTGGGACTTTTGACCAAAAGGAAGTTTTTCTTTATACCCTCACCAATGGGTCGGGGATGACCGTTAAGATCACCAACTACGGCGCCATCATCACCTCCATCCTGGTTCCCGGCAGGGACGATAAAATGGGGGATGTCGTATTGGGTTACGACAGCCTGAAAGACTATCTTGCATCCAGTCCATATTTCGGGGCCATTGTTGGACGGTATGCAAACCGCATTGCGAAAGGGCGTTTCATCCTTGGCGGAACGAAGTACCAGTTGGCCGTCAACAATGGAAATAACAGCCTGCACGGAGGGATCAAAGGGTTTGACAAGGTTGTCTGGGATGCAAGGAAGATCAGTGACTCCGGATTTGTCGGACTGGAGATGACCTACCAGAGCAAGGATGGGGAAGAGGGTTACCCGGGGAACCTGGAGGTAAAGGTCACCTACCGTCTGAATGATAAAAACGAACTATCCATGGTGATGGAGGCCACCACCGACAAACCCACCCCCGTGAACATAGCAAACCACACCTACTTCAACCTGGGCGGGGCTGAAACCGATATACTCGCGCATGAGCTTACCATTGACGCAGGCCGGTTCACCGAGGTGAACGGCGAGCTTATCCCGACGGGGAAGCTCCCCGAAGTTCACGGCACGGCCATGGATTTCACCAAGCCGCACGCGATCGGCGAGCGGATCGACAAGGTTCCGGGAGGTTACGATCACAATTTTGTTTTGAACAATTCACGAGGGGGCCTGGCAATGGCTGCCCGACTGTATGACCCGCGCTCAGGCAGGCAGGTCGAAGTGTTCACCACGCAGCCGGGACTTCAGTTTTATTCAGGCAATTTTCTCGATGGCACGAACCACGGCAAGGGAGGCAAAATATACCGTCAGCATTACGGGTTGTGCATGGAGACCCAGCATTTTCCGGATTCGCCCAACCAGCCTTCGTTCCCAAATACGATCTTGTATCCCGGGGAGAAATTTACAGAGACCACGATTTTTCGCTTTTCGGTTCCAGCATCACGGTAATGTTGCCGGAGAAGTGCAAACAATCACAACTTATAAAATCAGGACGTCATGAAATATTTTTTCATTTTTATAATCACCATCCACGGGCTTATTCACCTCATGGGTTTTGCAAAGGCATACGGCAGTGCCGGAATGACACGGCTTACCGGTGATATTTCGAAACCCGCGGGGATGGTATGGCTTGCAGTGGCCATCCTGTTTGTTACAACTGCCGTTTTGCTTCTGCTTAAAAATGATGCATGGTGGATGGTGGGACTGGCTGCTGCCCTCGTTTCACAAATTTTGATCATCCTGGCATGGCAGGATGCGAAATTCGGCACGGTTGCCAATGGGATCATGCTGGTCGCCGCGATCCTCTGTTTCTTTATTACCGGTTTTGAGAAAGGCTACCGGAAAGACGTTGCGGAAAACATGCATACCAGCAATGCATTATCCACTGAAATCCTGAAGGAGGCCGACCTGCAGGCATTGCCGGGCCCGGTTCAGCGTTACCTGCGCTACACTGGTGCCGTAAACAAACCCAGGGTGAAAAATATGAAGGTCACTTTCGAGGTCCGGATGCGTGCCAGGGGGAAGAATTTCGCGGATTACACCTCCGAACAGTTCAACTTCTTTGACGATCCTGTCCGGCTGTTCTTTATGAAGGGAAGCATGTTCGGGTTAAATATTTCCGGTTACCACCGGTTCATGAAAGGAAAAGCCACCATGGACATCCGTTTGCTGGGAATGGTTAAAGTCGTTAACATTTCGGGGGAGATCCTGGATAAGACCGAAACGGTCACCCTTTTCAACGACATGTGCCTGATGGCGCCCGCCACCCTGGTTGACAAACGGATCAAATGGGAGGAGATCGACAGCAACACCTGCAGGGCCATTTTCACCAACCATGGAATTACCATTTCCGCTGTCCTCTATTTTAATGAGAAAGGCCAGCTGACTAACTTTCTTTCAAACGACCGCACCGAGGTGAACGAAATGAAGCAATACCCTTTCACCACCCCCGTTTCAGACTACCAGAACCTCAACGGGATCAACATCTGGACCAAAGGCGAAGCGGTTTACACCTATCCCGACGGGAAATTCACCTATGGAAAATTCGTCCTGAAAGAGATCAGGTACAATGGACAATGATGGAAAGTTATTTCTTGACCGGTACATCGGGAAATGCTGTTAAATCTAAACCCGGTCACTTCACCTTGCGATACAGTTTCTTCAGTACTTCTGGGGCACAAAGGTCTGTTCCGACATGGGAGGCCTTACGTAGGATTTGTCCTTCACCATCGGGGGCAGGATGATGGTTTCGCGCGGGACATCTTCGTGCGGCACCTGGCTGAGCAGGTGGCTGATGCAGTTAAGGCGGGCCCGGCGCTTGTCGTCGGCTTCAACCACATACCAGGGCGAAAGTTTCGTGTCGGTATATGAAAACATCTCATCCTTTGCCCTGGAATAATCGACCCATCGCGTGCGTGATTCCACATCCATCGGGCTGATCTTCCACCGGCGGGTCGGGTCGTTGATCCGCTGCACGAAGCGTTTTTCCTGTTCCCTGTCACTCACTGAAAACCAATACTTGATGAGGATGATGCCGGAGCGGATCAGCATGCTTTCGAAACTTGGGCACGAACGAAGGAAGTCCCAGTATTCGGCGTCGCTGCAGAAACCCATGACGCGCTCCACCCCTGCCCTGTTGTACCAGCTGCGGTCGAAAAGGACCATTTCTCCGGCTGCCGGGAGATGCGAGACATACCGCTGGAAATACCACTGCGTCTTCTCCTTTTCGGTGGGAACGCCCAATGCGACCACACGGCAAACCCTGGGATTGAGGCTTTCGGTGATTCGCTTGATGGCACCGCCCTTCCCGGCGGCATCGCGACCCTCGAACAGGACAACCACCCGCAATCCCTTGTACTTGATCCATTCCTGCAGCCTGACCAGCTCCACCTGGAGTTTGACCATCTTCTCCTCGTACAGCCGGTTGGCCATTTTATCGGTTCCTTCATCTTCGTGGACAATGACGACCTTTTTTTCCTTGCCGGCTGTTTTTTCCGCTGGCTTCGTCTTTTTAACGGTCTCCTTTTCCCTTGATTTTTCCTTCTTGCTTCCCATAACGTTGTTATGACTGATGGTTTATGATCTCACCTACTCCGTCGGAAACCTCGGCGAGATAGAAATCGGGGATGATCCCTGTTTTTTCTTCGTATTCGTGGCCCACCTGTTCTATGACGGCATTCACCACCTTTTCGGTGACCAGGAAAACGGCACAACCGCCAAACCCGGCGCCTGTCATGCGCGCGCCCACTACTCCGTTGATCTTCTGTGCAGCGGCCACCATCGTATCAAGTTCGAAGCCGGTCACCTCGTAATTTTCGCGCAACGATTCATGCGAGGCATTCATCAGCGCACCGAACTGTACGATATCGCCCTTCTGCAGGCAGGAAACGGCATTGAGCACACGTTGGTTCTCTGAGATCACATGGCGAGCCCTGCGGCGGACAAGTTCGTCGGGGATGGTATCCTGCATTTTGAAAAACTGCATGAAACTGAGTTCCCCAAGTTTTGAAAGCGGCATTTTCTGACCGAGGTAGGTCACAGCCAGCTGGCATTCGGCAACCCTTTCATTGTATTTTGAGTCGGCCAGCCCTCTTTTCTTATTGGTGTTGGCAATGATTAGTTTAAAACCATTCAGCACGAACGAGACGCGCTTGTATTCAAGAGTGCGGCAATTCAGGAAAATCGCGAAATCCTTTTTTCCCATGCCAATGGCAAACATGTCCATGATACCGCAGTTGAGTCCGATAAACTCATTTTCAGAGCGTTGAGACAACTTTACCAGGTCGACCATCTCCAGTTGGCCGGCATTCAGCATGACGGTGAGGGCATAGGCGGTAACCATCTCTATGGATGCCGACGAGGAGAGCCCGGCACTGTTGGGGATATCGCCCGAAAAGAGCATGTCGAACCCACCAAAGGCAATGTTCATCTGCCTGAACTGATCAAAGATCCCGAGCGGATAATTGACCCATTGCGATCCGACCTTTTCCGAAAGTCTTTCAAGGGGGATTTCAGTCCTGAATTCCATGTTGGTCGAAGCAAACCGCATCACCGGGCCGGCAGAATGCCTGATAAGGAGGTAGGTGCCATACTGGAGCGCGCACGGCAGCACGAATCCGCCGTTGTAATCGGTATGCTCACCGATCAGGTTCACCCTTCCCGGTGCAAAGAACAGCTTTGGTTTCTCATCGGGGTTTCCGTAAAGTTCGAAAAACCGGGTGGTAAGGTTCGACAGGTTCATCATCAGGTCCGTTTAATTATTCAGGATAAAAGTAATAAGAAATCCGATGCCGGCGCATCCTTCCTGCCAAATGTTGGAAATGATGATTTCAGGGATTGGTTCTGCCGGAATCAGTCCCCTTCCGTGACCGCGGCAAATCGCAAATAAGTCCTCTGAAGGTAATGGTATAAAACGTAAATTTGCGGTGTAAACATGGGCTTATGAATCGCATCCCGGCATCGCTGATCCTTTTGATTTTTATCACCTTTTCAGTCACCTGCTCCGCCCAGGACCAGGATACCTATTCGCTGAACGGAAACTGGAAATTCCGCCGTGCGGGAACCAAAGAATGGATGCCGGCAAAAGTGCCGGGCGTGGTTCACCTCGACCTGTTGCGGAACAATGTGATCCCCGACCCCTTTATGGGCGACAATGAAACAAAACTCCAGTGGATAGGAGATGTGGGCTGGGAATATGTCAAAACCTTCCAGTACGGCGAGGGAAATTTTGCCTGGCGGCACATTGAACTGGTAAGCAAAGGGCTCGACACCTATGCCAACGTTTACCTGAACGATTCACTGATCCTTGTGGCCGACAATATGTTCCGTGAATGGTATGTGGATATCAAGCGATACCTGCATATCGGCGCCAACACGCTGAGAATCCAGTTTCCGGCGGTGAATGCCGAAAATAAGAACCGTTACGGCCTGCTTCCCGCCAAACTGCCCGGCGATGAAAAGGTGGTTTGCCGCAAGGCCGCCTACCAGTTTGGCTGGGACTGGGGACCAACGTTCGTAACCAGCGGGATCTGGCGCCCGGTTTACATCCGCAAGTGGAACGCGTTGAATGTGCTCAACGTTCATTTTATCCAGAAATCCCTTTCCGATTCGGCAGCAAAGCTAACCGCCCAATTCACCATGTTCTCCGAACTTGATAATCCCTGTGAAGTAAGGATATTCCATGATTCTGCCGAGGTGCTTCGTCAGTCGATCATCCTGAAGAGGGGACCGAATATTTTGTCGGGCGATATCATCCTTAAAAATCCCGAGCGATGGTGGCCCAATGGCATGGGAGCGCCGAAACTCTATAATTTCAGGTACGAGGTCTATTACGACGGGCAACTGGTCTCCTCGGGTCACCAGAACATCGGTCTGCGTACCGTCGAGCTGGTCCAGGACCTTGATTCAGCCGGACGCACCTTCTATTTCAGGGTAAACGGAATCCCAATGTTTGCCAAGGGCGCCAATTACATCCCGCAGGACAATTTCCTGCCAAGGGTCAAAGATTCCAGTTACCGCGCCCTTATCCGCGATGTGAAGGATGCCAACATGAACATGCTCCGTATTTGGGGAGGCGGAATCTATGAAAACGACATTTTTTATGACCTCTGCGATGAGAACGGGATTCTCGTGTGGCAGGATTTTATGTTTGCCTGTTCCATGTACCCGGGTGGAAAGAAATTCTTCGATAATGTCAGGGATGAAGCGATCCAGAACATCGTGCGGCTAAGGCGACACCCGTGCCTCGCGCTTTGGTGCGGCAACAATGAAATTGACGAAGGATGGAAAAACTGGGGCTGGCAAAAACAATTTGGGTATTCTCCAGCCGATTCGGCAAGAATTTTCAAGGATTATAAATTGATATTCAACGTAATCCTGCCCAACAACGTACACGGTTTAGATACCCTTCGGCCCTATATCGCCTCTTCGCCATTGTATGGATGGGGTCACCCCGAAAGCCTGAAGAATGGCGATTCACATTACTGGGGCGTCTGGTGGGGCAAAGAACCATTTTCCAATTACGAAAAAAAGGTCGGACGGTTCATGTCGGAGTATGGTTTCCAGGGTTTCCCCGACCTCACCACGATCAACCGGTTTACGACCCCGGGGGAGAGGCAACTGGGTTCGCCGGTACTGAAAACGCACCAGAAACACCCCGTTGGATATGAAACCATTGATGAATTCCTGCTCAGGGATTACAAAAAACCGAAGGATTTTGAATCCTATATTTATGTGAGCCAGCTTTTGCAGGCACGTGGGATCACTACTGCCATCGAGGCCCATCGCAGGGCGCAGCCTTACTGCATGGGGACCCTTTACTGGCAGTTGAACGACTGCTGGCCGGTGGTTTCCTGGTCGTCGCGCGACTATTACGGCAAAAAGAAGGCGCTTCACTTCGCGGTAACCCATGCCTATGCCCGCACCCTTATTTCACCGGTAGCTGAGAAAGGCCGCATCAGGGTGTCCATTTCAACTGACCAATTAACAACACAGGAGGCGGTCCTGTCGGTCAGGCTCCTCGATTTCAGCGGAAAAACCTGGTTTGAAAGAAAACAGCCGGTTACCATCCGCCCGAATACCGCCGGGATCTATTATGATACCCTTCAAACGGCGCTGACGGGTCCGCTGAACCCGGCAGGACTTGTGCTGCAGGTGAACCTGGACGGCAAATCTGACCCGGGGCTCCATGAGACGCACCTGCTCTATTTTGTCTCCCCGAAAGATCTTCTTCTTGACATTCCTTCCATTAAAAAAGAGGCCAGGGAAACAACCGGTGGTTATATCATCCGGTTATCATCGGACAAACTAGTCAAAAACCTTTCCCTTTCGACAACCGTCAGGGGAGAATTCTCGGATAATTATTTCGACATCCTTCCGGGAATACCGGTCGAGATAAAGTTCACGACGCCGAAAAAAAATCTCCTGGTGAAAGATCTGATTGTTTTGAAGAGCCTTGCCGATACTTATTGACACCTTGCGCTTTCATGAATTTTTGAAGTGATAAATTCACACCTATGTTTTTCAACCGTCATTTAACCGCGTTTGCCGCCGGATGCATCCTTTCCGGGCTGGTCTCTTCAGGAACAACCGCCACCAGGGCCCAAAACCCGGTTCAGCTTACCGGAAAGGTAAACCCCTTTATCGGGACGGGTGGTCACGGGCACACCTTTCCCGGGGTAAGTGTACCTTTCGGGATGGTCCAACTGAGCCCCGATACCCGTCTCGATGGCTGGGACGGTTGCTCGGCCTATCATGGAAGTGATTCGGTGATCTACGGCTTCAGCCATACACACCTCAGCGGTACAGGTTGCTCAGATTATGGCGACATCCTGGTCATGCCGGTCGCAGGGGCCGTCAACCTGAAAGATTATGGCTATAAATCCCCGTTCAGGAAACAGGACGAAATTGCATCCCCCGGCTATTACCGCGTGGAAAACCTGAAGGGGATGATCCGGGCCGAACTTACAGCAACAGCCAGGGTCGGGCTGCACCGCTATACCTTTCCTGCAACGGAAGCGGCAAATATTGTCATCGACCTGAAACACCGCGATAAGGTTCTGGAATCGGGTTTGAAGATTACCGGCAACGACGAAGTGGAGGGCTTCCGTATTTCGGAGGCATGGGCGTCACGCCAGATGATCTATTTTGTGGCGAAGTTCTCAAAAACATTTGTATCCCACACGGTCTCGTCGGGTGGCCAGTTGTCAGCATCGCTCACCGAAGCCAGTGGTACCGACCTGAAGGCATTCTTCACCTTCCCTGCTGGAAAAAATGAACAGATACTTGTCAAAGTCGGTATTTCGGGTGTCAGTATCGAAGGGGCCCGCAAAAACCTGGAGGAGGAACTTCCAGGCTGGGATTTTGATGCAGTAGCAGGACAGGCCACTGCAGCATGGAACAAAGCGCTGGGCAGGATCATGGTAGAAGATGGCACCCGCGACCAGCAGGTGATCTTCTATACCGCCCTTTATCATACATTGCTGCAGCCCAACATATATTGTGATGTGGATGGGCAGTACCGCGGCCGCGACCTGAAAGTACATAAAACAGACGGGTTTGATTATTACACGGTTTTTTCGCTCTGGGACACTTACCGTGCAGCCAACCCGCTCTATACGCTGATCGAGCCAAAACGTGTGAACGACTTCGTCAACACCTTCCTGCGCCAGTACACCGAGGGAGGCATGCTCCCGGTCTGGGAACTCTCGGGCAATGAAACAGGATGCATGATCGGCTACCATTCGGTGCCGGTCATCGCCGACGCCTGGCTGAAAGGTATCAGGGGATTCGACGGGAACAAAGCGCTGGAAGCAATGAAACACAGCGCAGTGCAGGATCATCTTGGGCTGAAATATTACAAAACGAAGGGTTATATCCCGGCCGACCGTGAAGGGGAATCGGTGTCAAAGACCCTTGAATATGCCTATGATGACTGGTGCATCGCCATGATGGCAAAATCGCTGGGAAACATGGAGGATTATAAGACCTACCTGCTCCGTTCACAGAATTACAAAAACCTCTTTGACCGGATAACGGGATTTATCCGTGCAAAATCCAACGAAACCTGGGTCACCCCTTTCGACCCTTCGGAGGTAAACTTCAACTATACCGAGGCCAATTGCTGGCAATATAATTTTTATGTTCCGCAGGACCTTGGCGGCCTGATGAATCTCATGGGGGGCAGGAGCAATTTTAAAAACAAGCTGAACGACCTCTTTTCAGCCGATTCCAAAACCACCGGCCGCGACCAGGCGGATATCAGCGGGATGATCGGGCAGTATGCACACGGTAACGAGCCGAGCCACCATATGGCATACCTTTATGATTATGCAGGTTTTCCCTGGGAAACACAGAAACTGGTTCACCGCATCTGCCAGGATTTTTATAAAAACGCACCCGACGGTCTGATTGGCAATGAAGACTGCGGCCAGATGTCGGCATGGTACGTGCTCAGCGCGATGGGATTTTACCCTGTCACCCCTGGTTCGGGTCTTTATGCCTTTGGGACGCCGGTTTTTCCAAAAGCCACCCTTAACCTGGAGAACGGCAAGTCCTTTATCATCAAAGCCATCAATGTCTGCGAACAAAACTACTATATCCAGTCGGCCAGCCTGAACGGGAAACCATACACCCGATGCTACATCTCCCACGAAGAGATCCTCAAAGGCGGTGAACTGGTGGTCAATATGGGTCCCCAGCCCAACAAGGCATGGGGAATCGGTTTCGGCGCCTTCCCCGACTCCTATGTTTCCGAGTACCAGATCACCCCGGTTCCTTCGGTGCACCAGGGCAGCCACACCTTTATGGATTCAACCGAGGTGGGGCTATCCTGCGCCATGCACGACGCCGAAATTCATTTTACCCTCGACGGGTCGGAAGCCTCCATGCGATCGCCGGTATACCAGCGTCCATTTCTTTTGCGCAAATCGACCACCCTGAGGGCCTTTGCAAAGGGCAGGGAAACCCCGAAAAGCTATGACATCGAAGCACGGTTCATCAAAATTCCACGGAATCGCAAGATCAAACTCAATACACCATATGCCGGACAATATTCAGCAGGCGGCGACCTCGCGCTGATCGACTTCCTGCGTGGCGGTGAAAATTTCAAGACCGGCACCTGGCAGGGATATGAGGGTGTTAACATCGACGCCGTTGTCGAACTCGGTGCGGATCTGACCGTTCATAAATTGTCGCTGGGCTGTTTGCAGGACCAGGGAGCCTGGATCTTCATGCCTGCGGATGTGACCTTCTGGACCTCCGGCGACGGTACAAATTTCGACAAAGTGAACACCGTGACAAATGATGTGGACGAGAAGGCGGATGGCCCCCGGACCAAAGAATTTTCAGTGACATTAAAAGGAGTGAAATGCCGCTACGTAAAGGTGGTGGCCAGGAACCGGGGCATGTGCCCTGCCTGGCATCCGGGTGCAGGCAGCAAGGCGTGGATCTTTGCGGATGAGATCAGCATTGAATAACACCTTTATTATTTACGGTTTACGATTTACGATTTACGATTTAGGGTTAGGGGTTGACTGAAAACAATTTTCAAATGAAATTCAGGTCGGATTTAATATTGCTGGTTGCCGCGGTTATCTGGGGTTTTGCTTTTGTCGCCCAGAGGATCGGGATGAATTATGTTGGGCCTTTCACTTACAACGGCGTCAGGTTTACCATGGGAACCCTCATCCTCCTTCCCTTCCTTTTTGCGAAAGCCTCGAAATCCGGACCATTGCTGAAAATTTCCCACCCGGCCGACCGCCGCAAGATCATGATCGGCAGCCTGATGACCGGGTTGCTGCTGTTTGGAGGTGTAGCACTGCAGCAACTGGGCCTGCAACAAACATCGGCCGGGAAGGCAGGTTTTATCACAGGACTGTACGTGGTGTTCGTCCCCATTGTCGGGTTACTTTTCGGACAACGGTCGCATCTCACCATGTGGATCGGGGCCGTGCTTTCGGTCGCCGGACTTTACCTCCTCAGCATGACCAGCGGGTTTTCACTTGCCCCCGGCGACAAACTGGTATTGTATTGCGCCATCGTCTTCACCTTTCATGTGTTGTTTATTGCCTGGCTGTCGCCCCTTATGGACAGCTTCCTGCTGGCAGTCATCCAGTTTTCAATCTGTGCAATTCTCAACCTGATGGTTGCCTTTTCAACCGAATCGGTCACCGCCGGCTCC
Source organism: uncultured Bacteroidales bacterium (assembly GCA_903845055.1). Taxonomy (GTDB): domain Bacteria; phylum Bacteroidota; class Bacteroidia; order Bacteroidales; family FEN-979; genus CAIVAT01. Next base: position 18,305 of record CAIMWF010000085.1, on the reverse strand, counting down.
ATCATGCAGGCCTGGCTTCCGATTGCCTACGGGGGGATTTTGTCGGTCGGCGTGGCCTATACCCTGCAGGTGATCGCCCAGAAAACGGCACATCCCACGCATGCTTCCATCATCCTTAGCCTGGAAGCTGTATTCGCGGTTGCTGGAGGCTGGCTCATCCTTCATGAACAACTTACCCAACGCATGATCTTCGGATGCATGCTAATGCTCGGTGGCATGATCGTGGTGCAGGTCAGGACAAAATAGAGAAACCCAACCCGAAAGCCATCCAGGTGTGACTTAATGTTGATAAATTTACACCCTTTCAGGTGAATTGCTTAATTTTGACCACTAAAGAACTCCATTTCAATACCTAAAATAATGCATATGAATATCTGTAAAACCGGGATGGCACTGTTGACCATAGGTGTGCTCTGTTTCCCTTCACCCGTTCATGCGCAGGCCGACCTGACCGCCGCAATTGCCGCAGTTCCGATCGCAGAGGAACCCCTGCCGTATGATGTGGTTTTTGAATCGAAGACCCTGAGGATCGATTATTTCCTTTCGGGAGATGCCGGATCTGAAACCGTCTTTTTCAGCCAGATGAAAGAGGAGCCGCGCTGGGGCGGGCCACAGAAAAACCTGGTCGACCCGTTTGGTTTTGGCACCTATCGTTACAGCCTGTATGATTCAGCATCCAGGAAAATGATCTTTTCTCGCGGGTTCAGCACCCTGTTCCAGGAATGGAAAGGAACGCCCGAGGCAAAAAAAATGAAAAGGGCATTTCCCATGACGGCAGTGATGCCCTTTCCGAAGTCCACTGTCAGGTTTGTAATTGAAAAAAGATCATACAACACCAACCAGTTCGAAGTGCTTTTTGAAAGGTTCATCAATCCGGTTGATTATTTCATCAACCGTGAATCGGTGCATCCTTACAAATTCTCGAAAATTAAGGATTCGGGCGATCCCTCCAACCATGTCGACATTGCATTCCTGGCCGAAGGATATACAGCGACGGAGATGGACAAGTTTCGAAAGGATGCGAAACGCATGATGGATTACTTCATGTCGTCCGAACCTTATGCCGGTCATGCCTCCTCCTTTAACTTCTATGCCGTTGAATCGCCCTCCGACGAATCGGGAATCACCATCCCTGGAAAGGATGTTTTCGTTAATACCAGCGTCCACAGCAGCTTTTACACCTTCGACATGGATCGCTACCTTACCACTTTCGATACCAAAGCTGTTTACGATATCGCCGCCAATGTGCCCTATGATGTCATTTTTGTTCTGGTCAACAGCACCCGATACGGTGGCGGGGGTTTCTATAACCATTACGGCGAGGGAACGGTCGATCACCAGCTTTCGCAGATTGTTGCCCTCCACGAATTCGGTCATGAATTTGCTGGACTTGCAGATGAGTATTACACCTCCGAAGTGACCTACAGCGATTTTTACAACCTGAAATTTGAACCCTGGGAGCCCAACATCACCACCAATGTCAATTTTTCCTCAAAATGGCAGAAACTGGTTACCCCCGGAACACCCTTACCCACCCCCCGCAGCGAGAAATTCAAAAATAATACCGGCATGTTTGAAGGTGGAGGTTATGTTGCAAAGGGAATCTTCAGCCCTGTGATGGACTGCCGTATGAAAACCAATGAAGCCCCGGGCTTTTGTCCTGTTTGTACGGATGCGATTTCGAGAATGATCAGGTTTTATTGCGAGGAGAAAATTGATTAGGGAAGAAACTGTCAGGAAAGAGCGGGAGATGGCGAAGGGGTTGATTTTCGATATCAGGCGGTTCTGTGTCCACGACGGACCGGGGATCCGGACAACAGTCTTTTTCAAGGGCTGCCCGCTGAACTGCTTGTGGTGCCACAATCCTGAAAGCCGCGACCACCAGATCGAACATTCGGTTAAGCACATCACACTTGACGGCCAAACGTTCAGTCACAATGAGGCCACCGGCAGGTGGATGACCCCCCTGGAGGTCATGGCCGAGATTGAAAGGGACCGCATCTTTTATGATGAATCGGGGGGCGGGGTCACCTTTTCGGGCGGCGAACCATTGATGCAGGAGCTTTTTTTGGGTGAACTGATGAAGGCCTGCCGGTTGCGGGGCATCCATACCACGCTCGACACTTCAGGTTACGCTTCGCGGCAGGCCATGGAGCAGGTGGCGCGATTTGCCGACCTGGTACTGTTCGACCTCAAACTCATGGATGAAATGTCGCACATCAGATATACCGGTGTATCGAACATGCCCATTCATGAAAACCTGGAATACCTGGTAAAGGAGGGCAAAAATATCTGCCTGCGATTCCCTGTGATTCCGGGGATCACCGATACAACAGAAAATATTGGCCTTCTGAAATCCTTTATTGCCGCTGATCCCCGTAAGGCTGCCTTAAAAATAAGCCTCCTGCCCTATCATGGTATGGCAAGGGAAAAATACCGCCGGTTCTCTAAAGAAAATCCCCTGGCGCAACTTCCCGACCTTAAACCGGAGGAACTGGCTCCCCTGAAAATGGAATTCGAGGCTCTTGGCCTTGATGTGACAATCGGGAGCTGAATCCCGGCGTGGGTTGATTACTTTGTCAATCTGATCGAATATCCAAGCGTAATTCCGAAGGATGAGCTTCTTCCGATGATAAATGCATCCTCAAGCACATCACTCAAACCGTATTTATAGCATAATTTCAGGGCAGCATCGCCCGGTCCGAGCCTGAAGGTTGGCCCTGCTTCCACGGTCCAGGAGAGATCCACTTCGTTGAAACGTGAAAATGGCATGAAGAATTGCTGGTAAGTCCCGGAATAAAGGGCCCCGTTGTTTGGTTTACCAACGGCAAAATCAACCTGCGGACCCGTTGCTCCCAACAATCCGAACCTGGAATGCTTGAACTGGTAACGGTAGCCAACCAGGAAGGATAAACCAACATAGTGCTGGATGGGATGCACAAAAAAGGTGGCAACGGTATCGGCATGATCTACTTCAGCCAGGCCTTTTCGGGCATAATGGAACCCTGTTGAAAAATAAAACCGCTTTCCCAGATCGAAATCGGCATGAAAATCCGCCTGGAATGAATTGACATCCGGGTATATCTTTACAGAATCCATCAGGTTCGATGATCGCCCCGTCCTGAGATACTCTGAAACATTGGTATGGCTTCTCAGGTACCCGGCATCGATACTGATCGAATTCTGTGAGAACACCTGAGCATAAGGGAATACCAGGAAGAGGGCAAGACAGATTTTTTTCATGGAAATGCTGTTTCAATTTGTTATTCGATGCAAATTTATGACAAATTGCACACAGCGACGGGTACTCTTGGTCAAAATCCTGTATCACCCGGTCACCTTAGAATTGGTATTTGAATAAAGTTGTGGTAATTTTGCAGTTAAGTACAAATCCCGGCCTCCGGCTCCAAACCAGATCCTATGACAGACCGCATTAAAATTCTCCGCGAAGCAAGCCTGAGTTCAGTAAACCGGATTTCGGACGAACGGGCCCTGCTGGTTACCGGGTTTTACAGTTCGGGGATTGAACGTGAAGTATCGGTTCCGGTAATGCGCGCCATGACCCTGGACCATATTCTGACAAACAAGGAACTCTGTTACAATGATGGGGAGTTAATCGTTGGCGAGCGCGGTCCTGCTCCCAAGGCATGCCCAACATACCCTGAAATATGTGTCCATACGCTTGAAGACCTGGACATTCTTGACAACCGGAAAAAGGTTTCCTTCAATGTGGATGCAGCAACCCGGAAAAACTACGAGGAAACGATCATCCCTTTCTGGCGCGGCCGTTCAAACCGCGACCGCATCATGCGCACACTCCCTCCCGAATGGATGGAGGCATACCGGGCCGGGATCTTTACGGAATTCCAGGAACAGCGCGGCCCGGGGCATACCGTAGCCGGGGATAAGATCTACCGGAAAGGGATGTTGGACCTCATTGCAGAAATCAGGGAATCAAGAAAGGTCATCGACTGGCTGAACGACCCGCAGGGACTGGCAAAGGACGAAGAACTGAAAGCCATGGAAATCGCTGCGGAGGCGGTGATCGGTTATGCCAGCCGTTATGCGGAGAAACTTGAGTTGATCGCCACCGGTCACCCGTCAGCAGTTTCCCGTTGCGAACTGAAAGAGCTGGCCTCCATCTGCCGGAGGGTGCCGGCCCACGCTCCCCAAACCTTCCATGAAGCCCTGCAGTATTACTGGTTTGTACATTTGTGCGTGATCACCGAACTCAATCCATGGGACTCATTCAATCCCGGCAGGCTCGACCAGCACCTGTATCCTTTTTACAAGAAAGAGACCGAAGCCGGCACCCTCACCAAAGAGAAGGCCGTCGAACTTCTCGAATGCTTCTGGATCAAGTTCAACAACCATCCGGCCCCGCCCAAAGTCGGGGTTACGGCGCAGGAAAGCAACACCTACACCGATTTCTCCCTCATCAACCTTGGCGGCGTTAAATCCGACGGTTCCGATGCCGTAAACGAGATGACCTTCATCCTGCTTGATGTGATTGAAGAGATGCGGCTCCTGCAGCCCAGTTCCATGGTGCAGGTCAGCAAAAAGAACCCCGACAGCCTGATCCACCGCACGCTGCAGATCACCAAGACCGGCTTTGGCCAGCCCTCCTATTTCAATACCGATGCCATCATCCAGGAACTGGTGAGACAGGGAAAAGAGATTACCGACGCCCGCAACGGCGGCGCCAGCGGGTGTGTCGAGTCGGGCGCTTTCGGAACCGAGGCCTACATCCTGAGCGGCTATTTCAACATCCCGAAAGTGCTCGAGATCACACTCCACAACGGCACCGACCCCCGCACCGGCAGGCTGATTGGCCTGCAGACGGGCGACCCATGCCGGTTCGGGACCTTTGAAGAGCTGATAACAGCCTTCGGTGTCCAGTTAAAGCATTTTACCGATATAAAAATCAGGGGCAACAACATCATCGCCCAGGTTTTCGCGCAATACCTGCCTGTTCCCTTCCTTTCGCTGATCATCGATGATTGCATCGCTTCCGGGATGGATTACAACGCAGGTGGTGCCAGGTACAACACCACCTATATCCAGGGGGTCGGGCTGGGTACCATGACCGACGCGCTAACCGCGATCAGGTACCATGTGTATGACAGGAAAACCATCTCCATGAGCGGGATGATGAACGCGCTCTCGAAGAATTTTGAGGATTTCGCGGAATTCAGGGCCTCCCTGATCCATGATACCCCGAAATACGGCAATGACGATGATTATGCCGATGACCAGGCTAAAGCCGTTTTTGAACTTTATTACGATTGTATAAACGGCCGGCCCAATGCCCTTGGCGGATTTCACCGGATCAACCTGTTGCCAACCACCTGCCACGTTTACTTCGGCAGCGTGATCGACGCGCTCCCCGACGGGAGGCTAGCAAAGGAACCGCTTTCAGAAGGGATTTCCCCGGTTCAGGGTGCCGATATAAAAGGCCCCACGGCAGTGTTGAAATCAGCATCAAAGATCGACCACATCCGAACCGGCGGGACCCTTCTGAACCAGAAGTTCTCCCCGGGGTTTTTCAGGGACGACGAAAGCATCCGAAAGGTTACCGCATTAATCCGGGGTTATTTCAAGATGGACGGTCACCACATACAGTTCAACGTGGTATCGGCCGACACCCTCCGCGACGCGCAGAAACATCCCGAAAAATACCGCGACCTGATCGTTCGCGTAGCCGGTTATTCCGATTATTTCAATGACCTGGGAGAAGATCTTCAGAATGAGATCATTCACAGGACGGAACAGGGGAGTATCTGAGGACATTTTCTTCCTGTTCATTACATTTTTGAAATTAACCTGCATGTTCGTTTTTGTTTTGGAAAACGCTTAAAACCAATTCCCATGATCAAAAAAATCATCCTGCCGCTGCTCGTTGTGGTCCCATTCCTTCTCCATGGTCAAACCAAACCGGTCGAATTTTCAGGAGATGTAAAAACCGTCAGGAAAACCCTGCACGGTTATTCATTCGGCAACGGGAACAGTATTGCCACCATCGAGGCCTACGCTCCTGCCGTCATCCGTATCCGGATCACCCGCGGGGAACCCGGGAAGGACCAGTCGTATGCCGTGATCCAGTCACCTGCCGGGATCTTGAGACAGCTTTCCGAAAACAGGGATTCGCTGCTGTTCGCAACCGACTCGCTGAACCTGGTTGTTTTCAGGACTCCATTCAGGGTTGCCTTTAAAACACTGAAAGGAGAGCTGATCTCGGTTGACCAGCCCGGGATGCCCGTATCATGGCTGGGAACAGAAGTTACCACTTACCGGAAACTGTTTGCTGGTGAGAAATTCCTTGGACTGGGTGAAAAGACCGGGAATTTCGATAAACGCGGAAACTCTTTCGAAAACTGGAATTCCGATGTGCCCGCGTATGCCACCAACCTAGATCCCCTGTACCAGAGCATTCCCTTCTTCATCGGTATCCACGGTCATCTTACCTATGGCCTTTTTCTTGACAATTCATACAGAACAAAATTTAATTTCGGCGCCTCGACCGATGAAGCCTTCTCCTCATTTTCGGCCGCAGACGGGGAGATGAACTATTACTTTTTTGGTGCTTCCACCGTTGCCGGGATCATCCGCGATTACACCTGGCTCACCGGCCGGATGCCATTGCCACCCATCTGGAGCCTGGGTTACCAGCAGTGCCGCTGGAGCTATTTCCCGGAATCGGAGGTTATGAGCATTGCCCGGAAATTCCGCGACAAGAAGATCCCATGCGATGTGATCTACCTCGACATCGATTACATGGACAAGTACAAAATATTCACATGGGATAAGGAGAAATTTCCCCAGCCAAAGGCGATGACCGGCAAACTGAATGAAATGGGATTTCACCTGGTCACCATCGTCGACCCGGGAATCAAAATCGATAAAGATTATTTTGCATACAATGAAGGTGTTGCGAACAATTATTTCGCAAAATATCCCGATGGCAGCGATTATACCGGCAGCGTATGGCCCGGAAGATGTCATTTTCCTGATTTTACGAAAGAGGCCGTCAGGAAATGGTGGGGTGCCTCTTTCAACCGCCTTTCCGAACCCGGGGTTGAAGGGTTCTGGAACGACATGAACGAACCGAGTGCATGGGGACAAAGCATCCCCAACATCGTCCAGTTTGATTTTGACGGTCAAAAGGCACCCATCACGAAGGCCCACAATATTTACGGGCTCGAGATGTCGCGGGCAACCTACGAAGGTACCCGCGAGCTCCTGAAAGGGAGGCGCCCCTTCGTACTGACACGTGCCGGGTATGCCGGGATTCAGCGCTTTTCGGCTGTCTGGACGGGCGACAACGACGCCACCGATGAACATATGCTGCTTTCGGCACGAATGGTCACAGGTCTCGGGTTGTCGGGCGTTTCTTTCACAGGTCCCGATGTTGGCGGTTTTATGGGGAATCCAACGGAACAGTTGTTTACCCGCTGGATGTCACTGGGTGTCTATACCCCGTTCTACAGGAATCACTCTGCATGGGATACGAAAAGCAAGGAACCCTGGGCCTTCGGCCTGAACGTGGAACGAATGGTCAGGGAGATGATTGTACAGCGTTACAGGCTCCTTCCGTACATTTATTCCGCGTTTCATGAATCCACGTTAAGCGGACTCCCTGTCGCGCGCAGCCTTTCAATCAACTACACCTATGATGAAAAGATTTACTGGTGGGCATACCAGAATGAATACATGTTCGGCGATAACCTGCTGGTAATCCCCGTGTCGTGCAACCAGCTTGCTGCAAAGGTATACCTGCCCGAAGGGATGTGGTACAGGTTCAGTTCCGGGGAACCCTATAAAGGGAATGCCGAGGTAACGGTTGACGCGCCTTTGAACGACCTCCCGGTGTTTGTCAAAGCTTCGGGGATCATCCCGATGCAGTCGGATGTCCAGTTCACCGATCAGAAGCCCTCCCCCACCCTTGAAATCAACATTTACAACGGGGACAAGCCCAATACATTCAAATATTATGAGGATGACGGACTCACCTACCAGTTTGAAAACGGGCAGTGCCTGAATCGTACCATAACCTTTGATCCGGTTCATAAAACCATTGCCTTTTCGAAACCGGAAGGAAGTTTTGTGTCAAAATTCACCTCCTTCAGGCTTGTGCTCCATTCTTTCGGAGAGATCATGAGCCTTCGCTCGGGCGACAGGGATTATGCATTGAAGCTCCGGTCAAATACTGAGCGGATGGTTGAGATACCGGTTTCTGCAAGTGAGATGGTGTTGAATTATTAAGACGGTTGTTGCCCCCCGTTGCGTGATGTTCCAGGTAAATCAACATAGAGGTATACAGGTTTAAAAATATACCACAATAGGCTCAACAGGCACAATAGGAACACATTAGTAGCCATTCGGCAAGCGGGTATAAAGATCTGTGACCATTGTTTTTTGACCCTCTTTGAAAATATTCGTACAGTTAAAGTTTATAATGATGCCTTTTGGTTTCTGAAGCAGTTTGAGATAGGTAAGCATTTGAGCCAGGTGAACTGGCAGCAGGTAGTCAACTGCTTTTATTTTGAGAATAATGCAATCTTCTACAAGTAAATCCAGACGAAGATCTGTATTTAGGTACAATCCCCTGAAAATGATCGGAACCTTTTGTTGAGCAGCCATTATTAACCCTTTTTCGATGAGAAGATATCGCATACATTTTTCGTAAACACTTTCAAGCAGCCCCGGCCCAAGTTCCCTGTGAACCTCAATTGCCGCCCCGATAATGGAACGAGTGAGATCGTTTAATCTTTTTTGTGTGAGCATGGTTTTCTTTTTCTATTGTGATCCTGGTGTGCCTAATGTGCCTATTGTGGTAAAAAAAATATGTATTTATGCTTAATCGCCGTTTCACCAAAAAGTAATACGTTTGTCAATAACTTTTTCCAGGTAGCCACTGCAAAACAAAATCCAATCCCCTGATATGAGAAACGTCCTGTTTATCACGATCCTCGCCTCCCTCCTGCTTTCGGGCTGCCATAACGACCATTTCATCACCGACCCTGCTTACCGGAACAAGGTGGACATCCGTTTCAGGCAGCAGAAAGAACTTGCCCGCAACCGGTCCAAACAACTTTTTGACGTTTTCAGAAACAACCTGTCCACCCGTGAAAAAGAGGCGCTAAAGTTCCTGTATGCATACAGCCCGCTGAGCGACCTGGCAGATTATGATGGTGATTTTTTTCTGAAGAATGTCAGGGCCTCTTTTGCAGCCCGTGATACCTTCAGCTGGGGTAAAAAGGTTCCGGAAAACCTTTTCCGCCATTTCGTCCTGCCCATCCGGGTGAATAACGAAAACCTGGATTCCTCCCGGTGGGTCTTTTTCATGGAGTTGAAAGACCGAATCAAAAAATTGCCCATGAAGGAGGCAGTCCTGGAGATCAACCATTGGTGTCACGAAAAGGTCACCTACCGCGGGTCCGACGGGCGTACCTCATCCCCGCTCGCCTCGGTGAAAACCGCCTATGGCCGTTGCGGCGAAGAATCAACCTTCACCGTCGCGGCATTGCGGGCAGGGGGCATCCCGGCAAGGCAATGTTACACGCCGCGCTGGGCCCACAGCGATGACAATCACGCCTGGGTCGAAGTGTGGGTGGACGGAAAATGGCACTTCATCGGAGCCTGCGAACCCGACGCCGATCTCGACCTTGCATGGTTCACCGCGCCTGCAAAACGTGCGATGCTGGTCAACACCAACGTTTTTGGCGATTACGAAGGACCTGAGGATGTGCTCGTAAGGGACCCCATGTTTACGCGGATCAATGTTCTATCCAATTATGCAGCAACCAAGCGCATTGTTGCACGTGTTCTCGACCATCAAAAACGGCCGGTCGACAGCGCTATCGTGGAATTCCAATTGTACAACTATGCCGAATTTTACACGTTGCATAATACAGTATCCGGAAAAAACGGAACAGCCGCCTTCAGAACCGGTTACGGTGACCTGCTGGTATGGGCATCGAAGAATGGTATGTTCGGGTACCGGAAAGCAACGGTCAGGGACCAGGACACGGTTGATGTTATCCTTGAAAGGAAAGCCAGGGATTCCTTCAGTGAAACACTTGATATCGTGCCGCCTCCTGAAATCAAGACCGGAACAGGTATCAGCGACTCCCTGAAACTGGTGAATACGAAGAGGCTGGAATTCGAGGACAAACTCCGTTCCGGTTATGAATCGACCTTCATTGATTCGGCCAAGTGCGTGCGCCTTGCCAACACCCTGAAGATGAATCCCGACACCCTCTGGATTTTCCTGAAGAAGAGTCGCGGAAACTGGCGTGAAATCATCGATTTCATTACCGGAACACCGGAAGCAAAGCGGAACCTGGTATTCCCGCTCCTTGGCGTCATTTCCGAAAAAGACCTCCGTGACGTGACTGCGGACGTACTGGCCGGCCAGGTCAATGCCGACTTCGTTATACCGGCGGGTGTGAAACCAGGTTTTTACAACGAATATGTTTTATCACCAAGGGTCGACAATGAATGGCTGAAACCCTTCAGGGCATTTTTTCAGAAAAGCACCGACCCGGATATGCCCGGAAAGAGTCGCAAAAACCCGGAAGAACTGGTTGCCTGGACCAGGAAAAACATCTCCATCAATGCCTCCTCCAACTGGGCAAGGGCGCCGCTCACGCCGGCCGGTACTTTTGAACTTAAGATCGCCGACAGCCATTCACGCGACATCCTCTTTGTTGCCATGTGCCGCTATTTCAGCATCCCGTCAAGGCTGGAGCCCGGAACCAGAGTGCCGCAGTATTTCTCAGAGAATACCTGGCATGATGTCTATTTTGAAAAACATGAACAGGAAAGCAATGCCAGGGGGAACCTCATCCTGGATTCCGATCCCGGAAACGGACGGGCGCCCGAATATTACACTCATTTTACCATTGAAAAATTCGACAATGGTTTTTACAGGTCGCTCGACTATGAGAATGATCCGCTGGTGGCTCATTTCCCGTGCACACTGTCGCTGACACCAGGCAATTACCTGGTTGTGACCGGGAACCGTATCGAAGGGGGCACCGTGCTTGCTTCCATGCGGTCATTCAGCGTGGAAACCGGCAAAACGGTTTCACAGACCGTATCCCTGAGAAAGAACCAGCTGCCCCCTCCGGTATATGGCAAAATAGACCCGGCCCAGGTGGGTGGCAAAATTCCAAACGGGATGGTCATGATATGGGTTGATCCGGATAAGGAACCGACCAAGCACCTGGTCGCGGATCTCAGGCTGCGAAAACCGGAATTTGGGAAGTGGAAAGGACGGTTCGTCCTCATTTTCCCGAACGAGGAACAGATGAAAGATTTTCAGCGGAAAGAATCCGCCAGTATTGCTTCGAATATCGCCTGTTCCTGTGAACAGATATTCCCGGTGAAACTATCCGATCCGCAGGTTACTATCAGCGGGCTTAAAAATTTCCCCGTGGTCATTTCCATCAGCCCAAGTGGGACAATCAATTACATCTCCGAAGGCTATAAGATCGGGCTGGGTGAGGAACTGCTGAAGGTGATGAAATAGGCTTTGCGGTTGCGCACCGAAGCGGTCAGCCGGTCATAAAAAAAGGTAAAACAGTTTCCCGTTTTACCTTTTTTGTTATTATTATTCTGGATTCTGTTACCTGTTTACCAGGATCTTATTCACAACCTGGTGATCCCTGTTCCTCAGAATGACGGTATAAAGTCCGCTGGGAGCCGGGCGAAGGTCCACCGGGGTAACCAATGTCCCTTTAACAGTGATCGATTTATCGCCATATACCTTTATCCCGATATTGTTGAAGATTTCCAGTTCGTAAGTCACTTCAGAAGTGCAGCTGATCGAAATGTTGAACCGGCCATCATTGGGAACCGGGTAGATATCGACGTTCGCGCCGGTTTTCTCATCGATGCCAACGATGATATGGATACGGTTGGAGGTATCGGATGAACAGCCGTTCAGGGTTACCAACGTGGTGTACCATCCCGGCAGCGTGGCAATAACCGTCTGCCCGGTTGCCCCCGCAAGGGTTGCCCCGTTCACATACCACTGGTTTCCCACAGGGGCGCTTGACGTCAGTAAAAACCCGTTGGCGGTAATCACCGGTGTTGCAGGAACCGGGTGCACCGCAACTGCAAAGTTCGGTGAGGCCGTTCCGTTTCCGCAAGTGTTGGCACCCACCACACTTATATTTCCCGAAACTGCCGCCGGACCGAAGGTCACCGTGATAGAAGGGCTGTTCTGGCCCGAAGTGATGGTCGTCCCGGCAGGAAGGGTCCAGGTATAATTGGCGGCGCTGGTGATGACGGGCACCGAGTAAACATGTCCTGTCGAGCCAAGGCATACGTTTGCATCGCCCGTAATGGTCCCTGCCGCTGCAGGAAGGGCGTTTACCGTAACTGCAAAGTCGGGCGAAGTATTGCCGTTCCCGCAAAGGTTGTTCCCGGCAACGTTTATATTTCCGGAATTGGCATTGCCGGCAAAGTTGACCGTAATGGAATTGGTATTGGCACCGGAAGCGATCGTTGCACCGGTCGGGAGGTTCCATACATACGCAAGGGCCCCTGAGATTGTGGCGACCGAGTAAGCAACACCCTGGGCACCGCCGCATACCGCGGCCGTACCGGTGATACCTCCGGCTGCAGCAGGAAGCCCGTTAACTGTAACATTATAAGTGACGGGGTTTTGTGGCGCGCAACCATTGGCATTGTGGTAGGTGACCGATACGGTCTGAGCCCCGGCGGTTGTCCATTGTACCTGGATTATATTCGTTCCGGTACCTGAAACAATGGTTCCACCTGCCGAAACAGTCCATGTATAGGTGTTCATCCCGGCTTCGGTCGTATAACCAACTGTACCTGATCCGACACAAACAGTGTTTGTCCCGGTGATGGTGGGAACCGGGGCTGTATTGACGGTAACCGGCGTTGATCCAGTCGGGCCTGTGGCACAGGTGTTTGTCCCGGTAACGGTGATGGTTCCTGACACGGCTGTTGGCGAAAAGGAGACGGTGATGCTGTTGGTCCCTGTCCCGGCTGTGATCGTAGCCCCTGCCGGAACCGTCCAGGTATAACTGGTCGCGTTGGTGATGGTTGGGACGGAATAGACCACACCGGCCTGGTTCTGGCAAACACTTGCGGGACCTGCAATGGTCCCGGGGGTGACGGGAGTCTGGCAGCCGGTCGTGAAAGTCATGTCGGCGCCATAGGAAGTACCGACCGAGTTTATGGCGACACAGCGGTAGTGATAGAGGGTGAGGGTTGGCAGGCCGCTGAGGGTCGCCAGGACAGCTGTTGGTGTAAGCCCGTTGACTGTCGGAGGTGTTGCTGCGACATTACTCCCGTAACTTGCTGTAAGACCGTAATCAAAGGAAACAGTAGTTGATAAATTGTTTGCCGTGACCGTGCCGTTCATCTGGGCGCCGTTCACCACAACATTTGAAGGGGAATTGGTAATGACAGTGGGTGCTGCCGCCGGAGTTGAAAAGGTAAGGTCGTTTCCATTGGTAGTTCCGGCAGTGTTGGTCGCAGTAACGCGGAAGTGATAGGTTGTGGCAGGGGTAAGACTTGTGAGATTGGTCAGCACTGCGGTTGCGGAGGTTCCATTGACGGTTCCCGGTGTTGCGGCCACGGTATTACCGTAAGCAACGGTAAGTCCCCAGTTGAATGATACCGTTGTTGCTGCAGAATTGGCCGTTACGGAACCGTTAAGTGTGGCTGTGGTGCCAGTTACAGCAGTCGCTGCAAGCGTCACCACGGTGGGAACCGTCACCGCCTGATTTGAAATGGTTACCAGCAATGAATCCTTAACAGTAATGTCCTGTAGGGCTATGGCTTTCGCATAGACCGTGCCATTGGTGATCGCGGTGACAAGTCCCGTGGCAGAAATTGAAGCACTGCCCGTTCCGGGGACGATGCTCCAGGTGACGCTCTGGCTTGCGGTTGCCGGGAAAACGGTGGCAACCATCTGCAAAGTACCGCCATTTGAGGTGATGGTGGCAGGAACTGCACCCTGGGTAGCAACCGTCAGACCGACAAGACCGCCAATTGAAACTCCCTGGGCATAACCGAAATAGGTCCCGGTCCTGTTTTCAGTCCATACCGCCGCGCACCTGTTCGGGCCGTCGGGGGTGAACCCCATGCGCATCTTAGGCGAACCGGCGGTTGCAGTTGTGGAACTTATTTCGATCCTGTTGCCGGGCCAGGTAAAATTGCCGCTGGCATCCAGACGGGTGGCGTACAATTTGGACACGAAATCCTCGGTCAGGAACATCGGGGTGTCGTTTACGAGTGCCAGCTGGCCCCATTGCTCATCGGTGCTGGTGCTGATCGCGTAAACAACTTTGGCGGCATCGGTAAACTGGCGGCCGCCGGTTGTCTTAAGAAATTTTTGTATGTAAACGCCATACTGCACCTGGTTTGGATCGCAGAATGTACAAACGGACCACACATAGCTGGATCCGGGTGTCATGTTGATATTGGTGGTCGTCTGGTAGTTGTCGCTGGAGGAAACGGAAGTATTGAAATTCGAACCGTTCATCCCCCACGGAATGGCGCCAGTCGGGTTGATTCTCTGGAGGAAGGAGTTGAAACGGCTTCCCGAGGAGGAATAATAGCCAAAATATACGGTGTCCACCTCAGCAGTAATGGAATAGTAACGCGCTCCGCTGGTCGTCTGGTTGCATATCTGCAACGCCCCGTACAGCGCAGTTCCGGAATTGTCAAACATCTGCGAATACAGTGTTGTCGAAATACCAACGCCCCTTTTCTGATAAACCACGGTAAACCTGCCGGCTGTATTTGCGATGATCTGGCCGCGGGTTGTGTTGGATGTCCCAACTGTAATGGAGATGGGTGATCCCCATGCCAGGGTCCCAGTGGTTGTAACCTTCTGAAGTTTGAGGGTGTTGCTGGTGGATTCGTTCCAGGCAACTGCCACCTCGCCATTGCTCAGCGCGCAGGGATAGGGTGACAATCCGCCACCCAGTACAACACCTGTTGCAGGCCACAGCATGGATCCCGACTGGGAAATTTTATACAATACTGCCTGGTCCGAACCGGTGCGTTCATCCTGGCAGCCGATGATCAGGTTGTTGGAAGCATCCACGCAAACGTTGAACACATAGGTTGCCGATCCTGAAGTCTGGTTGCTGACCAGCATCCCGTCGGTCCCGAGCAGTTTATAACCATTGGCATCGACCAACTGGGCCCGCATGTCATAGTTTCCACCGTTCTGGTGATAAAAGGCGATCCAGGTTTTCCCGTCGCTCGTTGAAACTGACTGGATGTCGGCAGTCGGGAGGGTGGATATCAACTCATTCACCGATGTATTGGTGTTCCATTGCGCAAGTACCCGGCCCGGGATCATGACGGTACCAAGGATCAGCAGCAGTGCGGCAAAGCCGGCAAAGGATGCCGGGATGAAAAAATTCCGAAGGGTTGTTTTCATTTTCCTGTTGGTTAATATTAATTGTTAAAATTGATTCATAGACAAAAATTATTCGGCTAAATTAGGGTCAGGCCGGCATATAATGCATTTATATGCCATATCCATACTACGGCAAAAGGCAGAAGACCTGATAATTCACTACGGCAATATAGATTATAATTCTGAATATCAAGTATTAAAACTGCGATAAAAAATTATGTATATTCACATCGGCTGCAAGCCCGAGTTTCTTCCTGAGGCGGTTTCTGGCCGACTCTACACTGCGCAGTTCCCTGAAAGTAATGGAGGCAATCTCTTTTGTCGATAAGCCTAATTTCAGCAATGCGCATATCTTTTTATCATTCGGGGATAAGTCCTTGAAAGCAGTACTCAGGTTTTTCTCGAACGACTGGTGAACCTCTTCGAAATAGAGCCTGAACTCTTCCCAGTCGTGCCCCACCGAATACTGCTGCAGATCAGAGATCATCTGCCTGATTCGTTCGTGACGCTCCTTTTCCCGGGGATTGATCCCCAACAGTATCTCCTTGAGCTCCTCCGTGGATTTGATCACGAATTCATTGTTGCGGGCAAGGTGCAATGCGTAGGACGTAAGCTGGCGGTTCTTGTAATCGAGCTCCAGTTCCAGGTTGTGTTCCTTGTTCAGCAAAAGGTTTTTCTCCTGCTGGTGCAGCAGGTCGGCCTGCTGCATGATCTTCAGGTTCTTCTCCCGTTCACGACGGTTGTTCCGTAACATATTGAAAAGGAAAAAGATAAAGAACAGCACAAGGGCAACCGCACCGATCAGCACGATCCGCTGACGTTGAATGGCCAGTTGCTGAAGGTTGACGGTCTGCTGAAGTATCTTGTTATCCTTATCCTTGTTGATCACCTCATAAACGGATTGGATCTGTTCGATTTTTGTAAGACTGTTCAGGGCTTCCAGGGAATCGTTCAAAACAACATACTTGGAGTAAAGATCATATGCCTTTTTATATTTCCTGATCCTCTCAAAATACCGGGCCGCCGACCTGTAGACCACCAGGTCCTGGGAGGGATTCTTAAGCAGGTCAAGGAGTTTCAGCGACCGGTTCATATAGTCGGTTGCCGAATCCGGCCGGTACATCACCTCATGCAGGGAGGAAATGGAGAGGTACGACCTTGCCAGGGCAACCAGGAATGATTTTTCCTCCTGGATCCGGGCAGCCTGCTGGTAATAAGAAAGGGCAACAGGGTTGTTTCCCATGTCCTGGTATAGGTTGCCGATATTGGAATAAACGATCGACAAGTCGTAGAAATCGCGGTTGATATCGAGCTGGCTGAGTGCGATCAGCGCATATTCAAGTGCCCGGGATGAATTGTGTTTTTTGCTGTAGACCCCTGCCAGGTTGTTGTAGTTGTTGAACAGCTCGGGACGGATGTTCAATGACTTGTTGATCTCGGTCGCCTTGTTGAACAACTCCTCGGCTTTCGTCATGTCATTTCGGTTGAAATATAGTTTGCCGATATTGTTGTATACTTTTGCCTTTCCTGCCATGTTTTTCGTCGTGTTGCACAATTGCAGCGAATTCATGTACATGGCCAGGGCGTCGTTCCACAATCCGGTTTCTTCGTATATTGCACCGATTACATTATAAACGGAGGCGATGTTCTTCTGATCCTCCGTAGTTTTTAAAGGTTTGGCCTCCATGAAATTCCTGATGTCATTAAAAATGTCAAGGGCAAAGGCATGGTTTCCCTGTTCCAGCATGAAAAGACCGATTTCCCAGGATAATTTATAGGATCTTGAAAAATCCACACGGTCGGCCGGAATATTTAACAGGGAATCGATGGAAGATTTCCCCCGTTTGGTTTGCGCAGTATTTGAAATTACCTCCTGGTAATGTGCTTTTGCTTTTTTTAAAAATGAAAAGGGCTGGCCGGCTGAAACGTCCGTTCCGGATACAATAATAAGCAGTACAATAAAAAAACGCATGGACGATGGCATGAAATATGATGATTTTTCCCCGGAATGCATGAGGTAAATGACTTTAGCAGCATGTTTCCAACTACAAATATACACTACTTTTATGGAAAACTATTTCCGGGAAATATTCAGAAAGGAATGGCGGAAAGAGGAAAAGATAATTTTTGTTAAACGCAAATAAACAGGATTTTTCTGGATGGATCAGGTTGCCGACCTGGATAATCCGGATGAGGTTAACGGATCAGGACCACCGCACCCATCGTTCTTGAAGGAATACCGACACCGATATCCGTTCCGGTCCAGGCTGAATCATCCACGAAGGTAGCTTCGATTTTCCAGATGTAATTTCCCTGGGGCATCTCCCTGCCATCAGATGTGCCATCCCACCCCTCTAAGGGAACTCCTTTTTCGTCCAGTTTTTCCGATTGCCACATCAGGTGTCCCCAAATATCGAATACCGTCACATGATATTTTTTCAGGTTCACCCCGATGGGGCGGAACAACCGGGTGCCAAGATTGGTATTCCCCGGTGCGAAGGCATTCGGAACAAAAAGTCCCCTGAAAAACAACTTGTATTCATAAAAGGTGGTATCAGTGCAATCAAACTGGTTCAGCGAAACCAACCTGATCGTGTAAGTTCCGTCCTCGGTATAGGCAGTAACAGGATCCTGCTCGTCGGATGTCTTGCCGTTACCAAAATCCCAGGTATAATTTTGAGCCCCTGAAGAAAGATTATTGAGCTTGATCTTTCCCTGTTTCCCGTCATATCCGTCAGTGATCGTAAATGAACTTACCGGTGTAATGTTGACCCTTACAGTAGAATCGATGGTATCGATACAACCGAAATGGTCTTTGACGATCATACGAACCGTGAAGTCGCCCGTGTTGGGATACTTGTAACTCGGATTCTTCAGGGATGATGTATCC
>CAIMWF010000084.1 GCA_903845055.1 uncultured Bacteroidales bacterium | reverse complement strand
CTTGTCCGAATTGAAAAAAGTTGGTTTGCAAATCAGCTACATCCAGGGATGCCTGTGTAATGGGTTGCTCCATTCGGGCTTTGGTTTGAACCGTTAAATTTAGGTGGATTGAAAATTTTCCGGGGTGAAATTATATAAAGATCGTCAGAGGATATTCATGAGCATGATTGTATATTGTTGCAAATATTAGGTATTTTTGCAGGAAACGTGAACAGATGAACATCAGGCAGCATATTCCAAACACCCTTACGGTCATGAACCTGCTGAGCGGGTTGGTTTCGATCACCATGACCTTTGAAGGGAAATACCCAGTGGCGGCGTCCCTGATCTTCCTCGCTGCGGTATTCGATTTTCTCGACGGCAACGCGGCGAGAATCCTGAAGGCCTATTCGGAACTTGGTAAACAACTGGACTCGCTTGCCGATATGGTTTCATTCGGGGTGGCCCCCGGCATCATGATCTTCATGATGCTTTCAGTCCATTGTGCCGGAAGCTGCAATCTGCTGGAGCGAATGCACATCGCACCTTATTTCGCCATGCTGATCCCGGTTTGTTCGGCACTCCGGCTGGCTAAATTCAACATCGACCTGCGGCAGGAGGTCAACTTCATCGGGATGCCGACCCCGGCCATCGCCCTATTTTTTGCCTCGGTTCCGCTGGTACTCTATGTTCAGCCGGGAATTTTCAGCCTGGTCCACGTTGATTTCCTGATCTCCTTTTTCGGAAACACGCGCATTCTCACCCTCCTTGTGGTGTTTTTCTCTTATCTTTTGATCTCTGATTTCCGGATTTTTTCGATGAAGTTTAAATCCATGGGGTGGAAGGGCAATGAACTGCGCTTTGTTCTGCTGATTTGCTCCATCCTGCTCTTTTTACTCTTCAGCCTGAGCGCGATCCCGATGATCATCATACTGTATGTGTTGCTGTCGATCTTTTTCCAGAACTACATTACAGAATAGCGGCAACTCCCTGCGGGGATCATCTCAATTCGAAATTCTGTCCGAGGTAGACTTTCCTGACATGAGGATCGTCGGCCAGTTCTTTGCCGGTGCCTGCCCTGAGGATGGACCCTTCGAAAAGCAGGTATGAACGATCGGTGATGGAAAGGGTTTCATGAACATTGTGGTCGGTGATCAGCACGCCTATATTCTTGTCTTTAAGTTTCCTGACGATCAGCTGGATATCTTCAACCGCGATGGGGTCGATGCCGGCAAAGGGCTCGTCAAGGAGGATGAATTTGGGATCCACTGCAAGAGACCGTGCAATTTCACATCTGCGGCGCTCGCCGCCCGACAGGGTGATCCCGTGACTCTTGCGGACGTGTTGCAGCCCGAATTCATCGAGCAGGGTTTCGAGCCGCTCACGCTGCTTCTCCTTCGAAATGTCCGTAAATTCAAGGATGGCTTTAATATTGTCTTCCACGCTCAGGGTGCGGAAGATCGATGCCTCCTGCGGAAGATAACTGATTCCCCGCTGGGCCCTTTTATACATCGGCTCCTTTGTGATATTCAGGTCATCGAGAAATACCTGGCCGGCAAAGGGTTTGATCAGTCCCACAATGATGTAAAAGGAGGTGGTTTTCCCGGCGCCGTTGGGGCCAAGCAGCCCGACGATTTCGCCCTGGTTCAGTTCAATTGAGACTTCATTGACAACTGTTCGCTTCCTGTATTTTTTAACAATTTTTTCAGTCCTGAGGATCATGCAGTTCGTTTTATGCCGGGGGCGTTGCCCTTTTGCAAAATTAGAAAGAAAAGAATAGCGAAACGAAAATTCCGAAATTGGGCACATTCGGGTTTCCCGGGTCGTTCAGGTGTGTCATGCGCCAGATGGCATCGATCCTGAATATCTTAAAGATGTTTTCAATACCCGCACCGCCCTCAATGTAGGGTTGGGAGGCAAACGACCGCAGGGAGCCGGGGAAGAGTGAATAATCTTTGTTTTTCGCGGTCAGGGTTCCGTACACACAGCTGATATGGCCGACTTCCCGCCACTTGAGTTTACGCAAAATGGGGATCTTGTTGAATAAAAGTCCCCCGAAATGGTGAATATAGGAAGCCCTGATCCAGGTATCGCTGATAAATTCATAATAATTCATGAGGTTCGAAGAGTTGTCGTCGTAAAAGAATGACTGGTTGCCATCGTGTATTTTCAAAAGCGGGTAGGGGAGGGTTCCCCATGTTTTACCAGCATTGATGATATATTTCGACCACCCGATGGTGGCGAAGTTAAACCATTCTGAAACCCCAAGTTCCAGCTTATGATACTCAAAATCGCTTTTCAGCAGGTGCGGGATCCCGTAAGAGTATCTCAGCTGGATGATCGGATAGACAGAGCTGAGGGTTACACGGTCGAATTCGGCGGCAATGAACCGTTCGCGAAAGGAAAACCTGAAATCGACCTGGATTTCGGAGGTGAAAATGGAGCTCATATATTGCGGTGTCTGCCTGTCCTTCGGAAAGACGACAAATTCGGTAGAGCCCAGCGGGAAAACTTCACGGTGGACCAGGTGGATGCGGTTTATGAACCCTGTATACCATTCGTGTTCATAGGCGAGGTGGTAGTCGCGCACCATGGTCAGCTTGTTGTTGGGCCCGCGGTAAAACAGGGAGGAGAGGATGTTGTCACTTGAAAAGGCCGTAGCGCTTGCACCAAGTTGTTCAACATCGTATTTATAACTTGCCGAAAGATCCCTCCGGGGGTTTTTGCTCAGCATCCAGAGTACATCGGCCTCGTATTTAAAGCGTTGGTCGAAAGTTCCATAGGCCCCGTACCCCTCCAACTGCACTTTTTTGCTCCACGAATTCGACGTTCGCAGGCCGAACCGGAGACGGTAGCCTTCAATTGAATTGTAACTGAACATTTTGAAATAGGGCCCCAGTTCTACCTTTCCCCAGCTCAGGTAACCAACAAAAACTGCGTAAATGATATCGGTGTATGTCCGGAAAAGGGGCATTGATTTAACCGAGTCAACCATGACATAAATCCCCTTTTCCTTTTCCGTGAGTTTTTCGGGACGGGCTTCATCCCAATACTCCCTGGGCTTGTCGCTGGCATCCGGTTCGATGAATACATCGGTGGGTACCCGGAAGAATTTTTTATTCTCCGGGATATCAAACTGGAACTTGCGGTATGTTGTCGAACGGTGGCCAAAGAAACCAATGGTTTTCTTCGCATTGTCGAGTACGTTGAAATCAGCGTTCAGCTTGTCGATGGTGAGCATCCAGAAAAGGTTGTTGGTCCATTCGAATTCCTGCTCTACTTCAAGGTCGTTGATGAAATTTACGTTGGCATCGCCGGCGATGCTCATCCTGAATTTTTTGATGGCAAATGAGGTGTCGTTGATCCAGAGATTTCCCGTAAAGGTCAGTTCCTGCTTCCGTCGCGGCTTGAACATGACATGGTAGCACCACCTGTTGCCGACGAATGCACTGTCGACCAGGTAGAATTTGTAATAATCGATGGCGAAATCAGCGACCGGGCTGACAAAATTCTTCTCGAAAAGGGGGATGAAATTTTTGTAAATGTCAACCTGTTCCGACAGGTTCCCGAGGAATTGCGATACACTTGTATTGTGCAGGCCTGAAATGGACGAGGCCGTGATAATCTCCTTTCGCAACCTTGGCGACTTGCGGAAGTAAATGTCCGACATGGTTTCGGTAATGAATACCGGGAGGTACGATTTGCCCCCCATCGTGGAGGTGTCAATGTAATTCCATACGAAGTTGAACCTGGTTAACAGTTTATTGTTCTTAAACCGGTCGGTGATGTTGTTGGCATCCAGTTCAATCTTGGTGTAGGCTTCGTACTGGTACGATTCAAACGACTGAAGAGCATTCCGGTTTTTGTTCCGGATCACCTTCCTGAGCAGGACTTCGGCCGGGTTTCCCTGGTAGGTGATGGTGACCTCGGGAAGGTCAAGATTTTCGGGGATCAATTCAAAATCGACGGTCTGGAACTGGTTGTTAAGGATCTTCCTGGTAATGCGGTTGTAACCAATGAGGAAGGCGGTGACCGAATCGCATTTCTGCCTGAATTCCAGCGCATAGTTCCCGTTAAAGTCGGTGAGGGTCCCGATCGTCGTACCGGGAACAACAACGTTGACAAAAGGAATCGCTTCGCCCGTCTTCCCGTCGTGCACCGATCCCATGATCTTGGTGCCCTGGCTGAAGGAGATGACCGGGAAAGAAAGAAAAAGGAACGAAATCAGCAAAAAAATCAGCCGCATTCTACGTTTATATGGCGCAAAGGTGGGAACTTTTATCATAGGTCTGTTCCCTGGTTCAGGTTCGGTCAGCATTCAACCCATCATATTAACGATGATAAAAATGAAAAATTTCCCAGGTTCAATCCATCCCAACCCATTCATGCCGGTTTTATGCTATGGGCCCGGGAATACTGGCAACCAGGAGGGTACCGGATACCATCCCCTGTTTTCAGAGGATGCCTTCGCGCAGGATGTCATGCAGGTGAATGACCCCTTTGTATGTGTTTTTCTCAACAACGAGCAACTGGGTGATGTTGTTCTGCCGCATGATGCTCAATGCGTTGACCAGTAAGGTGTCGGGCGCGATGGTCTGCGGGTTTGCCGACATGATGTCAGTTGCCTTCAGGATGCTGATGTCGGTGTTCTTTTCAAGCATCCTTCTCAGATCCCCGTCGGTAATGATCCCCAAAAGTTTGCCTGCTTGGAGCACTGCAGTGGCTCCAAGCCTTTTCGAGGATATTTCATAGATTATCTTTTTAACATCGTCGTCATGGTTCACCCCGGGTACCTGGTTGTTGAGGTATATGTCGCTTACCTTCAGGTAAAGCTGCTTGCCGATGGCGCCGCCGGGATGTAGCCGCGCAAAATCGCCCGGGGTAAAACCGCGGGCTTCGAGCAGGCACACTGCCAGGGCGTCGCCCATGACCATCTGCGCGGTAGTACTTGAGGTAGGGGCGAGGTTGTTCGGGCAGGCCTCCCTGGCGACCGTGGTATCGACGATAAGATTTGCCTGTTTTGCCAGGTATGACGAACGGTTCCCGACAATGGCAACCAGCGAACTGCCGTACTCTTTCAACAGGGGGACCAGGATCTTTATTTCGGGGGTTTCCCCGCTTTTTGAAAGGCATAAAACAACATCATCTTTCTGGATGGTCCCGATGTCCCCATGGATGGCGTCGGCTGCATGCAGGAATGTTGCCGGTGTACCGGTTGAATTGAAAGTAGCAACAATCTTTTGCCCGATGATGGCACTTTTACCGATACCGGTGACGATCACGCGACCCCTGGTATGAAGAATCAGATCGACACAACTTAAAAAATCGGAATCAACAAAGTTTACTAAATTTGCTATCGCAGCCGCTTCATCCTGTATGGTAGTGATTGCAATTGTTTTTAACGATTTCATTTTTTTCACTGCACAATTTTTTTTTTAAATATTTGTTTATTCCACACGTTTATACTTACATTTGTATATAGGCGCAGGAAAATGTGACAAAAAGATTGCCCTGAACAAAAGTATTAAAATAAATCTAAGTTAAAAAATGGCGGCCAACAAGGACGAGCACCAGCTATTTGAAGTATTGAAGAAAGTGTTTGGCTATGATAGCTTTAAGGGTAACCAGGAGGCCATTATACGGAGTGTACTTGCCAATAACGATACCTTTGTCATCATGCCCACCGGGGGAGGGAAGTCGCTGTGCTACCAGTTGCCTGCCCTGATGAAGCCCGGAACGGCGATCATCGTATCCCCTCTCATCGCACTGATGAAAAACCAGGTGGATTCCATCCGCAGTTTCGGAACGGAAAACAATGTGGCGCATTTCATGAATTCTTCACTGACAAAGCAGGAGATCACGCAGGTAAAACAGGATATTACGGATGGGATGACCAAGCTGTTGTATGTAGCCCCTGAAACCATCACCAAAGAGGAAAACATCGAATTTCTGCAGAATATCCAGATCTCATTTTATGCCATCGATGAAGCGCACTGCATTTCGGAATGGGGCCATGATTTTCGCCCCGAATACCGGCGCCTGCGGCCCATCATTGATGCCATCGGACAGAAGGTGCCGGTCATTGCCCTGACGGCAACGGCCACGCCGAAGGTTCAGCAGGATATCCAGAAGAACCTCAACATGATGGATGCCTCGGTATTCCTCTCCTCCTTCAACCGGCCCAACCTGTACTATGAGGTAAGGGCCAAAACCAAAAATGTAACCAAGGACATCATCAAGTTCATCAAACAGCACGCGGGCAAGTCGGGCATCGTCTATTGCCTCAGCCGCAAGAAAGTTGAGGAGATGGCCGAGAGTTTCGTCGTGAACGGGATCAAAGCCCTGCCTTATCATGCGGGACTGGATGCTTCCACCAGGCGTCAGAACCAGGATAAATTCCTGATGGAGGAGGTGGATGTGATCGTAGCCACCATTGCTTTTGGCATGGGGATCGACAAACCCGACGTGAGGTTTGTCATCCATTACGACATGCCAAAAAGCCTCGAGGGTTATTACCAGGAAACCGGCCGCAGCGGCCGCGACGACGGGGAGGGAAATTGCATTGCCTTTTACAGTTACGATGACATTCAGAAACTTGAGAAGTTCCTGAAGGGAAAAGCGGTGGCCGAGCAGGAAATAGCAAAGCAATTGCTGATGGAAACCGTTTCATACAGTGAATCCTCAGTGTGCCGGCGCAAGCAACTGTTACACTATTTCGGAGAGATATACACGGAAGATAATTGTCAGAACTGCGACAACTGCATGCATCCAAAGAAAAAATTTGAAGGCAAGCAATATGTGAAACTTGTCCTTGAAACTGTAATAGCGGTCAAGCAACAATTCAAGAACAAACACATCATCAACATCATCCTCGGGAAGAGTGCCGCCACCATCAAGTCATACAAACACAACAAGCTCGATGTCTTCGGCAAGGGTGCCGAACATGACGAAAAATTCTGGAATGCGGTTATCCGTCAAACGCTGATCGAACGACTGCTCACCAAGGACATTGAAAATTACGGGTTGCTGAAGATCAGCCCTGAAGGACTGCAATTCCTGAAAAGCCCCCATTCCGTCATGCTGGTTGATGATCATGACTTTGAAAATCCCGAGGAAGAGGAACTTTTCGAAGCCCTGGGATCAAAAAGCAGCACCGCGGATAAAACGCTGTTCGCCCTGCTGAAAGACCTTCGCAAGGAAATTGCCCGAAAGGAGAAGCTCCCCCCGTTTGTGATTTTCCAGGATCCTTCGCTGGAGGATATGGCCATCCAGTACCCGGTTACGGTGGACGAACTCCGCCAGATTACGGGCGTCGGTTCAGGCAAAGCCCTGAAGTACGGAAAACCATTCCTCGAACTGATCAAGGAGTATGTCGAGGAAAACGAGATTATCAGGCCTATGGACATGGTGGTCAAATCGGTAATCAACAAATCAGGGATCAAAGTATTCATCATCCAGAGCATCGACCGCAAGGTGGCACTGGAGGACATTGCACTCGCAAAAAACCTGAGTTTCGACGAGCTGCTCACCGAGATTGAAAGCATTGTTGGCTCGGGCACCAAAATAGACATCAACTATTATATCGACGAATTCGTTGATCCATACCACCAGGAAGAGATTTTCGAATACTTCCGCAAAGCAGAATCCGACTCCATCGAAGATGCAATGAAGGAACTGGGCGAGGATGAATTTACCGAGGAGGAAATCAGGTTGTTGCGCATCAAATTCATGTCGGAATTAGGAAATTAAACAACATACCATGCAAGAAGAATTCACTGGAACACCTCAGATAAATGAGGTCGCGGATAATTTTATCCCGGTACAACCCGGCAACCCATTAAAGGAGGTTTCAAAACCACCTTTTTTCAGTTTCAATTTCAACACCCTCCTCGGCCTGGTGCTGCTTGCCGGACTCATTGTATTGTATGTGCTGTTCTTCAACAGCCGCAAACCTCATGAAATGAGCGTTCCGCTTACCATTCAGAAGGCATCCGGCAAGGCGATCTCGGTGGTTTATGTCAATCTCGACAGCCTGAACGCCCACTATGACTATGTAAAAATATTGCGTCACGACCTTGAAAGCACCAGCAAAAAGCTGCAGTCGGATTTGCTTGCTGAACAGTCGGCCCTCGAAAAGGAGGGTGCCGAGTTTCAGCGCCAGGTGTCGGCAGGGGCGATTTCGGAGGAAAAGGGCAAGGAAGCCTATGAAAAGCTGATGCAGAAAAGCACCCTGCTTGACCAGAAAAAGCAACGTTTCACACAACAGATTGCCGACCAGGAGATGAATATGAATATGAAGTTGGTCGACAGTGTCACCACCTTTTTAAAAAGATTCAACCGGCAGTACCGTTTCGATTATATCCTGGGATACAAGACCGGGGGTGAAATCCTGATTGCCAACGACACGCTCGACATCACCCGGTCGGTCATGGAGGTGCTGAACGCCGAATACCAGCAGCGCAAGAAATGAACCGTGCCTGGTCATACTGGTTAGCCGTCGTCTTTTGCCTGCTCCTGGTTTCGTGTGGTGAAAAAAAGGATATTCCTTCTACGGAAGTGGCCATGCCAGCCGATTCGCTGATATCCTCCGACCGGATGGTTCACATCCTGGCCGATGTTCATATCGTTGAGGCCGCATTGCTTATGGAACGCAACGAAAATCATGAAACTCCGGGGAAACCCGATCTTTACTACCGGGGCATCTTCACCAAATACCACATCAGCAGGGAGCGGTACGACATGAACCTTAAGTTTTACAGGCAGAACCCCGCGAAACTGACCAGGATGTACGACAAGGTGATCATGGAACTGGAGACCCGCCAGAAGATGTTCCACCCGGGCCGTTAACTATTTTTTCGTGTAAATCGCCACGGCATGGAGGAGGGTCGCACCATCATCGATGGTGTAGTTCCAGGTGATGGTTTTGCCCGACAACACCCCGCCCCCGTTGAGTTTAAGCCCGTCGATCACCTGGTTGGCATCCAGGGTGATCCTGGCACCTGAAACCTCTGCACCTGCAGATGGCCCTGCGGGAAGGGTATTCGCAAAGCCGACCATCAGCACGCCGTTGGCTGAATTCGGGTCGGCAACGATGGTTACCTCGTAGGTAAGTTTGGTATACGATTCGCTGACGTTCCAGTTCCCCAGGAAGGAATCGCGGGTGGCGCCTGTGTCGGGGGTAGATGATGAGTCCTTTACACAGCCGGACATTGCAATAACCATTGCGAACAATGACATCGCGGTAACCTTTCTGATCAGCTTCATAATGGTTGCAGATAATCAATGATACGGTCGGCAAGCCGGCTTGCTCCGATGCGGAACAATTCGGGTTTCAGCCAGGATTCTCCTAAAATTTCATTCACCAGCCAGTAGTAGTTGAGTGCCTTTTCAGGTTCGGAGATACCCCCGGCCGGTTTAATCCCTATTTTCCTGCCGGTTTTCCGGTAATGATTGAGAATAACCTGCAGCATGACAGATACAGCCTCCTCGGTGGCGGCCGGGGTTATTTTCCCGGTGCTGGTCTTGATGAAATCGGCACCGGCTTCGATGGCGATCTCACTTGCTTTGGCAATGTTTTCAGGGGTTCCCAGTTCGCCGGTTTCGAGGATCACTTTCAGAATGTTCGTCCTGGTGAGGTCGCGCATGGCATCCAGTTCGCGATACACCCGGTGGTATTCCTTTGAAAGGAAGGTCCCGCGGGAGATTACGACATCGATCTCATCGGCCCCTTCGCCAACAGCGTACCTGATCTCCTCGAGTTTTACCGGGAGCGGCATCTGTCCGCTGGGAAATGCCGCGGCGGTCACCGCGATCCTGATGGGCGTCCCTTTCAGGGCATTCTTTGCAGTTGCGATAAACGGAGGATAAATGCATACGGTGGCGGGGTATGGAAGTCCCTTTTCCCCGAAGGCAATCGCTTTTTCGCAAAGGGTCCGGATGGTTTCATTGTTGTCGGCACCGTCAAGTGAGGTAAAATCCATGCATGCAAAAACCTGTCTCAGGCCGGTTATACTGTCGGCCATTGCAGGCCTTTTTGCCAGCATCATCCGGAGATCATCCCCGATACTGTCAAAGGCAATGCCGGAGAGGAGCGAAAAAGAGTATATCATTACGGACGATTAGAAACTGAAGCTGATTCCGAGGCTGGGCATCAACGGCATCTGGTCGACACGGGTGTAGGAAACCCGGTCGAAGTAGAAGATGTTTTGCTGATTCAGTGCATTGGTAACGCTTCCGTTGATTTCAAGTTTTGTGGTTTTACCCAGGAAGAAGATCTTTTTCAGGTTTAGGTCGAGACGGCTGTAATAGGGCAGGCGACCCTTGTTATAATCGGCGTAGAGGATGCCCAGTTTACCGTTTGTGGTACCGGGGTCGACTCCCATGTTCTCGAAGGTGACCTGCTCATAAAATCCCTGTGTTTGCGTAAAGGGAAACCCTGAGCCGAAATTGTACCTGACATCAAATTCCCAGCCCAGTTTTTTGCCCCAGTTGAAGGTGGAGACAATGTTGAGGTTGTGCCTCCGGTCGTAAGGCGGTACATAATTGTTGTAGCCATCGCTGCGGTGAATGAACCCATACGAATAGGTGACCCAGAAATGGATCTTTTTCCAGTCGTATTTGACTGAAAAATCAATTCCTTCGGCGTCCCCGGTTTCATAAACATAATCCTTCTTATAATAATCGGGGATATCGGCATTGGCAGGTGTGTCGTCGTACAGTTTATTCCTGTTCAGACTGTAAAGCTGCGGATAGTATTTATAGTACCCTTCGATGTTCACCGACAGGTTCTGACGGATATCCCATTCAAAACCGAAAACTCCCTGGGTACAACGTTGGTAGCGCGTGCTGATCTTTTTCCCGTTGAATTCGGAGGGAAGATTGGTCGGGCTTGTAACGAAGCCGTAAAAAAGGTTCACTACATCTTTGTCGTAGGTGGTGCTCAGGAGGTTCTGAGAATACATGCCCCCTGCCATTTTAAGCCGGAAATTCTTGGCAATGTTATACTTGACTGCAAGCCTTGGCTCTAATGAAGCAGCTGATAAGGAGCCGTAATACTGTAACCGCAGACCTGGCTCGATGATGAATTTTCCCGGCATCCATTTATATTTTATATATACAGAAGCTTCAGTCGAACTCTGTGGATCACCGCCGATCTGGCGGTTGACGCTGTTGACAAAATCAAGGGTTGTTTTGTACCCCGACAGTTCCAGCCCGTACTTCAGCGCATCGCGCCCGAAAAAGTAGGTAAAGTTGAGGCCGCCGTTGAAACCGGCGATCGAGCTTGATCGCGGCGATTCATTCTTGACCTCCATCAGGACCTTGTAATAGGAATAGGCGAAATTCCCCTCGATCAGAACGGAACTTTTGTCAGGGATGGCAAGAAAATTCAGACCACCGCCCAATGCCTGCCAGTTATAGTCGTTCAGTACCGAATAATGAACCTTGTCGGTAAAATCAAACCCGAAGATGTTCACCTTGCTGCCGTTAGGGGTGTTGATGGCAACTTTCCCGTAAATATCGAGGTAGTTGTACGGAAGCCCATTCTTGTTAATATAGTCATAAAAAATCTTACTCGATTGCTGCAGGTATGAATTTTTCACCGAAAGCAGGAAGGTTGCACTCACATCGTCATCATTTTTTTGCTTATGGATGGGGCCCTCCAGCAGGGCCTTTGCCCCGAAAGTGCTGACATCAAATTTCCCCGCCATCCTTTTTTTATTGCCGTCGCGCGTAGAGACATCCATTACCGAGGAGAGCCGCCCGCCATATTCCGCGCCAAAGCCTCCGGTATAAACGTCGACGTTTTTTAGAATATCCACATCAAACACCGAAAACAGGCCGATGGAGTGGAAGGGGTTATAGATGATCATGCCGTCGTAAAGCACCTTATTCTGAATGGGAGGGCCGCCGCGGATGTACAACTGGCCTCCCTGGTCGCCCGAAAAGATCACCCCGGGCAGGATCTGAAGATACTGTGCAAGGTCGGGCTGACCTCCGATGGTCGGAATGGACTGAATCTCTTTTGGCGTGATTTTGATGATACTGGTTTGCGTTTCTCTTACCTTGTCCTGCCGGGCTGCGGAAATATTGATCTCTTCCAGCTGGACTGTCGATTTGACAAGGTAGAGTTTTTTTGAGACCAGCTCATTTGATTTGATGGTCAAAGGCATTTTCAGCGTATCAAACCCTACGTAGGTGACCATCAGGGTATACTGTCCTGCCGGAACCTTGGTAATGGCAAAATAACCGTTTGCATCGGTGGGAGCGCCGATGGAGGTTTTATACAGGTAAACGTTTGTAAACAGAACCGGTTCGCCGGTCTCCTGTTCATAAACAAAACCGCGAATGGACCCATTCTGGGCAAAACTGTGCAGGTGGCAGAAGGTGAGGGTCAAAACGAGCAGAAGGTATCCCGGGATTACTTTGTATAACTTCATGAGGCAGGTGGATAGAAAAAGGTTTGAACCAACAAAATTAGTTAAATTCATCCACTAAAAAAAGTAAAATCCACACTGCGGGTAAATGGCGAATAAGGAAAATATTCTTATTTTTGTCCAAATTCAACTATCTTTGAAACTTAGCTATGCAGAAGTTATTGTTATTGGGAGACGAGGCAATTGCGCAAGGTGCCATTGATTCCGGCATCTCGGGCATCTATGCCTATCCGGGTACTCCATCCACTGAAATCACTGAATTTGTACAGAATTCAAAATTTGCCCACGAAAACCATATTCATTCAAGCTGGTCGACCAACGAAAAGACTGCCATGGAATCAGCACTTGGCATGTCATACGCGGGCAAGCGCACCATGGTGTGCATGAAACATGTCGGACTCAACGTTGCTGCCGACCCCTTTATCAATTCAGCCATAACGGGCGCCAACGGGGGAATCATCGTTGTTTCTGCTGATGATCCTTCGATGCACTCCTCGCAAAATGAACAGGATTCGCGGTTCTTCGGGAATTTTGCCATGGTTCCCATCCTGGAGCCGGGCAACCAGCAGGAAGCTTATGACATGGTTTGTTACGGTTATGATTTCTCTGAAAAGTTCAACATCCCCGTGCTGATGCGGATCACGACCCGGATGGCCCATTCAAGGTCGGGGGTTACCCGCCTTACCGAAATACGGAAGCAGAACGATTTGAAGATGCCGTCGGATCTCCGCCAGTTTGTACTGTTGCCGAATCTTGCAAAAAAACGCTATAAGAAACTCCTGAAAGATCAGCTTACCTTTGTGGCTGAATCGGAAGTTTCCCCTTTCAATAAATACATTGACGGCAAGGATAAATCGAAGGGGATCATCGTTGCCGGTATCGCATATAACTACCTGCTCGAAAACTACCCCGACAGGGTTGTTCCTTACCCGGTCCTCAAGATCGGGCAGTATCCACTGCCGAGGACCCTGGTTGAAAAACTGGCCGACGAATGCGATGAAATCCTGGTGATTGAAGAGGGATACCCGATGGTGGAAGAATCGCTCAAAGGCTATCTTGGGCGGGGCATCAAGGTTCACGGACGTCTCGACGGCACCCTGCCGCGTGACGGCGAACTGAACCCGAATCTCCTGGCGGTGGCCCTTGGCATTCCCGATACCTTCGGCCTGCCTGTCCCCGACCTCGTTGTCGGCCGTCCGCCCTCACTCTGCAGCGGTTGCCCGCATATTGATTCGTACTATGCGCTGAGTGAAACACTCAGCAAATTGTCCAACGGCCGGGTTTTTTCCGATATAGGCTGTTATACTCTTGGAGCGCTCAAGCCCTACGAAGCGATCAACTCCTGCGTCGACATGGGTGCTTCCATCACGATGGCCAAAGGTGCCGCCGATGCCGGGCTCATCCCTTCTGTTGCCGTGATCGGCGATTCAACCTTCACCCATTCGGGGATGACCGGGCTGCTGGATGCCGTGAATGACAAATCCCCCATTACCGTGATGATCCTCGACAACGGGACTACAGCCATGACCGGGGGACAGGATTCGCAGGCCTTTGGCAAGATCGAGGACATCTGCAGGGGACTCGGTGTGGAAGCGGCTCATATCAGGGTCCTGAAGCCGCTGAAAAAATACCATGACGAAAATGTGGCCATCCTCAAAGAGGAGCTGGCATACGACGGCGTTTCAGTGATCATCCCGCGTCGTGAATGCATCGTGGCCATCGATAAGCGGATAAGGGAAAAATTCAAGAATAAGTAAACCAACTACCTGATGAAAAAAGATATCATACTGGCAGGTGTCGGCGGGCAGGGGATCATTTCCATTGCCGCCATCATCGGCTATGCTGCACTGGAACAAGGCATGTTTTTAAAGCAATCGGAGGTTCACGGGATGAGCCAGCGCGGGGGCGATGTAATGTCGAACCTCCGGATTTCGCACGAAAACATTGCATCCGACCTCATTCCTTTCGGCCAGGCCGACATGATCATTTCGATCGAGCCCCTCGAATCGCTCCGTTACCTCCCGTACCTGTCCGGTACCGGATGGGTGATCACCAACACCAGGCCGTTCAACAACATTCCCAACTATCCCGATCCGGAGAAGATCATGGAAGAGATCGGAAAGGTGCCCCACCACATCGCCCTGGATGCCGATGCCACCGCTAAAGAGATAGGCTCCGCCAAGGCTGCAAACATCGTGATTCTCGGGGCTGCATCTCCTTTTCTCGACATGGCCTATGAGAAGTTCGAGGAGGCTATCCGCTTTACATTCCGCAAGAAGGGAGAGAAAGTGATTGAATTAAATTTGGCCGCATTGAAGGCCGGCCGGGATTTTGCAAATGCCCATAAGTAATTAATTCGTACCTTTGCACGCTTTAATTTTATTGAAACATAAAAAAATGAGGATATTACAGCGAAAATTAGCCCATTACACCGAACCGCAGAAAGTTGAAAAAATGGGAATCTACCCGTTTTTCAGGATGATTGAATCTGACCAGGATACCGTGGTGACCATGAATGGGAAAAAGGTGCTGATGTTTGGCTCAAACAGCTACCTTGGATTAACGAACCATCCTAAAATTAAAGAAGCCGCGATCAAGGCAACCGAAAAATACGGTACGGGATGTGCCGGTTCACGGTTCCTAAACGGTACGCTGGATATTCATATTGAACTTGAAACAAAGCTGGCCGAATTTGTAGGCAAGCAGGCGGCACTGGTCTACAGTACGGGTTTCCAGGTGAACCTTGGCGTTATCCCGACGGTCACCGGGCGGAACGATTATATCCTGATCGACGAACTCGACCATGCATCGATCATCGAGGCAACGAGGCTGTCTTTTGCAAAGGTGCTGAAATTCCGCCACAACGACATGCACTCGCTCGAATCGATCCTCAAACGGTGCGAGCCCAGTCGTATCAAACTGATCGTTGTCGATGGTGTCTTCAGCATGGACGGAGACATCGCCAACCTGCCCGAAATCGTCAGGCTGGCCGAAAAATACGAAGCAACCGTGATGGTTGACGATGCCCATGCCATCGGGGTGATCGGAAAAAACGGGGCAGGCACTGCAAGCCATTTCGGGCTGACCGACAAGGTGGACCTCATCATGGGAACCTTTTCCAAATCCCTTGCTGCCCTGGGCGGTTTCATCGCCAGCGATATTGAAACAATCAACTATATCAAGCATCATTCGCGGACCCTCATTTTCAGCGCCTCCGCCACTCCCGCATCCGCAGCGGCCGTTCTTGCGGCCCTTGAGATCATCAAAAGCGAGCCCGAAAGGATGGAGCATCTCTGGGATGTAACCCATTATGCCATTGAAAATTTCAGGAAACTGGGCTTTGATATCGGTCACACCGTCACGCCCATCATCCCGCTCTATATCCGCGATAACCTCAAAACCCTTACCATTACCCGCATGCTGCTCGACGAGGGGATTTTCGTCAACCCCGTCGTCGCCCCCGCGGTGAGCAAGGACAATACCCTGATCCGTTTTTCCCTCATGGCGACCCACACAAGAGACCAGGTTGATGTTGCACTTGAGAAATTTGAAAAACTGGGGAAAAAACTCCACATCCTTCCAAAATAATCCTGATGACAGAGACCTTGACGATTCACATTGAAAAAGTAAGCACCAGGAAGGATCT
Source organism: uncultured Bacteroidales bacterium (assembly GCA_903845055.1). Classification (GTDB taxonomy): domain Bacteria; phylum Bacteroidota; class Bacteroidia; order Bacteroidales; family FEN-979; genus CAIVAT01. Next base: position 68,269 of record CAIMWF010000084.1, on the reverse strand, counting down.
TAAGCGGTTCATCAGTTTTCAGTACGAACATTATAAAGGCAATGAATTCTGGTGTCCCCCCATCAGGATGGATGAAAGAAACACGTTAAGCAGGACCAAAAACCCTGCTTTTGACTTTTGTGAGGCGGAGTACTGGCTGGCCCTCAGGGACAACAGGATCGTCGGGCGCATCGCCGGGATCATCAACCACAAGGCCAACGAACGCTGGAATGAAAAGCTGGTGCGTTTCGGCTGGATCGAATTCATCGACGACCCAGAGGTCTCCCGTTCGCTAATGGAAACAGTCATCGAATGGGGACGGACGAAAGGAATGACCGGGATCCACGGCCCGCTTGGCTTCTCGGATATGGACTATGAAGGAATGCTGATCAAGGGATTCGACGAACAGTCGACCCTGACTTCCATCTACAACCATCCCTATTATGTTCAGCATATGGAAATGCTGGGCTTCGGGAAAGCCGCCGACTGGGTTCAGTATGAATTTGAGATCCCCCCCTCCATTCCCGACAAAGTTGAGCGGATGTCGCTGCTTGTGCAGGAAAAGTACAAACTGCGCATCGTACAGGCCAAAAAGGCCAAAGACCTGCTGCCCTATGCTCCCAAGATGTTCCTGACCCTGAATGCCGCATTCAGCGACCTTTATGGTTATACGGCGTTATCGCAGAAGCAGATGGACATGTATGTCAAATCCTATTTCGGTTTCGTACGTCCCGAATTTGTCTCCTTCGTAGTTGATACAAAGGATGATGTTGTCGGTTTCGGTGTTTCGCTGCCATCCCTGACGAAAGCCTTGCGGAAATGCAACGGCAGGTTGTTTCCTTTCGGTTTTCTTTATATCCTCATGGCCATCAAAAAGAACGATGTCATCGACATGTACCTGAACGGCGTACGCCCCGATTACCACGGAAGAGGGGTGAACGCTCTTTATTACAACGAGATGCATCGTGCATATATCCGTTACGGCATTAAAAAAGCCGTCACAAGTCCGCAACTGGAGGATAATGCAAAAGCACTTACCATCTGGAAAAATTTCAATGGCCGGCAACATCTTACCCGCCGGTGCTGGATCAGGCAGTTTTAGGTAGCGAGTTAGCGAGGTAGCGAAATAGCGAAATAGCGAAATTGGTCAACCCAAATTTTTTACGATGGCGAATATCCTGATTACCGGGGCAAGCGGTTTCATCGGAAGTTTCCTGGTGGAAGAGGGTCTTAAAAACGGTTTCCAGGTATATGCCGGCATCCGCAAATCGAGTTCGCGCCAGTACCTGGGCGACCCGCGCATCCACTTCCTGGAACTTGATTTTTCAACCACCGCGAAGGTGAAGGATACACTGCTGGCCTGCAGGGAAAAAAACCTCCGGTTTCAATACATTGTTCACAATGCAGGGCTCACCAAGGCAAGGAAAAAGGAGGATTTTTACAATGTGAATTGTCTAAACACCATCCATTTCATCGAAGCCCTGGTGGAAACGGAAATGGTCCCCGAAAAGTTTGTCTTTATAAGCAGCCTGGCCGCTTACGGACCGGGAAACCCCGAAACGGGACAACCCGTAAGGCTTGCCGATGAGCCGCGGCCCATCGAGCTATACGGGAAAAGCAAACTGGAGGCCGAACGGTATATCACCTCGCTGAAAGATTTTCCCTGGCTGATCATTCGCCCCACCGGGGTTTACGGTCCGAAGGAGAAGGATTATTTTATCTTTTTCCAGACCATCAACCGCGGGATGGAGCCCTATATCGGCTTCAGGAAGCAGGTGCTTACCTTCATCTACGTGCGCGACCTCGTAAGGCTTGTTTTCCTTGCCCTGGGTTCGGGAATCGTCAGGAAGGCCTATTTTGTCTCTGATGGTAAGGAGTATCCGTCGGAATTGTTCGCGGAGATCACCAAGAGGGTTCTGGGGCGGAAGACCGTCAGGTTCACGGTACCGCTGGGGATGGTCAGAATGATCGCAGTGGCCGGTGAAAAGGTCTCTTCCCTGTGGGGAGGGATGCCCACGCTGAATACCGATAAGTACAATGTTTTACGCAGTACCAACTGGCGGTGTGAGGTTGAACCGCTCCAGTCCGATTTCGGATTTACTGCCGGATACGACCTGGAGAAGGGAGTGGAGGAGGCCATCGCATGGTACAAAAAGGAAGGATGGCTCTGAAATGAACAACCTTGAAATCAGGAAGGTGCTGACGCTCAGCGATCTGAAGAAATTTATTGATTTCCAGTTCAGGCTTTACAAGGGCAACACCTTCTGGTGCCCCCCGCTGATCTTTGACGAACTCAATACCCTCAGGAAGGACAAGAACCCGGCCTTTGAATACTGTGATGCCGAATACTGGATTGCTTACCGCGACAACAAACCGGTTGGCAGGATTGCCGGGATCATCAACCACAAGGAGTCGGAAAGATGGAGTGAAAAGCTTGCCAGGTTCGGTTGGATTGATTTCTATGATGACCCGGAGGTTTCAAAAGCACTGATCGAAACGGTGAAGGAGTGGGGGAGGGAAAAGGGCATGACAGGGATTCACGGGCCACTCGGGTTTACCGACATGGACCCGGAGGGCATGATGACCGAAGGATTCGACCAGATCTCGAGCTTGTCGGCCATTTACAACTATCCCTACTATGTTAGCCACATGGAGCAGCTGGGCTTCAGGAAGATCACCGACTGGATCCAGTTCGAGATCAAAATTCCCGATGTGATTCCCGACAAAGTAGAACGCATGACCAGGATCGTCCTCGACCGGTACAAGCTGCATTTGCTCAAACCAGGAAAAGCAAGCGAAATACGACCGTATGCCTCCAAAATGTTCAGGATGTACAACGAGGCGTTTCACGACCTGTACGGTTTTACCGCCCTCACGGAGAGGCAGATGGATATCTATACCAGGCAGTATTTTGATTTTATCCGCCCCGAGTTTGTTTCGCTGGTGGTGGATGAAAATGATGAAATCGCCGGGTTCGGCATCACCATGCCCTGCCTGGCAAAGGCGCTGCAGAAGGCCAGGGGCAGGCTGTTCCCTTTCGGGTTCATCCATCTCCTGCGTGCCATGCGCTGGAACGACACCATCCACATGTACCTGATCGGCGTCAGACCCGATTATCAGGGCAAAGGGGTCCTGGCCCTGGTATACCATGAACTGAACAAGGCATATATTAAGGCCGGGATCAAAATTGCGCGCACGCACCCGCAGCTGGAGGAAAACTTCAGGGCCATCTCCATCTGGAAGAATTATGACGCCCGGGTGAACATCAGGCGGCGCTGCTGGGTGACCGAAATCTGATCCTACCCAAAGCTCATGGCAAAAAAAAGAGGCTGCCTCCGTGAAGGGGCAGCCTCTTTTTTTTACAGGATGTTTCCGGGTTTAGTATTTATCCCAGAATAACTTCGTGGTTACAGCATCCCCGCCGATGGCGGTAGCAGCTGCGCCGAAGTTTGCAGCGTTGAGTGTCTGTTCGACAACCGGGTAGGTAAGACGTACCGGGATTTCAGACTTGGCGTCGGGAGGTGCAACCAGTGTCGGGAAATCAAGCATTCTCCAGGTGGTCCATGCTTCAAATCCGCGGGTGTACAAACCGATCCATTTTTGTTCCCCGATTTTCTGTTTCCAGGTTCCGGTAGCCGATGCATAGGCTACGGTAGGCTGTGCCAGGTAAGCGTGGAGGCCGAGGGTGTCGCCCTTCCAGTACTCCAGCGAACGGGTGATAGCGGTTGTATAATGGGATGCGGCAGTTCCGCCGACCGAGAATCCTCTTTCAACACCTTCTGCAAGGAGGAATTCAGATTCTTCTGCGTCAAAGATCAGGGCTTCGAAAGTAGGCAGTTTAATTTGATCGGCAACATGTGAATATTGCGTGAAATCGTTCGAAGCACCATAAATGCCACCGACATAAGCCAATTTGTGAGTTCCGATAACCGTGGAAGTATCAACCTGGGTAAAAAAGTAAGGCAACCTCGGGTCGTTCAGGGAGTTCATTTTGTCGATAAAGGTATTGGCCCCGACAAAGTCATTCCTGCCGCTGGCAACCAGGTTTTCATAAACAGGGTTGTCATTGGGCTGGGCGGCCTGGTATGCGAGACTGGCATTGTCACCATTTGAAAGGATTACAAAGGGTGCTGCTGCTTCAACCGTGGTCTTGGCCAAGGTAGGTTCGACATCCGAAAGCAGCATGCCCATCCTCATTTTCAGCGAATTGGCAAACATATACCACTTGGCTACATCACCGTGGTACATGTTGTCAGCCATGCCGAAACTGCCCTGGGACTGGTCCATCTGGGCAATGGCGGCGTTCAGGCGGGTAATGAGGTCCTTGTAAACGGTGAGGCCGTCGTCGTATTTCGGCAGCAGGACCCCGGTCTTCAATGCCTGGGTGTAGGGAACATTGCCGAAGGTTTCAACAAGGATGCTGTAACTATATACGGTCATAACTTCAACAATGGCGAGTTTATTCGTCAGAACCGCCTTATTGTCCCCGGCAAGATTACCGGTGGCTGTAAGGACTTTCGAAGACTCATCCAGGTTTTTCAGCACGGCCACATAAAGCTGGTTCCAGTGATCGCCGGGGATCGGGCGCGTGATGATGTCGTAGTTACTTTCGTCGGTATAGGTTGTTTCGGTCCATTGCTGGACGAACATCCTCCAGATATTCAGGTTGACGTTGGGTGTTACCATCTGGTCGAAGAGACGTTTTTGTGCGGCGGTAAATAATGTTTCACCGGGAACTTTGGGAGGATCCTTGATGTTCTTATTCAGGTCTTCAAGTTTGGTGCAGGAAGCGAACAGCAGGACCACCAGGAAAAATGATAATATCTTTTTCATAATGTTTTAATTAGAAGGTGAGTTTTACGTTAAAGCTAAAATCACGTGTCGATGGCAGGGAACCAGTGGTATAGCCCTGGAGGTTACCTGCACCCAGTCCTGATTCAGGATCTGCATAGGGCAGGTTTTTGAAGATGATCCATACGTTTGAAGCCACTGCACTGAGGGTTATGCCGGAAATGAAGCATTTTTTCAGTGCGGCAGGAGGGATGGTGTAGGATAATGCTATCTGGCGTAATTTGACATAGCTTGCATCGTAAACAAACGCTTTATTCGGGAGCCTTACATAACCAAAGGCACCGTAGTTGGCTGCGGACAAACGGGTTGTGTTCGGGGTTGTCGTTCCATTGGCGTTTACATTGACGCCCGGGTTGATGAAACCACCGCTCGTTGAGGCATAACCTTTGGAATGATCGGCGGGATCAACCCATACGATCGGGTTCCTGACAGGGTTGCCAAGGTCGTTTGCATAGGCGGTTTCCTTGTAGATACCGGTTGCAAGACCATAATACATGTCGAGTGAGAAAATATCACCCCCGTCCTGGCAATCGATCAGGAAAGAGAACGACCAGTTTTTGTAGGTCAGGTTGTTTAAAAGTCCGCCGGTCCAGTTGGCGTTCATGTTGCCGATCACGTTGTCTGATTTTGAGGTGATCTGGTAGGCGCCGTTCGACTTAACGACTTTCTGGCCGTTGTTATAAACGAAATCGGTTCCGTAAAGCACACCATAGGGCTGTCCGACCATTGCATTGAGGGTGACACCGCCCTGGAATGAACCAAGCTGCAGGTTGTTCACACCTTCGGTAAGGGAAACGACCTTGTTCCGGTTCATGGCCCAGTTCAGGGTGACATCCCACTTGAAGTTCTTGTTTTTGATGGGAGTACCGTGGATGGCAAGCTCGATCCCCTTGTTCTGGATCTCGCCGGCATTGATGATTTCGGTATAGTAGCCGGTGGCTGACGATACGGGAAGCGGAAGGATCTGGTGGGTGGTGTTGGTTTTATACAACGCCAGGTCAAATCCGAGTCTCTTGCCAAGGAAGTACATTTCAACACCACCTTCAAGACTGTTGGTAAGTTCAGGTTTCAGGTCCGGGTTTTTCTTGATGGTCGGAACCGTTGATGAAGCTGAATTAAAGGGGGCGTTAATCACGTAATTGTCAACCAGCTGGTCGAAAGTTGCGCTGTTACCAACCTGTGCATAATTCAGACGGATTTTTCCGAATGACAGCCATTTGGCTTCAGGAAGAACATTTGAGAAAATGAAGCTCCCTGCAACCGACGGATAATAGTAACTGCTGTTGGCAGCCGGCAGGGTTGAGGAGTGATCGCGACGGATGGTGGCGTCAAGATAGAGATAGTTCTTGAAACCAAGGGAGGCGCTTGCATAGATACCGTCCACACCCACCCTTGAAGCGAGTTCTTTGGGAAGGGGCAACGGGCCGACACTGTTTTGTAATGAAAAGAGATCCGGGATGGAGAGGCCGCCGCTGGTCGAGGAGATCAAACGGTCATAATTGGTCCTGCGGATGTTCATCCCCAAAACTGCCTTCAGGTTGAATGATTTCGACAGGTCCTTGTTGAAGTTGGCCATGAGATCGTAGTTGTATTCGCTGTAACGGATATCCCTTCTCAGGTAGCCCGACCCCTGGTCGCTTCTGCCACCGCTGCCGTCGGCCTGGGTGGTTCCGATACCGAAGGTGGCGGCGATACTGCCGATAGCCCTTCTTTCTTCCTGCAATTCGGAATAGGTATCAACTGAAAAACGACCGAAAATATTTAACCAGTCTGTAATTTTGTAGGTGGCACCGATGTTCCCGATGAAACGGTTTCTTTTGTCCGATTCATAGTTCTTATAACGTGTCCAGTAGTAGTTGTCCCAGTAAATAGGCTGTGCACTCGAAGGGTCGGCATAGTTCCAGGTGGCGTTACGCTGGGTGAGGTTGAACATGTTCTTCAGGTCCTTCATGTCAACGTTGGTTTCCATCCACTGACGCATGGAACCGAGGATGTTGTCGTTATAACCGGTAGAGTTACGGCCGGTTGCGGTATTGAGCGAGTAATTGCCAAAGCCTGTGACCGTCAGTTTGCTGTTTACATTCCAGGTTGCATTCAACGTAACATTGTTCTTGATCATTTCGCTGTTCGGCATCAGCCCGTTTTGCTTGTAGTTGGTATAGGCCAACCTGTAACTGCCAAGGGCTGAAGAGTTGTCGAGTGCAACTGAATTGGTGAAGGTGACGGGGTTTTCAAAGAAGGTGACGGGCCCGTTGGCAGCCGGTACCCAGGGTGTTGCCTTGAGATGGTTGGGTGACTGGGGGTCAACGGCAGTCCACTGGTATACAGGCTGTCCGTCAAATCTTGCTCCATAGGAAGCATCCTCGGATGTGGTGACCCACTGGGTAAGCTTGCTGTTGGCATCGACGGGGTTGACCGTGATCGATCCGTCGGAGTTGATATAACGCATGTACCAGTTGCTGCCCGGTCCGTCATAATAATGACCGTAGCCGCCGCCGTATTCCTGCTGGTAGGAGGGGAAGGTTGATTTGTCAACAAAACCCACGGTAACTCCTGAGTTCAGGGTGACGCCGACACTTTTTTTGCCCGAGGTTGAACCTGTGCCTTTTTTGGTGGTGATCATGATCACGCCGTTTGCGGCCCGTGAACCATACAAAGCGGTTGCAGCGGCTCCCTTCAGTACGTTGATGCTTTCAATGTCATCCGGGTTGATGTCGGATGCATCGTTGCCGTAGTCATAACCCTGGCCGGCCTGTTGCTGGCTTACGGAGTTCGTAACGCTGTTGTTTACGGGAACGCCGTCGATAACAAACATAGCCTGGTTGTCGCCCGTGAGGGATTTGGTACCTCTTAAGGTAACGTTGGTCGAACCACCCATGTTGGTGGTCGTTTTCACCTGGACACCGGCCACCCGTCCCGAAAGGGAATTGACGAAGTTGTCGGTCTGTACTTTATTGATATCGCTTCCGCTCAGTTCCTGCGTGGCATACCCGAGAGACTTCTTTTCCCTGGGAATACCGAGCGCTGTGACAACGACACCTTCAAGTTCCCTGACACTTGGAACCAGGACTACATTCACCAGGTTGTCAGTGCCAAGTTTAATTTCCTGGGTTACCATCCCAACATACGAGAAGAGCAGTGCATCTTTATCTTTCGGCACTGAGAGTGTGAACTTGCCATCAACATCGGTAATTGCGCCGACGGCTGTTCCTTTAACGAGGACGGTAGCACCCGGAATTCCGGTTCCATCATCAGAACTTGTCACCCTGCCCGTAATTGTACGCTGGGCATTGGCAACCTGCAACCCTATGAATAACATAAGGGCAAGGAAAATAGTAAATTTTCTCATACAGTTTTGATTTTTGTTAGTAAATGTGTTAATTATCAGTGAGCTATTGAAATTCATTCGGGAGTGTGGCTTGTACAGGGCCAACTGAATGGTATATATATGGATGATTTTTCTCACGGATGCCGAATTCCTACTGCAATTTTAAGGAATTGTTTTCTTGTAAACAACAAGAATTTAACAAATAATTAATAATAAATTAACAATGTTTAAACAATAACGGGAAAACACAGGTCTTCCATAACTGTTAGGGAATGCGAACAGAAATTAAAAGGTTGGAAATCAGTATTATGATTGGATTTTTCTAAAAAAGATGCCAAAGAGGAAAATCAGGGCGGAAAAGAGCACTGCGGAACCAATGGTTGCCCCCGGCAGTATAAGGTGGGCGATTGCCAGGATCAGGCAGGAGGGAACCAGGAAATAATATCCCGATTTCCTTCTGAACCAGATCAGCAGCGTCCCGGCCAATCCTGATAAATGGAGCAGCAGCCCGGCTGAAAAAATGAAGACCAGCAAAGGTCCACGGGTGATCTCATCGGGAACATAGATGCTGCGGATGCGGGTGATGGTCCCGGAAAAGAGAATGAAACTTAAAAAGAGGAGTGAAATCAATGAAAAGTAGATCGTGGCAAACAGGCAGAGCATGATAAGAAAAACCGGCCGTGATCTTGGCGGGCCGGCTTTTGCAACAACGGGTTCAACGCCGGGATTATCCATTTTACGACATGAATTTCAGGTTCATACTGTAAAGGAATACAAATAGTCCGGACAACAGGACATCAAAGGTCCCGGGGGCTGACTGGTGCATGAAATACATGGGAGAGATGATCAGCAGGATCTGGAAGATGGTGTAAACGTGAAAACCCGCCTTTTTCATGCGCATCATCAGGATGGCGCCCCCAATTGATCCGGCATACAGGAATACAGAAACCACGAAGAACAACGGTTTGACGGCGAGCAGCTGATCCATCCCGGCCAGTTTGAATTTTACGGCAAAATCCTGGATCACCTGGACGAACATGTCATAAAATCCGGCGATGATCAGGCTCGAAAACAATTGCATCCCGCTGCCGATAAAGGTGAGGATACACAGGACCGTCAGCATGGTTGGACGTGTTGACTGGGTTTCGGGGAACTGCGAGGGGGTAGGTTCTTCCATTTACGATTTCGGATATACGATTTACGATTTAAGAGTGACGAATTACGAGTGACGAGTGACGAATGACTGATAGCATTTTTATCATTTGTCACTCGTCACTCGTCATTTGTCACTATTCTAGGGGTCCGACAACAGTCTCAACTTCACGCAGGATTTCGCACGATTTTACCAGTTCTTTCATGGCATTGTGGTCGGGGTACAAGGGGCGGTCGACTTCGAGGAACGCCACATATTTCCTGATCACCTCCCTGGCTTTTGATACTCCTGCCCCGAATTTGTATTCCCTGAAATCGAGCGCCTGTGCGGCGGCCATCAGTTCGATGCCGAGGATGCCGTAAGCATTGTCGAGAATCTGGAAATTCTTCAGCGCGGTGTTCATCCCCATCGAAACAAAATCCTCCTGGTCGGCGGCTGCCGGGATCGATTGGATGGAGGCGGGAGCAGAAAGAATCCGCTGTTCAACAATCTGCATGTCGGCGGTGTACTGGCTCAGCATCAGTCCGCTGAACATTCCCGCACCCTTTGTGAGGAATGCCGGCAACCCGACGCTCAGGGCGGGGTTGTTCAACCGGTTCATCCGGCGTTCGCTCATCACGCTCACCATGGTGACCACATATCCGGCCATATCCATGGGTACCGAAACCGGCGATCCCTGGAAGTTGGCTCCCGAAAGCTGCAGGTTTTCATCGGGGAAGAAGATGGGGTTGTCGCCAACGCCGTTCAATTCGATTTCCACCTGCGACCGCGCATAGGCGAGCGCATCATGTGCCGCGCCGATCACCTGGGGGGTCGAACGCATCGAATAGGCGTCCTGCACCTTGCATTTCACCTTGCCTTCGACGAGGTCGCCGCCGGTGACACATTTCAGGATGGCGGCGGCGCTGCGCACCGCTCCTTTGAACCCGCGGATCTCATGGAGTTTCGGGCTGTAGGGGCGCATGTTGGCCTTCATGGCTTCGAGCGACATGGAAGCGGCAATTTCAGCCTGTTTCAGCCAGTTGTTGGCATCGAACAGGTAGAGTGCGCTCATGGCGGTAAGTACATTGGAACCATTGATGGTGGCCAGGCCGTCGCGGGCCTGCAATCCCGGGACTGGTATCCCGGCGGCATCGAGCGCCTCTTTTCCCGACATCAGTTTTCCTTCATAATAGGCCTGTCCTTCGCCCATCATCAGCAGGGCGATCTGCGACATGGGAGCCAGGTCGCCGCAGGCGCCAACCGATCCCTTCTGGCAAACCATGGGAGTGACTCCTTTGTTCAGCATGTCCACCAGGGTCTGGGTGATCTCCAGGCGTGAACCTGAATTCCCGTGCGCATGTACGTTGATGCGTCCGAGCATGGCCCCGCGCACCCAGTCGAGGGGCATCGGGTCGCCGATACCGGCAGCGTGGTTGTAAATAAGGTATTTCTGGAACTCCTTTACCTGGTCGTCATTCAACACCATTTCAGAAAATTCACCGATACCGGTGTTGACACCATACATGATCTCATGGGCCAGGATCTTGCGCTCGAGCATCGCCCGGCATTTATGGATACGCTCGATCGCCTGGGGATCAAGTTCTACTTTTTCGTTGTGACGGGCAACCCTGACCACATCTTCGATGGTGAGGCCTGCTCCTTTTATAATTAATGTCATACGGAGAGAATTAAAAATTAAAAATTAAAAATTACGAACCAATTTCATGCATTCCCTGCATTGTTTGCATTGATTGCATTATTTGCATTATTTGAATTCGGTCCCTCACTCTGCCCCGATGATCATACTGCGGGCGCTCAGGATGGCTGAGGACCAGGTTCGTTTTACATTTTTCTTCACCATGACAACAATTTTATGGCCTCCCCGGGGGTGCAGGTTTTCTGCTCTCCCGAGCGCATGTCTTTCAGCGCCAGTTCTCCCCGCTCAATTTCATCTTTGCCGGCGAGGATCACGAACGGAATGTTTTTCCGGTTGGCGTATTCCATCTGTTTTTTAATTTTGGCCTGGTCGGGGTAGATTTCCGACGGGATACCTGCCTGGCGCAGACCGGCCAGCAGTTTCAGGCAGTATTTTTCCTCCTCGGTGCCGAAATTCACGATCAGGACGCGCGTGGCAGCCTGCAATGTTTCGGGGAAGAGGTTCAGCTCGTTCATCACATCATAAATGCGGTCGGCCCCGAAGGAGATCCCGACCCCCGACATGCCGGGAAGACCGAAGATGCCCGTAAGGTCGTCGTACCTTCCGCCCCCGCAGATGCTGCCCATGGCCGCGTCGAGGGCCTTTACCTCGATGATGGTGCCGGTGTAGTAACTGAGCCCGCGCGCAAGGGTGAGGTCAAAATCGAATTTGTTCCGGAGTTCGAGGTCTTTGAGGTGGCGCATGACCACCTGGAGCTCTTCAAGCCCTTTCCGGCCGGTTTCGGAATGGATGAACAGGGCTTCCAGCGTTTCGAATTTTTCCTTGATTTTTCCTTCCAGCGTCAGGATGGGCTGGAGTTTTTCGATCGATTCATAGGAGATACCGCGTTCAACCAGTTCGTCGGTCACCTTGTCGAGCCCGATCTTGTCGAGCTTGTCCATCGCGACGGTGATGTCGGTGAGTTTATCGGGGGCCCCGATGGCCTCGGCGATCCCGGCAAGCACCTTCCGGTTGTTGAGCCTGATCAGGACATTGATCCCCAGCCCGGTAAAGACGGTATCGATGATCTGGCCCAGTTCAACTTCATTCAGCAGCGAATTGCTCCCGATCACGTCAACGTCGCACTGGAAAAATTCACGGTAACGGCCTTTCTGCGGACGGTCGGCGCGCCATACGGGCTGTATCTGGTATCTTTTGAAAGGGAAAACCAGTTCATGCTGGTGCTGGACCACAAACCGGGCGAACGGGACGGTCAGATCATACCTGAGGCCCTTTTCGGCGATGTGTTTTGTGAGGTGCTGGATCCGCGAGTCGGCATCGCGAAGTCCCGATTCCTTATCCGGAAGACCGTCGAGGTAATTGCCCGAGTTCAGGATCTTGAAAAGCAGTTTATCCCCCTCGTCGCCATATTTGCCCATCAGGGTCGACAGGTTCTCCATGGCCGGGGTTTCAATGGGCTGGTAGCCGAAAACCTGGAACGATTTACGGACAACGTCAAAGATAAAATTCCGCCTCACCATCTCGGCAGGCGCGAAATCACGTGTTCCTTTGGGAATGGATGGTTTTTGTGAAGACATTCACATTTTTTTACAAAGATATAAAGTTTCCAATTGAAATTTTGTATCTCACAGCAGCTTGCCGAATGTCCCTTTTGAACTTTGAACTTCGAACTTCAAACTTCGTTGTTCAATATTCGATATTCATTTTCTTTAAAAGTCCCTTGAGATAATCCACAGCCCCGGCCTCTCCCTCCTTCGGTGCCCAGGCGGCGAAGTTTTTATCGTCGATCGGGCTGTAGGGGCCGTCTTTGACTTCGTAAACGATTGTGCCGGGATCGATGGCAATGATCATGTGATAGGTTCTTTCAGAGATTTCGGCCCCGAAACTGCCGGTGGCGGGATCGAGGAGCATGTGGCCGGTGATATGGCCCGATTCATCGAATTCGAGCACCACCACCCTCCCGCGTAAAACCAGGAAAGCCTCCCGCTTGTCGGGATCCTCGTGTTTGTGGGGCTGCACGTACGAAAGCGGTTCCATGGCATTCAGCAGCCGCTGCAACGGGTCGGAATATTCGGTATGAAAATTGTAATTCTTCCGCAACCGTGCCGAAACCCTAGCCTCCCCCGAAACCCTGTCCAGCAACCCCCTGTCAATCTTAATCATAAAAAATTTCGCTATTTCACTATTTCGCTACCTCACTACCTCGCTACCTCGCTACCTTTTTTTATCCTTTCAGCTTCTTATACTTTATCCTGTGCGGCTCCTCATCGCCCAGCCGCTTCCTTTTATTCTCTTCATAGTCGGAATAGGAGCCTTCGAAGAAATACATCTGCGATTCACCCTCGAAGGCAAGGATATGGGTTGCAATCCGGTCGAGGAACCAGCGGTCGTGGGAAATGATCACGGCGCAGCCGGCGAAATTCTCGAGCCCCTCCTCGAGGGCGCGCAGGGTGTTGACATCGATGTCGTTGGTGGGTTCGTCGAGGAGCAATACATTGGCTTCCTCTTTCAGCGTCAGTGCAAGGTGGAGCCTGTTGCGCTCGCCTCCTGAAAGCACGCCGCATTTTTTCTCCTGGTCGGCACCGCTGAAATTGAACCTCGCCACATAGGCGCGGGCGCTCATGGTGCGACCGCCGATCTGCATGTTCTCGGCCCCTCCCGAAATGACCTGGAACACCGTTTTTTCAGGGTCGATGGAGGTATGGGTCTGGTCGACATAGCCAAGTTTCACCGTATCCCCGATCCTGAAGGTTCCCTTGTCGGTTGTTTCAACCCCCATGATCAGGCGGAAAAGGGTTGTTTTCCCGGCGCCGTTGGGGCCGATCACCCCGACGATCCCGGCAGGGGGAAGGGAGAAGGTCAATCCTTCAAATAGCAATTTGTCGTCGAACGATTTGGATACATCCGTCGCTTCAAGCACCATGTTCCCGAGGCGGGGACCATTCGGGATGTAGAGTTCGAGTCGTTCCTCCTTTTCGCGCACATCCTCGCTCATCATTTTTTCATAAGCGCTCAGACGTGCTTTTCCCTTCGCCTGGCGTGCCTTGGGCGACATGCGCACCCAGTCGAGTTCGCGTTCGAGCGTTTTACGCCGTTTGCTCTCGGTCTTTTCCTCGATGGCGAGGCGGTTCGATTTCTGCTCCAGCCACGAGGTGTAATTTCCCTGCCATGGAATTCCTTCGCCGCGGTCGAGTTCGAGGATCCAGCCGGCAACATTGTCGAGGAAATACCGGTCGTGGGTGATCGCGATCACAGTTCCCTTGTATTGTTGTAAATGCAGCTCAAGCCATTGCACCGATTCGGCATCGAGGTGGTTGGTGGGTTCGTCGAGCAGGAGAATGTCGGGTTCGCGGAGCAGCAGGCGGCAGAGGGCTACCCTGCGCCGTTCACCGCCCGAAAGGTTCAGGACGGGCGAATCGGGTTCGGGACAGCGCAACGCATCCATGGCGCGTTCAAGTTTGCTGTCGAGGTCCCATGCACCATGCTGGTCAAGGAGTTCGGTGAGTTCGCCCTGCCGTTTGATCAGTTTGTCCATTTCGTCGTCGCTCAAAGGGTCGCCGAACCGGTTGTTGACGGCTTCGTACTCCTTCAGCAGGTTGACCACCTCCTGGACGCCCTCCTCCACGATCTCCCTGACAGTCTTGGTATCGTCGAACTGGGGATCCTGTTCAAGGTAGCCGACCGAATACCCCGGGGAAAAGACCACCTGGCCAAGGAATGATTTTTCCACCCCCGCAATAATCTTCATCAGTGAGGATTTGCCGGAGCCGTTCAACCCGATGATCCCGATCTTGGCACCATAGAAAAAGGAGAGGTAGATGTTCTTTAACACCTGTTTGTGGGGAGGGTAGGTCTTGGTAACCCCCACCATGCTGAAAATGATTTTCTTATCGTCGGACATAAGTCAAAGTTAAATTCAAAGATCAAAACTCAAAGGTCAAAACTGGGAGATAGCAAAGGTATGAAGATAATAATAAGCATTAGGCAATAGGCAATAGTGAAAGGCACATGGTTGGCTCACTATCAAAAAGTAATTTTTAATTTTTAATTTTTAATTTCCTTTCCCCTTCATCTGTTCCGAAGGGTAGGAGTATTGATCAGTTTGTCGATCTTATCTGTTTCCTTTTCCCAGTTGAAGTTGTTATGGACAAGATGGTACCCGTTCAGGGCGATCTTCCGGGCAAGTACGGGGTTGTTCAGAAGCGAGAGAATGTGCGTTGCATATTCTTTGGGATTGCGCGCAACCAGGATGTCTTCGCCTTCGCGTGCGTTCAGCGCCTGGAAGGCCAGCGGGGAGGTGATGCAGGGGATCTGCATGGCCATGGCCTCCAGCAATTTGTTCTGCAGCCCGGTACCGATTTGCATGGGGGCGATGAAGATCCGGGCGCCGGCATAGCATTCGCGCATGTCGGGCACCCATCCGCTCACTTCAACCTGGGCCGATTTCAGCACCATGACCCTGAGGTGGGGATTGGCCCCTGCGATCAGCAGCCTCAGGTCTGGTTTAAGAGGCAGGATTTCGGGAAGAATTTCATTGACCAGGTATTCGGCGGCGTTGATGTTGGGAGGGTAACCCATATTCCCTGTGAAAACCAGGTCGTATCGTTTTTCGCTGTCGGCCGGTTTGAAGAAATCGGTATCGACGCCGTTGGCAACCACCACGATTTTCTGCCGGTCGGGATGGGGGATGAGGTCGCGGTCGGGTGCCGAGATGATGATCTTGTTGTCGAAAGCTTCAAAAGCATCGTGCTCGTACTGCACCAGCCGGTTGTATTCCAGTTTCAGGAAGGGTTTCATGTAAAACGGCGAGGTGGCGAGCCTCCTTTCCATCCCTTTCGAAAACACATCCTGGTAATCGAGCGTTTTGGGGATGTTGATTCCCTTCACATATTCCGCAACCCGGATGAGCTGGCAGAAAATGTGGTCGGGCTGGTACTGGGTGATCAGGCTGCGGATTTTCGCAGCCGAAGATGCATTGTAAAAGTAACCCACCTGGAGCGGGTTGCCCGAGAAAAGCGTTTTTACCAGGTTGACGGCGATCGACAGCTTCGGGATGGGGATGATGTGAACCGCCCTGACATACTTCCTGAGCACGGGGATCGCATCCTCATGCAGCACCCCGTCATTCAGGGCGCACAGGATGATCTCATGGTGTTTCGACAGTTGTTTGATCTGGTGAAAAGCCCTTAATTTATCGCCCTTCTCTGTCGGATACGGTACGCGTGGTAAAAGAAAAAATAATCGCATGAAGATGGCTTGTGGCAAGCAAAATTATAAAAATCTGCGTTATCCGGCGACTTGTTGATAAAAAGCGAGCAGATTTTGAACCAGCCTGCCGGGAAGATATTCCGTTTCGATCAGTGTCCGGGCCTGTTTTCCGATTTTTGCCCATGATGGTTTATCCGACACGCAGATGGAGATCATTTCAAAAAATTCGCAGGGGGCATCGGCGATCAGGATATTTTCGCGGTTGGTGTAACCGATGCCCTCTGCCCCCAGGCTGGTCGAAATAATGGTTTTCCCGGCGGCCATCCCTTCGATGATCTTGATCCGGATACCGCTTCCCGAAAAGAGCGGAACGATCATGACCGCCTTTGATGCCAGGAACCGGTTTGAATCGGGAACTTCACCCAGCACAACTACATTGGGGAGGTTGAGACGAAGCATCCAGCCGGGCATTTCGCGCCCGGCAAGGTAGTATTTCAGGTCGGGGAACTGCCTGTGAACATCGGGCCATACATTCATCAGGAACCAGCGGATCCCCTCCGCGTTGGGGATCCAGTTCATCGCGCCGAACGAAAACAGCGACGGGTACTCCGTTTCCCCGGCCCCGGCCTCGTAGTTTGCCGGGTCAATGCCAAACGGGATGCTGGTGCACACCGGGTGGAACTTCCTGAAAAATGCCGCATCGGTCGGGGTGATGGCTACAATCCCGTCGGTTTCGGCAACAATCTTTTCCTCGTACTTTTTCAATCTGGAAGCGAGGAGGCCGATGTACCATCTCCTCAGCGGGTTCAGGGTTTCGGCGCCGATCCGCTGCCAGATGAGATGCTCGATGTTGTGTGCCCGAAGGATGATCCTGGCGGTGGAATGTTCCCTGATGGTGGCGATGTAAGGGGTCATGTAAAGCGTTTCCAGCTGTACGATGTCAAATTGGGTTTCCCGGAGCACCCTGATCAGCCGGAGGCGGAATGGTTCGGAGTTGAACCTGCTTACATGGTACGATTTGCCCGAAAACAGGTTCAGCAGCGCCCGGACGGGTTTGACCCGCAGGTCGGCATCCTGCAGTTCGATAGCGGTCTTGTCGCGGTAGGATTTCGGTATGGCGGCCGGATCAACCTGGTATTTGAAGGAGTTAACGGCGATCACCTTTACCTCGTGACCCGCATCTGCCAGCCCTTCGATGAACATGTTCATGGCCATCGGGCCGCCCTCTTTCGCCGGCCAGGGCGATTTGTTGCACAGGAACAAAACTTTCATAATCCCGGTTCCCTGCGTTTGAAAAGTTTGCTGAAAAATCTGAGCCATGCATCGATATCGAGCAGCGACGCATCGTTGGTTGCCTTGACGGTCAGGAAGATGCCGATGGGCATGAGTACTGCGGAGGCAAACCATATCCCCTCCCATGGTGCCACCACGCCTTCGGCAGCGTACTTTTCACCGACAAAGGAGATGACCCAGAAAAGGATGAAAAAGAGGGTCGAAACAACCGCGGGCATCCCAAGCCCTCCCTTTCGGATGATGGCTCCGAGGGGTGCGCCGATAAAAAACAGGAGAAAACAGGCAATGGAAAAGGAGAATTTTTTGTGGTAAACGATCTGGTGTTTGTATACGAGTTTGCTTTTAATCTCCAGGTCATCCTGGGAGGCATCGAGATTCTGTTTTGCCGCCCTGGCGGCATTGCGGGCCGTTTCAAGCACACCATACCGGTCATGTGGTTTGAAATTGAAGATAATGCTCGGGTTGAATTTTCCCTGCAGCCTGGAATGGTGGAATTTCAAAGTGTCCAGCTCCGCGTAAAAGGGCAGGTTGTGCATGAAGACAAGGTCGTTGGTCCTGCGTTCCCCGGCCAGCTGTTTCTTAAGCGAGTCGATGGAATGACTCAGCTGGCGTACGTTCTGCATCTCGTAATTTTTCTTGAAAAGATTTTCGTCGGTGCGCGTTAGCTGGAAGGCCGAGAGGTCGAACATCTGGTACTGTTCCGCAAATTGTGTCCGCTGGAAGGGATGGGTCGATTCATTCCCCCGCAGGTCGATCCGTTCTTCGTAATTGGTACCGTTGAAGAGCCTGAACACCAGGAACCGCTTGTCGGGCGAAAGTTCCATCTTTCCCCACTCGGCCGTGGTCAGCGAGATGTTGCCCTGCCGTTTCGTATGGTCATAAACCATCACCGACCTGATCGTGTTCCCGTCCTTCTCCTTCTTTTCAATGCGGATCACAAATCCCTCGATGCCATTGTAAAAAACCCCTTCCTTGAGGTTAAAGGCCAGTTTTTTTTCACGGACATCGTAAAGAAGCGAAAGGAATTTCAGGTTGGCCACCGGCATGATCACATTTGAAAAGTAGAAGGCCAGGGCGCTGATGAAAATGGAGACGATGATCAGGGGCCGCATGATCCTGCTGAGGCTGACCCCGGCGGCTTTCATGCTGACCAGTTCGTAATGTTCGCCGAGGTTGCCGAACATCATCAGCGAGGAGAGCAGGATGGAGAGCGGGAGGGCAAGCGGAACGAAGGTGGAGGATGCATAAAACATCAGCTTGAGAATGATGTACCACTCCAGCCCTTTTCCGACAAGGTCGTCGATGTATTTCCACAGAAATTGCATCAGCAGGATGAACAGGGAGATGAAGAAGGTCATCACCAGGGGTCCCAGGTATGATTTCAGGATGAATCTGTCGAGTCTTTTCATGCGTGGTAATGGGTCCGGTGCAAAGATAGGGAATAACCGAAACGTAATAATTGTAATTTTGTCCTTCTGCGATTTTGCCATTTTACCATTTTGCCATTTTACCATCTGAATTATGCACATTTCCGAAGTTTCATCCCGAAAAATGAGAAAGCAGTTTCTCGATCTCGTTGAATTCATTTACAAGGGCGACGACAACTACGTAAGACCGCTGGATACCGAAACTGAGTCGATCTTCGACCCGGCTGAAAACAGCTTTTTCCTGCACGGCGAGGCGACCCGCTGGGTTCTTTACGATGATTCGGAGCGGCCCATCGGCCGTGTGGCCGCTTTCATCAACCGGAATAAGGCATTTACCTTCCGGCAGCCAACCGGGGGGATGGGTTTTTTTGAATGTATCGATAACAAAGAGGCAGCCTTCATGCTATTTGACCAGGCACGCGAATGGCTTTCGGCGAGGGGGATGATGGCGATGGACGGGCCGATCAACTTCGGCGAAAACGATGTCAACTGGGGTTTGCTGGTTGAGGGATTCATGCCGCCGGGTTTCGGCATGAACTACAACCCGCCCTATTACCGGAGACTTTTTGAGGATTACGGCTTTAGCTTTTATTTCGAGCAGGTCTCCAACCACCTCGACCTCACAAAACCATTCCCGGAGCGGTTCTGGAAAATAGCCGAATGGTGCATGCGCAAACCCGAACTTTCATTCCGGCATATCACCTTTAAAGAGGCCGACAGGTTCATCGCCGACATGAAGGAGGTCTACGACGACGCATGGAAATTCCACGAGAACTTCACCCCGATGGATGTATCCACCCTGAAAAAGGGGCTTGAAAAAGCCAGGTCGTTCCTCGATCCCGAAATGATCTGGTTTGTATATTACAATGAGGAGCCGATCGCATTTCTCATCCAGTTTCCCGATGTAAACCAGATCATCAGGCATCTTCACGGAAAACTTCATTTTTTCAACAAGATGAAGTTCCTGTGGCTGAAAAGCAGGAAAACGATCACCCGCACGCGCATCGTGATCATGGGGGTCAAACCGAAATACCAGCGGTACGGCGTTGAATCGGGTATTTTCTGGCATCTGAATGAAAAGATGAAGCACAAGCCGCACATCACCGAACTCGAACTTTCGTGGGTGGGCGACTTCAACCCCAAGATGCGGGCCCTTCACGAATCGGTGGGGGCGGTTTTTGCCAAGCGCCACATCACCTACCGCAAACTGTTTTCAGATGAGATCGCCACCCAGCGCTCGACCATCATACCGGTGGATACCAAGGAGAAAGCCCTCCGGCAGGGAGCAGGAGAAAAAAAATAAATTTTCCTGATATTTTATTTTTATTTTATAAACGATTATATTTGTAATGTAAAATCATATATGTCAAACCAAAAACCAAAAACCCTATGAAAAGAATTTTGCTTTTTGCGATCGTGATTATGTGCGGTATGGCTGTGATGGCGCAGTACAGACCCGCAAAATTGTCCAAATCGGTACAACTCAGAGACGTTCTCGAAACTCCTGCCATCGACAATCAGAACCCCTTCCTGCTAGCCGGGAATCCCGTGGCAAACACAAAATCAGTCATGGATGACAACCTTGGCGTGTCGAGCGTATATGATATGCAGTCCAATGCCGCACCCATGCAGCGTGTGGTTTGCTGGCCCGATGGTTCTGTTGCCGCTGCCTGGATCAAAAGCGATGTTTCCGGTTATGCCGACCGCGGCACAGGCTACAACTACTCAAACGGAACAGCATGGGGTGCCGCCCCTACCGCCCGCGTTGAAAACCTGAAGACCGGCTGGCCCAGCCTGAATGCGTGGAACGGGAATGGTGAGATCATCGTTGCCCATAATTCCACCTCCACCCTGATCAAAAGCACACGTGCTGCCAAAGGCACCGGCGCCTGGACCCAGACCACCGGCCCGACCGGCCCCATCGGTTCTGCAGGCGCAGCACTGAGCCTTCTCTGGCCCAGGACGATCACCAGCGGATCGAACAACCAATACGTTCACATCATCTGCCTGACCATGCCCGTGGCAAACGGCGGCATCACTTACATGGGTCTTGACGGAGCCCTGCTTTATTACCGGTCTCTTGACGGCGGCACCACCTGGGATAAACAGGCAATCCAGATTGCCGGTCTCGACTCGTTGCATTACAATGGTTTCGGCGGTGACGACTACACCTGGATCGAACCCCACGGCGATACCATCGCCTTCATGCAGGGAAACGTTTACAACGGCACTTTCCTGATGAAATCATTCGACAACGGGAACACCTGGACAAAACAGGATGTGATGACCAACTATTACGGTAAAAAGACCACCACACAGGTGATCAACCCGATCTGGGGATGCGACGGAACCATGGCCGGCGCGATGGATAAGAACGGTGTATTCCATGTCGCAATCGGACGTATGTGCAACTACCAGACCTCGGCCGGCTCCTACTGGCGCCCGGGCACAGATGGACTGGTTTACTGGAAGTCGTCTGAAGGCCCGCTCGATACAGCCATGATGGCCAACATCGACAGCATCGACGCACACCACAAACTCATCGGTTATGTTGCTGCAGACCAGGCCGGCGACTCCATCGTAGGTTTCCCATATTACAAAGGTGCCCTTTCCACCTACCCGAATGTCAACATCGATAAGTACAACAACATCTATTTCACCTGGACAAGCGTCACCGTCGGCAATCCCGACCCGACGCCCTACAACTACCGTCACATCTGGGGTCGCGCTTTCTTCAACGGCCACAGCCAGATGTCACCGATGGTCGACTTCAACAGCGACTTCCTCTACATTTTTCAGGAATTTGCATACCCTGAAGTCTGCAAAACCATCAAGAACGGCAACAAACTGTTGCTGGTTACGCAGACCTCCTCCCAACCAGGATCGAACGTGGTGGTAGGTACTTCAACCTATCCCCCTGTACCGGTGCACGAAGTCAGTTTTGCCTATCGCGAAATCAATACCTCCGCCTTTATTCCCGCCGGCGTTCCGACAACTCCGGAAAGCAGGAATTTTGTAGGCCAGAACTACCCGAACCCGGTAAAAGGCATGACCTCTTTTGCCGTGAACGTTGACAAACCCGCAAACATAACAATCGAGGTTTCCAACATCATGGGGGCAAAAGTGATGTCATTCGACAAGGGCATGGTAAATTCAGGTGCTCAGAAGTTCACCATCGATTGCAGCGCCCTTACAACCGGCATCTATTTTTATACTGTGAAGATCAACGGTGAATCCTACACGCATAAAATGGTCGTGCAATAAAGTACTGTTATTCTGAACTGTAAAGGCTGTTCCCGGGGGGAACAGCCTTTTTTTGTTAAATAAAAAGCCAGGGCAGCAGTTTTCGTATTGAACCATTTGTTATCTTTGCGCTTAAATAAAAATAAACCCCAAAAAATCATGAAAAAAATTCTACTATTTGCGATTGTGATGATGTGTGGTGTGGCTGTGATGGCGCAGTACAGACCAGCTAAGTTATCTAAGTCGGTACAACTGAGGGATGTTCTCGTAACTCCAGCCATTGACAATCAGAATGCCTTTGTTACAGCGGGGAACCCTGTGGCAAACACGAAAGCCGTTATGGATGATATCCTCGGCACATCAGGTACTTACGACATGCAGTCAAACGGTTCACCGATGAACCGCGTTGTTTGCTGGTCCGACGGATCCGTTGCAGCCTCCTGGATCAAGGCGGATGCAGCCAGCTATGCTGACCGCGGAACCGGTTACAACTATTCCAACGGTACAGCCTGGGGTGCTGCTCCCACAGCCCGCGTTGAAAACATGAAAACCGGCTGGCCGAACCTGAACCCCTGGAACGGAAACGGCGAAATCATCATTGCCCACAATTCCACCTCCACCCTGATCAAAAGCACCCGTGCAACCAAAGGTTCAGGTGCATGGACACAGACCACTGGCCCGACCGGCCCGATCGGCTCCGCCGGTACCGCCGTCCCCCTGCTCTGGCCGAGGGCTATCACCAGCGGTTCAACCAGTCAGTATGTTCACGTAATTGCGCTTACCATGCCGGTCGCAAACGGCGGGGTTACTTATAAAGGCCTTGATGGTGCATTGTTGTATTACCGTTCGCTCGACGGTGGTACCACCTGGGATAAACAGGCTGTGCAGCTTCCCAACCTTGATTCACTCCATTATAATGGATTCAGTGGTGATGATTATTCTTGGATTGCCCCTCATGGCGATACCATTGCCTTCCTCCAGGGAAATGTCTGGAATGGTATGTTCCTGATGAAATCATTTGACAATGGAAGTACCTGGACCTTCCAGGAAATCATCCATAACAACTATGGTAAAAAATTAACCGGTGTTGTCATCAATCCTACTTACGGTTGCGACGGCACCATGGCCGGCGCCATGGACAAAAACGGCGTGTTCCACGTTGCTTTCGGCCGTATGCGCAATTCACAGGACGCTGCCGGTTCATACTTCAGCCCCGGCACCGATGGTGTCGTGTACTGGAAATCGACGGAAGCCGCACTGGATACAGCAATGCTTGCAAACATCGACAGCGTTGACGCTCATCATAAACTTATCGGTTATGTTGCAGCTGATGCAGCTGGTGATTCAATCGTTGGTTTCCCCTATTACAAAGGTGCACTCTGCAACTATCCTTCTGTGAATATTGATAAATACAACAATATTTATTTCATGTGGAGAGGCCTCACCGTGGGCAACCCCGATCCGACACCTTACAACTACAGCCATGTTTGGGGCCGTGCCTTATTCAACGGTCATTCACAAATGTCACCCATGGTCGACTTCAACGCCGATTTCCTCTACATTTTCCAGGAATTTGCCTATCCCGAAGTTTGCACCACCATTAAAAACGGCAACAAACTGCTTGTTGTTACCCAGACCTCATCACAGCCGGGTTCAAACGTCGTTGTGGGTACATCAACCTACCCGCCGGTTCCTGTTCATGAAGTAAGCTTCGCCTACCGCGAAATCCTCACCTCCGCCTTTATTGCCATAGGTGTTCCCACTACTCCTTCGGCCAGCCTCAATTCAGTAGGACAGAACTACCCGAACCCTGTTAAGGGCATGACCTCCTTCGCAGTGAACGTTGACAAACCCGCCAACGTGACCATCGAAGTTTCAAACATCATGGGAGCAAAGGTGATGTCAATGGACAAAGGTGTTGTCAGTGCCGGTGCACAGAAATTCACCATCGACTGCAATGGTCTCACCTCAGGTATCTATTTCTATACCGTGAAGATCAACGGCGAATCCTTTACCCACAAAATGATTGTTGAATAACCATTTCATCGTCATCCTTAAAAAGGCTGCTCCCCCGGGAGCGGCCTTTTTTATTGAAACATCCGGTCGTTTATGAATACCTGATTCATTTTATTTGTAAGTTTGTATCTGGCAATTCATCCCTGAAGGTGCGACCACTTAAATCTCAGTCGAATACAAACTCTAAATATTGCAATATGAAAAAATCTACACTTTTTATGCTGGCGCTTTGCATCTCCGTGATGGCCGTGGCGCAAACGAAATATGCAAGGGTTCCCGTGCAGTCGGCCCCGGCCCGGGCCATCAAGAACCAGCAGGTTGCTACCCAGCCGGTAAACCCGGTCGCCAATTCAAAATCGGTTCAGGAATTCACCATCGGAGATTCGCAGTACGACATGCAGACCAATGCCTCCATGGGACCCCGGCACAAAGTTTATCCCGACGGGACGATGGCCGGCACCTGGATCCGCGGGTTCGATTCTCCCGGCAGGGGAAGCGGTTATAATTATTATGACGGATCGGCCTGGGGAGCCATACCCACCGCCAGGATTGAAAACGACCGGACAGGCTGGCCTTCCTACGCACAGTTGGGAACCGCGGGGGAAATCGTGGTTGCACACCTGAACGACGGGCTTAAGATTTCAACCCGTGCCGTAAGAGGAACAGGTAGCTGGACCGAAAGCGTCCTGATGGGCCCCACCGGGGCAACCGATCTTTCTTGGCCCCGCATGATCACCAACGGTGCCACCTACAACAACGTGCACATCCTTGCCACCTCCTATGAACTTTTCCAGGGACTCAACTATGCCCTGTTCTATTACCGTTCGCTCGACGGCGGCGCCACCTGGGATAAATCAGCAGTCATCCTGCCCCAGCTTACCTCGGCCGACTACGACGGGTTCAACGGCGATGAATACGAATGGGGAACCCCGCATGGCGATACCATTTATTTCGCGGTATCCGGCCCATGGGTCGACACCTTTATCATGAAATCGAACGACAACGGCGAAACCTGGACCAAGATCCCCGTGCTGAGCAACGCCAACAGGAAACTGGCAACCGGCGTTACAGAGGTCAAACCCTTTGCCTCGTCCGACGGTTCAGTCGCTGTTGAAATGGACAACACCGGTATCCTTCACATGGCTTTCGGCATCGGCGGAGGTTACATGGCAGCCAGTACCAAGTACATCTATATCAACAAGAACGGGCTCGTATACTGGAACAGTACCATGCCCATGGTTAAGGACAGCCTCGTGCTCGACACCCTGGCCGCTCACGGGCAATTGCTGGGCTATGTTTCCGACGGACCCAACCCGGGCGATACCATCATCGGGGCCCCCAGCTACAGGGTCGGGCTTGCCAGTTTCCCCCAGATTTCGGTGGATGCATACAACAACAAATATTTCCTGTGGTCGGCAGTCTCTCCCGGAAATCCTTCGCCCGACCCGCTGAATTACCGCCACCTGAACGGACGCGCCTGGTTCGCAGGGAAGGCGAACATGACCCCCATCACCGACCTCAACTCGGGTTTCCAGTATATTTTTACCGAATTTGTCTACCCGGCCATGGCCAAATATGTCAGGAACAACAACCTGTCGGTCATTTACCAGACCTCGAACCAGCCCGGCTCCAACATCGTCTCCACGACCATCTCGGTCCATACGGTCAACATCGACGACCGGATCATCCCGGTGAGCACCTTCTGGCCTACTTCGGTGGGAGACCATGGTGTACAGACTGGCAACCAGGTTTCTCAGAATTATCCCAACCCCGCCTGCGCGGTCACCCATTTCAGGATCTCCCTTGTTTCTCCCTGTGATGTCACCCTCAGTGTTTCCGGTATCACCGGGATCCGGGTCATGGAGATCAGCAAGGGAATGATGACGGCCGGCAGCCATGATCTTACCCTTGATACTTCGCAGCTTGCGCCCGGCATCTACCTTTATACCGTGACCATGGGCACCGATAAGGTAACAAGGAAGATGGTGGTACAGTAATGTATTTATGTGTAAATGTGATGTAAATTAAACATTATCAATGTGTTGATAAAACCCCGCGGGAAACCCGGGGTTTTTTTATCTTTGCAAAAAAATCAAAGCCGGAAAACAAAAATGCTCTGGAGGGAAATCAAATTTCTTGTTGCCAAGGAGATCAGGCTGGAGTTGAAACAGAAATATGTTATCAACGGCATTCTGTTGTATCTTGTCTCCACGATCTATGTCACCTACCTGGCCTTTGAAAACACCATTACCGGGGAAACCTGGAACTCTCTCTTCTGGATCATCCTGCTCTTCGTGGCTGTCAACGGTATCTCTAAAAGCTTCGTCCAGGAAAGTCCCGCAAGGCACCTCTATTATTACACCATTGTGAGCCCGCAGGCGGTGGTTTTGTCCAAAATTCTCTACAACCTTCTGCTGATGGCCATCCTGTCGGTATTATCATTCGGGTTCTTTTTGCTCCTGATGGGTAACCAGGTGGTGAACATCCCGCTTTTCCTCCTGACCCTGGTGTTCGGCAGCCTGGGACTGTCGTCGGTGCTGACCATGGTGGCGGCAATCGCCTCACGGGCCAGCCACAATTTTTCACTGATGGCCATCCTCAGTTTCCCCATTATACTACCCCTGCTCGCCGTGCTGATGAAAGTTTCGCACACCGCCATCAGCAGCCTGGACTGGTCGGGACTCTCCTCACTCCTTGTTATACTGCTGACCATCAACGTTGTAGTGGTTGCCTTGGCCTATTTGTTATTTCCGTACCTTTGGAAAGATTAAAATTTGAGAATTTGAGAATTTGAAAATTTGGGGATGTGGAAATTTGGGAATTTGGGAATGTGAAAATTTGGGAATGTGGGAATTTGAGAATTTGGGGATGTGATCATTCGCTGATGTGATTTTCAGAATATGTTTTCTGGTTTTTCACAAATTGTTGTAAATATTACCTTTATTGTCTGCATTCCATTATTTACGTATTCCTGCATTAAAATCAAAATGTCTATGCTGAAAAAGGATTGGTGGAAATATTTATCCGGGGTGTTGCTTTTATATGCCATCGTTGTGGGTTTTTTCGTGGATATCCCCGATTCCATGATCCACCAGACGATGCGGAACCTGTTTTACCACGTGGGGATGTGGTTTGGGATGTTCTCCATGCTCATCACGGGCTTCATATACAGCCTGAGGTATCTCAGGAAATTCAAGGAAGCCGAGGATCTCGTTGCCGTTGAGGCGGTCAATGTCGGGCTGATGTTCGGGTTCCTGGGCATCTTCACCGGGATGATCTGGGCCAACTTCACATGGGGATCCCCGTGGGTGAAGGATCCCAAACTGAACGGCGCCGCTGTGGGGCTGTTCATTTACCTCGCCTACATGATCCTCCGCGGATCGATCGATGATGTTCAGAAACGCGCTAAAGTAAGTGCAGTGTACAATATTTTTGCATTCTTTCTGTGGATCGTTTTCGTGCTTATTCTTCCCCGCATTTCGGGCGAGAGCATACATCCCGGCAAGGATTCTCCTCCTGTCCTGCCAATGCACCTGGAACCTTCCATGCGGTTTGTCTTCTATCCCGCCATGATCGGGTGGATCCTCCTGGGATTCTGGATCATGAACCTGAGGGTAAGACTTCGGAAGGTTCGGCTTAAGCTGGATAGCTGAAAAAGAAATGCAATCAATGCAGATAATGCAGGTATTGCGTTGGAAGGATGTCAATTTTGAGTTTTGAATTTTAAATTTTGATTTATGGATGCTTACGGTAAAATATTTGTAGTTGTCGCAGTCCTGGCGGTCATCCTGGTGGGTATATTCATTTACCTTTTCTCGATCGACCGGAAAGTCAGGAAGATGGAAGAGGAGTTGCACGAAAAATCAACAAATAAAAAGAAATGAAGATCATACACATCATAATCATCCTCATCCTGGTTGTAGCTGTTGCTGTTGTGATCACCACGATGACCGATTCGAGCACCTATTCCGATTTTGGTGAAGCAGCCGCCAAACCCGGTAAGGAGCTGCATATCATCGGGAAACTCGACAAGACGAAACCCATCGAGTATGATGCGAAGAAAAATGCCAACCAGTTCACTTTCTTCATGTTCGATGAAAAGGGAATGGAGAAGAAGGTCATTTACAACAATGCCAAACCCCAGGACTTCGAAAAATCGGAGAAGGTGGTCATCATCGGCTCCATGAAGGGGGATGAGTTTCTTGCGAAGAGCCTCTTGCTGAAGTGCCCGTCGAAATACAACGATAAGAAACCTTCGAAATTCGGAAATAAGAAATTCGGCTGATTAGCCGGCGGATGATCCATCCGTTCTGTGTCCTCATTAATTCCTCCGCGATCTCTGTGGTTTTTTTTAACACAGAGGACAAGAGATAAAACAGAGGGCACAAAAAGGCACTTAACGGATCATGGGCAAAGTATTGCAGGAATTTCGAACTTTCTAATGTTCATAACCTATGGCATTCAAATCCCTGGCTCATTTTGTCCGGTCGCTCGAGGAAAACCGGGAGCTCCTGCGGATCAGCGGGTTTGTCTCGCCCCGGCTCGAGATCACCGAAATTGCCGACCGTATGGTGAAAAACGGGGGCAAAGCCCTGCTTTTTGAAAACACTGGCACCGATTTCCCCCTCCTCATCAACATGTTCGCCTCCGACCGCAGGATATGCATGGCCCTGGGTGTGAACAGCCTGGATGATATTGAACGTGACATTGCCAGCCTCCTGAAGGAGTTCCTCGGTCCTAAGAAGGGTTTCATGGAGAAGTTGATGATACTGCCTTCACTTAAGGAGGTGGTTTCATGGATGCCGAAATCATCGAACCACAGGGGTGCATGCCAGGAGGTGGTGATGGAAAAACCCGATCTCAGCCGGTTGCCGGTCCCAACCTGCTGGCCGTTCGACGGTGGTCCCTTCATCACCCTGCCGGGTGTTCACACCAAAGACCCCGACTCCGGGGTGAGGAACCTTGGCATGTACCGCATGCAGGTCTTTTCGCCCGACATGACCGGGATGCACTGGCACCTCCATAAAGGTTCGGCGAGCCATTTCAACCGTTACAAGGAGTTGGGCGCAAGGATGCCGGTAACCGTTACGCTGGGAGGCGATCCCGTGTATACCTATGCCGCAACTGCCCCATTGCCCGAAAACCTGGACGAATACCTCCTTTCCGGTTTCCTCAGGAAGAAAAAGGTCACCCTGGTTCGGTGCCTGACCAACGACCTGGAGGTTCCCGCAGATGTGGATTTTGTCATCGAAGGATATGTCGATCCTGGCGAGGAGCTGATCCTCGAAGGCCCCTTTGGCGACCATACCGGTTTTTATTCCCTGGCCGATTATTTCCCCAGGTTCCATGTCACCTGCATCTCCCATCGCAAAAACGCCATCTTCCCGGCGACCATCGTCGGGATCCCCCCGCAGGAGGACGGCTGGATCGGGAAGGCCACCGAGCGTATTTTCCTGATGCCCATCAAAATGACCGTAACCCCCGAGGTGACCAATATGCACATGCCGGTTGAAGGGGTGTTTCACAACATCACCCTCGTCAGTATTAAAAAACATTACCCGGGGCAGGCCCTGAAAGTCATGAACGCACTGTGGGGTGCGGGGCAGATGATGTTCAACAAGATCATGGCCGTAACTGATGCTACGGTGGTACTCACCGATTACCTGGAACTGGCGCGCGTGATTTCTGAAAAGGTTGATCCGCTTACGGACCTTCACCTCCTGCGCGGACCGGTCGATATCCTCGATCATTCAAGTTCACGCTATGCCTATGGCAGCAAGCTGGGGATAGACGCCACCACGAAACTGCCGCAGGAATCGGATGGCAGGGATCCGGGTGCTTCTAAGACAGGACCAACCGTAAAACCCGGTCTTACGGATGCCTTCCCGGGGGTTACCGTGATCAGGAAGGACCTGTTTGACCAGGGGGTTTCACTGTTGATGGTGACCTTAAAAAAAACAGAAAAGAACCAGGTTTCCGGCCTGGCAGCCCGTTTATTACTGGATGAGTGGGTGAAGGATGTGAAGTTTCTTCTTTTCCTGGATGACATATTGGATCTGGATGTATTGCCTGAGGTTGTGTGGATCGCCTCAAACAACATCGATCCCCTGCGCGATTGTTTCTTCGTCGACCGTGTAGCCGGTCAGAAATTCAACACTTTGTGCATCGATGCCACCCGGAAGACCAGGGACCTGGATAATTTCCAGCGGGCATGGCCCAATGTGATCATAATGGATGAGCCTACCATCAAGGCAGTTGACGAAAAATGGCAGGATCTTGGACTTGGCCCCTTTATCGCCTCCCCGTCCAATAAATTCAAACCGCTGGTTATCAGTTCCGGAGCAGTTTCCAGCGAGGATTTTTAGAGAGTTATTACAATTTATTTTGTACTTTTGACGGTTAAGTTTCCGGATGGTCCGGGCAGGGAGGAACCCCTGCTTTTCAAGTTGGGTTCAACCTTAGCTTCCATCAAAGGAATGACTGTGCCGGAAACCTGGACATGTTTAACCAACCCAGCGAAAAATGAAGCATATCAGATACTATTTCCTCATATTCATCTCCCTGTTGTTCACCCCGTATGTGACCGACGCGCAATTTTCGGTTGTCAGGGGAAAGATCACGGATGAGAAAACATCCGACCCGCTGCCCTATGTCAACATTGGCATCAGGGGACAGGCGACCGGTACTTTTTCCGATAGCAACGGGTCGTACCATCTTGAACTCCAAAAGGGCGACTATGATCTTTTCATCTCTTCCGTAGGGTATGAAAAACTTGAAAAGCATATTCATGTCGACGGACGAAAAAACTACAATCTTGATCTGAACCTTACCAACAGTTCGCAGGAACTGAATACCGTTGTGGTATCCGCCTCCAAATATTCACAGAAGATACAGGAGTCGATCTCTTCCATCGAGGTTTTGAAGGCAAGAAGCATCGAGGTAGGCAACCTGCCGAGTGCCGATAAGGTTGTCGACAAAATGCCGGGCGTAACGATCGTGAACAACGAACCGCAGATTCGTGCCGGAAGCGGATTCAGTTCGGGACTTGGTTCGCGGGTCATGGTGATGGTTGACGAAATCCCCCTGTTGCGCGGCGATGCCGGCCGCCCGGACTGGGCGCTCCTCCCGATTGATGATGTCGACCAGATCGAGGTTGTCAAAGGGGCCTCTTCAGTGGTCTTTGGCTCTTCTGCCATCAACGGGGCCATCAATGTCAGAACGGCCTGGCCGAAGGATGAACCAGCCACCAAACTGACCACTTTCTGGGGAATGTACAGCAAGCCCGACCGCAGCTATGCCACACCATGGTCGGGTGTAAATCCCATGACTTACGGTATAACACTGACCCATTCGCAGAAGTTCGACAACATCGATATGGCAGGCGGGATCAGCTATTATAAGGACCAGGGGTATATCGGGGGCACACCCGAGAGCAAAAAAGTACCGGATACCATATACAATGCCGGGCAGTTCAACAACCGGGTCAAATTTTATTTCAATACCAGGGTCCGGTCAAAAAAGGTTGAAGGGCTTACCTACGGATTGAACGGCAACTTCATGTTCCAGCAATACGCCGAGGCCTATTTCTGGAGTGATGCCGATACAAACCTGTACCGGGCTTATGCCGGATCTTTGTCCCGGTTCAAATCATTTACTTTTTATGTGGACCCGTTCATCAAATATTATGCGAAAAACGGGGACGCCCATTCGTTCAAAAACCGTGTCTATTATCTTAACTCCGACGGACTGTACAACCAGACTGCCCTGAGCGTCACCGTTTACGACGAATATCAGTATACGCACAAGTTTAAAAAAATCAGCGACCTGATGCTTGTGGCCGGCGTTATGAATAACTATTCATATGCATTCGGAAAAGTGTTTTCGGGAAAATTGTCCCCAACGGGAACCCCGACCACAGGTGAAAACGGAACCTTTACCGCCGAAAACTTCGCGGTTTATGCACAACTTGAGAAAAAGTTTTTTAAAAGGTTATCTCTCCTGGTGGGCGGCCGTTATGAATATTATCACCTGGTCGATCTTACCGAAAGCAAACCTATCTTTCGGGCAGGACTCAACCTCCAGGCGGCAAAATCAAGTTACATCAGGTTGTCGGTCGGACAGGGCTACCGTGTTCCAAGCATCGGGGAGCGTTACATCACCACTACCTCGGGGAACTTCGGATTTTATCCGAATCCCAAGCTGGGACCCGAAGCCAGTCTTTCCTATGAACTTGGCTTTAAGCAGTTGTTCAAGGTCGGAAAATTTGCCGGCATGTTTGATATAGCCGGATTTTATGAACATTATGACAATTATGTTGAATTCAATTTTGGCTACTGGGGACTGGATACCCATGATGCCAAGAAGAACGCCGGGTTTAAGTTTTTCAATACGGGCCCGGCCAGGATTTATGGCATTGACGCCTCTCTGGCAGGTGAAGGGGATATTGCCAGGCATCTGAACCTGGCGGTGATGGTGGGTTATACCTATTCAATCCCGCAGTCATTGAACCCGAATTATGTCTTTTACGTGAATCCGCAGCAGGTCAATCATTCGCTCACCTACCTGAATACCTCCTCCGACACGTCGGGTCACATTCTCAAGTACCGGGTTCAAAGTACCCTGAAGGCCGATGCCCAGGTTACCTGGAAAAGGTTTTCAACCGGGTTGGGCGGACGTTTCTATGGTTTCATGAAGAACATCGACCAGTTTTTTTACGATGCGCTTGATAATACCGGCATCAAGAAATACAGGGAGGAACACAGCAAAGGAACCTTCATTGTTGACTACCGTATCAGCTATGCTCTTAAAAGTTTTAACTTTTCGGTGATTGTAAATAATCTTATGAATACCGAATTTTCCCTGAGGCCCCTTACCATTGAGCCCCCGCGGATGACGCAGTTGCAGGTGATCTACAAGATCTGAAACAACTTTTTATTTTGAACCCAAAGGAAATAACTTCATATCTATATCTAAAACTAAAAAATGAATTCTATGAAAAAACTGATTACGGTTGTATTACTCGTGTTCGCTATAAATGCCGCCTACACACAGACAAACGTCCCGAACGGGGATTTTGAGAACTGGCACAATATTGTTGTAAATGCCCAGCTCAATTACGATGAAATCGGCACCTCCAATTTAGATAGCTGGATGGGAACACTGAATTCACTTGCCAGTCTGCCGTTTACGATGGGAGGCCCGGGCCCTGTTACTGTTTTCAAGTCCACCGATAAACACTCGGGCACTTATGCGGCAAAAGCAGTTTCTGCGAATTTCCCCCTGGGCGTTTCAACGATTTTCATTCCGGGCATGATCGGAACGGCAGTAATGGAAACTGCAGGGGTAAGGGCATTACTCGGAAAACCTTGTCCTGATTGCAAACCATTGCATTTCAAAGGTTATTACAAGTTCCAGCCGGTGAACAACGATTCCTGTGCCATGGTGCTCCTCCTGTCAAAATGGAATACCTCAGCAAAAAAACGTGACACCATCGGTTTCGGGAAAATGGTTCAGCATGCTGCGGTAACTGAATACACACAGTTTGATGTGCCTATTACCTATACAGGCACCGCCAAGATCGATACCATGACCCTCCTGGTCGTTTCCAGCGCCGGTTTCAATGTGATCAATTTCATGGGCAGCATCGGCCAGGTCGGCAATACGATGTATGTGGACGACCTTAGCCTTGATTACCCTGCGGGGATTCAACAGATCCTGGGACAGGAAGTTGCCGTAAACCTTTACCCAAACCCTTCCTCAGGTGTGATGAATGTTGAACTGAGCAAAGAGGTAAAAAACGGCACGTTCGATGTATACACGGCAGCCGGAAAAATTGCCGGATCATACCGCGTGTCGCAGCTTAAAAATACAATCCTGCTTGACAACCTGGCCAGCGGCGTTTACTACTACCGTTTAATGGATGGCAACCAGTTGCTGAATACCGGAGGTTCCTTCGTAATCAATAAATAACATAAAAAATATCTGCACTTATGATTGAAGTAAAAACCTCTCAGATGGCCATGGACCTCGAAGATAAATACGGGGCTCATAACTATCATCCGTTGCCTGTTGTGCTTGCCCGCGCAAAGGGTGTCTTTATGTGGGACGTGGAAGGAAAACAGTATTTTGATTTTTTATCGGCCTATTCGGCTGTGAACCAAGGCCATTGCCACCCGAAAATCGTTGGCGCCCTCATTGAGCAGGCGCAGACGCTTGAACTCACTTCCCGTGCATTTTACAACAATGTTCTGGGTGTTTATGAAAAATTCATTACCGAATATTTTGGTTACCAGCGTGTTCTGCCGATGAACTCGGGTGCCGAAGGCGATGAAACCGCGCTGAAACTGACCCGTAAATGGGGCTACAAGGTAAAGGGCATTCCCGAAGACAAGGCCAAGATCATCTGCTGCCGCGACAATTTCCATGGTCGTACGATAACGGTGATCTCCATGTCGAACGATCCGGACGCCCGCAAGGATTTCGGACCCTTCACCCCCGGATTTGAATCCATCCCCTACAACGATCTCGATGAACTTGCGAAAGCGCTTGAAGATCCCAATGTGGCTGGTTTCCTCGTGGAACCGATCCAGGGTGAAGCAGGTGTTTTCGTTCCTGATGAAGGCTACCTGAAAAAGGCATACGACCTTTGTAAATCGAAGAATGTGCTGTTCATCGCCGATGAGGTGCAGACTGGCATCGCCCGCACGGGCCGCCTGCTTGCCTGCGACTGGGAAGGGTTCAAACCCGACGTGCTGATCCTCGGAAAGGCGCTCTCGGGAGGCGTATATCCTATTTCGGCGGTTCTGGCCGACGATGATATTATGCTTTGCATCCACCCGGGTGAACATGGATCGACTTTTGGCGGCAACCCGGTTGCGGCGAAGGTTGCCATGGCGGCACTGGAGGTGGTACGCGACGAGAAACTGGCCGAAAATGCCCAGAACATGGGTGAGATCTTCAGGTCGGAACTCCGCAAAATCAACTCACCCTACATCGAACTGGTGCGCGGAAAAGGATTGCTGAATGCCATCGTGATCAAACCATTCAATGGTAAAAGCGCCTGGGATGTTTGCCTGAAAATGCGCGACAACGGCCTGCTGGCAAAGCCAACCCATGACCATATCATCCGTTTTGCACCTCCCCTGGTGATCACCGAGGAGCAGATCCACCAAGCCGTGGAGATTATCCGCCGGTCGATCAAGGAACTGGAATAGGTGACGAGTGACGAGTGACGAATGACGAGCTATGGTTGCCGTCATTCGTCACTCGTCATTTAATTTTGTCCTGCAAACTGCAGTTCACTCAGGTTCCGGTACAGGCCGTCTTCCACCTTTAACAGTTGTTCATGGGTCCCCTGTTCAACGATGCTGCCATTGTTGAGGACGAGGATATGATCGGCCTGGCGGATGGTTGACAGGCGATGGGCAATGACGATGGAAGTTCGTCCCTTCATCAGCTTTTCTAGTGCATCCTGCACCAGTCGCTCCGATTCCGAATCGAGCGAGGAGGTGGCCTCGTCGAGGATGAGGATCCTGGGGTTCTTCAATACCGCCCTTGCGATGGCGATCCGCTGGCGTTGACCACCCGAAAGCTGCGTTCCCCGCTCTCCGACCAGGGTGTCCAGCCCTTCGGGGAACTGGCAGATGAAATCCCAGGCATTGGCCTTTCGTGCAGCATCCTCGATCATCTCCGCTGTGGCGCCCGGTTTCCCGTAAGCGATGTTTTCGCGCACCGATCCGCCGAATAGGAAGATGTCCTGGGGCACGATCGCCATCTGGCTGCGCAGAGAGGTCATGGTCAGGCTTTTATTATTCCGTTCATCAAACAGGATGCGGCCTGATACCGGGTCGTAAAGCCGCAGGAGCAGGGAGACGAAGGTCGATTTTCCTGCGCCGCTGGGTCCTACGAGTGCAACCAGCATGTCGGGATGAATGGTCACGCTGATGTTTGTGAGCACCTGCATTTCCGGCCTTGAAGGATAATGGAAGCTGACATCGTCGAATCGAATGCCGCCAAGGAGTATCTGGCCTGGTTCCGGTTCAGCGGGTGGTCCGACCGGTTCAACGGCCTCATCAAAGATCTCGAGCAGGTCCTCCGTAGCCCCGATGAATTTCTGTACCCGCGCGAATACATCGGCCATTCCCCCGATGGTTCCGCCGATGAACATGGAGTAAATGACGAATGAAAACAGCTGCCCTGTTGCGAGTTCTCCGGTGGTAAGCATCGCCGCCCCGCGCCAGATCACGGCGACCATGGCTCCGAAAAGCCCGAGAATGGTAAACGAAGAAAAGGCGCCGCGCAGTTTCCCGTTTTTAATGCCGGTGTGGGCTATGTCGAGGGTTTTGGTGCGGTAACGCGCCATTTCAAAAAACTCGTTCGTAAAGGCCTTCACGCTCTGGATTCCCTGCAGGGTCTCCTCCACGATGGTATTCGAATCGGCCACCTGCGACTGCGCCTCCTTGCTTAATTTGCGGATGTAGCGCCCGAAAAAGACCACAAGGATCATGATCACCGGCACGATGGCCAGCATGAAAAGGGTTAATTTGAAGGATGTGATCATCAGCAGGGTAATCCCGCCGATGATGATGATGAGCTGCCTGAGAAATTCGGCGAGGGTGCTGGTGAGGGCGTCCTGGAGCAGGGTGATGTCGGAGGAGAGGCGGCTGTTGAGTTCCCCCACCCTGCGCTGCTGGAAGAACTTCATGGGCAGGCGGATAAGGTGGTTGAAGGTGCTTTGCCGCAGGTCGGCGAGGGTTTTTTCGGCGACATGCACAAACAGGTAAATCCGGAAATAGGAAAAAAACGACTGGGCCACCAGCACCGCCACCAGGATCAGGGCGATCCGGTTGATTTCCTGTGCCAGTTTGCCCTGGTTCCCAAGGTCGACCAGTTGCCCGAGCAGTTTTGGAAACGCCAGGCTGGCGCTGCTCGAACCAAGCAGGAACAGCAGGCCAAGGGCATATTCATATTTATAGGGCTTTATATAGCTGTATAGCCTGAAGAGCTTGCGCAGTCCTGGCAGGGTGATTTTTTGTTTTGGTACTTCCATGTATCTCTGGTCAGGTATTTCACTGGAAAACTCAAAATCACCGACATTGTTGTACAGGGCATGCCACCGGTAACGGAAAAAAAAACAGGGTGCCGGGTACAGTTCATAAGGGGAAGGGCTGGCATAACTGCGATGGAAATGTTACATTTGTTGAAAATTGCCGTGCATGACTGAACATTTATCCGTTGACATCCGCTCCGAGATCGGCGAGCTGGAATCGGTGATCATCCATTCACCGGGGGCTGAAGTGGAAAACATGACTCCTGAAAATGCTGAGCGTGCCCTTTACAGCGATATCCTGAACCTGAACATCGGTTTGTCGGAATACAGCCAGCTGAAGGGCGTCCTGGAGAAGGTAGCCCATACCTGCGAAGTGGGTGACCTCCTGAAAACCGTGGTTGAACAGCCCGGGGCAAGGATGGAACTGGTGCGTAATATCTGCCGGAATGAAAACCGGGAGCACATCGAATCTTTCCTGCTTGACCTGCCCGCAGCCGATCTCTCAACCGTTCTGATCGAAGGGGTTCTCATGGAAAAGGATAACCTGACCAAATTCCTGAGCAAGGGACGCTATGAACTGATGCCGCTTCATAATTTCTTTTTCATGCGCGATCCGGCAGTTTGCCTTTCCAACAAGGTGCTCATTTCAAAAATGGCCAGTGTTGTGCGCGAGCGCGAATCGATCATTATGGAGGGGATTTTCAGGTACCATCCCGATTTTGGTGTAGAGACCATCAACCCGGTGCACTGGCCGCAGATTCCGGGGGTCACCATCGAGGGAGGTGATGTGATTGTTGCCAGGGAGGACGTGCTCCTGGTGGGTACCGGCACCAGGACCACCTCGCAGGGGATCGATTTCCTGATCGAATGGTACAAACGGGAGAAACTGTCAAAACACATCCTGGTCCAGGAGCTTCCTTTCAAACCCGAGTCTTTCATCCACCTCGACATGGTCTTTACCCTTCTCGACCTCGACAAGTGTATGGTATATGAGCCGGTCATCCTGAAAACCAATAAATTGCAAACCGTGCATATCATCATTGAAAATGGCAGGGTTGTTTCAATTCTCAATGAAGCCAACCTCCCGGCGGCACTGAACAAGCTTGGCTTCGACCTTGAACCTGTTATTTGCGGGGGGACCGAGGATGCCTGGACCCAGCAGCGTGAACAATGGCACTCAGGCGCCAATTTCTTTGCCATAGCCCCCGGGAAGGTCATGGGCTATGCGAGGAACACCTACACCCTCGACGAACTCTCACGTCATGGCTTCGAGATCATCAAGGCGAAATCGGTCATCAAGGGACACACGGATATCCATGAATATAAAAAATGTGTCATTGCCATTGAAGGAAGCGAATTGGCACGGGGAGGCGGGGGAGCCCGCTGCATGACGATGCCGGTGAAACGAAAGGGGCTTTAAGATTATTTCCGTTTCAGTGGTAAAAGTTCCGGATGACTTGAAAAACTTTTTTTTCGATGGATTTGAATGCAAGCATATGAATAGTATCTCCCGATCCGTTTCCATCATGATCCTGGTTGCTGCCATTTGCTTTCCGTGCATCATTGCTGAGGGACAAAACCGGTACACCCCTTATGACGACTGCCCAGACCTGGTGAAGAGTTACAAGCCCGCCTTCAGCAATTCATTCCCCGGATGGGCAAAGATGTTATATGAACCTGTGATCAACTTCACTGATATCAACCAGGCTTATACCTCCTGGATGGCCATCCATCCTGATGAGGAAAGTGCCATCAACCGCTATTTCCTCATGTGGCGCCGCGCTGTCGGACCTTATGCCCTTGCCGATGGTACAATACAAATGCCCGACCTTAAACAATTTTATTCAAACCAGCATGCCGGCTGGCTGCTTGCAGGCGTTGATCATCATCCAACCTTAACGGGAGGCTCCGACTGGAGTTTCCTCGGCCCGAAGGAAACATACTGGCTGAATGAATCGGGTACTCCCACACCCCCGGGTTCCTGTCCCTGGCAGGCCAACGTCTATTCCTTCGGCGTGGCTGCTTCCGACAACAATGTCATCTATTGCGGAACCGAAACAGGGTATGTTAACAAAACCCTCAACAAAGGGATCAACTGGCAACTGATGGGGAGGAATTATCCTTTCGGAGGCGGTGTAACAGCCATGGCGGTGCACCCCACAGATCCCGACATCGCATACGTGGCCGCAGGAAACCAGGTCCATAAAACCACCGATGGCGGCATCACATGGGCCCCTTTGCTTCCGGTCACGAACCTTTTTTATGCCGACCGGGTGAGGATTGACCCCCAAAACCCGTTGAAACTTCTTGCTGCGTCGGGCAACGGGGCCTATGTCAGCACCGATGGCGGAATTTTCTGGACAAAGAAATGGCCCGCAGCGGTTTACGACATCCAGTTCAAGCCCGGCGATGATTCGCAAGTATCCGCGCTCACGGTTTCAGGGGGGAAATTTTCCCTTGTCACTTCTGCCGATGGGGGGCAGTCCTTCCAGGTGCAAAACACTTTCCCGAACAACATCACCGAATCCAGCGGCGGGCTGCTCGCCTGTTCTTCAGCAAGTCCTGATGTGCTCATGGCCATCCTGCTTGCCGCGAACAATACACCCTACCTGTTAAAAGGAACGCGGTCGGGCACCACCTGGAGCTGGGTGCTCCAGGCAACCGGTGGAACCCCTGCATTTCCAATGGACAACGGCCAGGGCTATTTCGACCTTGCCTTCGACATCTCCCCGGTGAACCCGAACATCATCCTTGTCGGCACAACGACACTTTACAAATCGCTGAATGGTGGGACGACCTTTACGGCAGTGGGTGGTTATGCGGGGAATTTCAACATTCACCCTGACATCCAGGATATTAAGATGCTTCCCTCGGGCGAGACCTGGGTTTCGACCGACGGGGGCATGAATCTCACCACCGATAATTTTGGTAATGCCACCAACTATTTTGTCAGGGTGAACGGGCTCACCGGTTCCGACATGTGGGGATTCGACCAGGGCTGGAACGAGGACATCGTGGTCGGCGGAAGGTACCACAATGGCAATACCGCCATTGCCGGGTTCTACCAGCCGAAGGCCCTGCGTATGGGCGGCGCCGAGTCGCCGACCGGCTGGGTGCTCCAGGGCCGGAGCCGCCACGTGGCTTTTGATGACCTGGGGAACGGATGGATCCTTCCTCAAACTGCAGAAGGAGAGCCGGAAGGCCGTTTTATCTTCAGCAAATATCCCAACATGGATGAGTATGGCGGCAGAAGAAGCAACCTCGTGCACCACCCCAACTACTACGGGACCCTATACCTGGGCGAAGGCAATGGATTCTGGAAAAGCAGTGACATGGGAGTTTCATGGGACCTCCTGTACAACTTCCCGGCCAGGGTCCGGTACTTGCAGGTCAGTTATAAAAATCCGCTCGTAATTTATGCTGACATCGTGGGCGGAGGATTGTGCCGGAGTGCCGACGGGGGAGTGACATGGGAACTGAAACCAACCCTGACCAATGCTCCCTACGGCAATTCAAACTGGAAGGGGAAGCTGTTTTTTGTGATCTCACCCTTTGATGAAAATGTTATCTATGCCTGCCTCCAGAACGGAACCTGGTCGGCCGACCTTGGAAAGGTGTTCCGGTCAACCGATGGGGGCGATACCTGGAGCGACTGGACGGGCAGCCTTTCGGAATACATGAAATGCATGGTCATTCAGCCGTCCGCCGGCCAGCAGGACCTGGTTTACCTATTCACCGACGCGACAGGCGGCAAATCAGCCGGCGTCTATTAC
Source organism: uncultured Bacteroidales bacterium (assembly GCA_903845055.1). Classification (GTDB taxonomy): domain Bacteria; phylum Bacteroidota; class Bacteroidia; order Bacteroidales; family FEN-979; genus CAIVAT01. Next base: position 27,311 of record CAIMWF010000084.1, on the reverse strand, counting down.
CGGACGGCCGGGATGTCAGATTGGGCCTTGTTCGGCAACAATTATCCCGCAGGGATGATGGTGAACATGGCACTGCCCTTTTTCAGGGACGGCAAACTGCGCGCAGGGGGCAACGGGGGAGTGTGGGAATCGCCACTTGCTGATACGACCTTCCTCCCGATCGTCAACCCCTGGATTGAAAAACCGCATTACGATTGCATGTCCGACACCCTTTATTTCGATGATCATTCCATCCTCGAACATGCAGGCACTACCTGGCATTGGAACATTTCGCCGCAGCCTTCATGGATTGATAACCCCGGCATCCGCAATCCCCGCGTCGTCCTGGGGAGCCCCGGATCGTACGATGTGAGCCTGTCCGTAACCAGGAACGGGCAGAGTTATACCAAAAGCATCCAGGGAATGGTTACCACTTCCACCTGCCCTTCAATTTATGACTGCAACAATCCAGCAGAAATTTCAAAAAGCGGCTGGTCGCTGGTTTATGTTGACAGCCAGGAGACCAACTATCCCGGACTTGCGACCATGAGTTTCGACAACGACCCTTCCACGATCTGGCACACCCGCTGGAGCACCGGCAGCGATCCCTATCCGCATGAAATCCGGGTGGACCTGGGCGACCGGTATAAAATCAGCAGGTTCACCTATCTTACAAGACAGGATGGTGAAAACGGGCGGATCAGCAACTATGAACTTTATCTTAGCGCCGATACGGCGACCTGGGGCCTGCCGGTCAAGACCGGACAATTTGTCAATACCTCGGCCCCGCAAACAATTGTCATGGACACGGTGAAAACCGCAAGGTATTTTCGCCTGCGGGCATTGTCAGAAGTGAACGGCAACGCCTGGGCCTCTGCAGCGGAATTCAGCGTGACCGGTTGTGTGGACTGGCCCGCGGGGACCGGGAGGGATCAATTCACCGGCAACCTGAAGGTCTTCCCGGTGCCGACAAACGGCATCGTTGAGGTTTCCCTGCCTTCGGGAGATAAATTCGGTTACCAGGTTATATCTTCTGCAGGCAGGATTGCATGCGAAGGAAAAACCGGCATTGGCAGGGATAAATGGCTGTTCGATCTGGGCAGCAATGTTGCCGGTGTCTATCTCATCAGGTTGACAGATGAACATGGCATATCCTGGAATATTAAAGTCATAAAACATTAAGTAATAAATACAGCAAAGTCAAACAAATTAACAGAAACGAAAATGGAACAAAAGCAAAATATCACAACACCCGGAAAGGTCGTACTCATCACCGGGGCCTCTTCGGGTTTTGGAAAGAGTTGCGCGGAATACCTGGGCAACAGCGGGTACAAGGTGTATGGCACCAGCCGAAGGCCCGGAAACGGCATGGTTGCATGCGAAATGATCATCATGGATGTGGATGACGACCTCTCCGTTAAACAGGGAATCCGGACCGTCATGGATAAGGAGGGTCGTATTGATGTCGTGATCAACAATGCCGGCTTCGGCATTGCAGGCTCGGTGGAGGATACCTCGATGGAGGAGATGAAGGCACAGTTCGAGACGAACTATTTCGGCGTTTTCAGGGTCTGCCGAGAGGTTCTGCCCATCATGAGAAAGCAGAAATCGGGTTACATCATCAATATCGGTTCTATTGCCGGTTCGGTGGGAGTTCCTTTCCAGGGAGCCTACAGTGCAAGCAAATCGGCCGTGCAGAACCTAACCGAGGTGATGCGGATGGAGGTGAAGCCTTACGGCATTAAAGTCGCCCTCATCGACCCCGGCGATTTTAAGACCGGTTTTACCGGCAGCCGGATCAAAACAAAGGAATCCCGCTCGAACCCCGACTATGCCGACCGTTACCACAAAGCGCTGACGACCATGGAAAAGGAAGAGGAAAACGGCTGTGATCCGGCAAAACTTGCACAACTGGTCGCGAAGATCCTCCGCAAGTCCTCCCCGGGACTGCGGTATATGGTTGGCCCGGCGATGGAACAGGTTGCCGTACATCTCCGCAAATTCATCCCTTCAAAGTGGTTCGAAATGATCATCATGTCAAATTATAAAATCTGACGGAACGGTTGATTTTTTCTGCCGGTTTCCTTTGTTCTACCTTCATTTTGTTTTTTTCATATGACCCGACACATCATTGTTCCCATCCTGGGCTTGTTTCTCCTTTACACCATCCAGTCGTTAGCGTGCACCAACCTCATCGTGAGCAAGGGGGCCTCCGGGGACGGTTCAGTGTTCATCACCTATGCCGCCGATTCGCATACCCGTTACGGCGCCCTGGCTTTTTACCCGGCCGCCGATCACAAGCCAGGCGAAATGTGCGACCTGTACCATTATGAAAGCGGTAAGTTTCTTGGCAGCATCCCGGAGGAAAGCCATACCTATTCGGTGATCCAGTTCATGAACGAACACCAGGTCGCCATCGGAGAGACCACCTTCGGCGGGCTCGATTCGCTGAACCATCAGCCCGGCGCACTTCCCGATTACGGTTCTCTGATGCGCATCGGGCTCCAACGCTCAAAAACGGCGCGGGAACTGATAAAGGTGATTACAGAACTGGTGGAAAGATACGGGTATGCCTCGGCGGGTGAGTCCTTCTCAATATCCGATTCCCGCGAGGCATGGATCATGGAGATCATCGGCAAAGGGCGCTATGAAAAGGGGGCGGTGTGGATTGCCCGCAGGATCCCCGACGGTTATGTTTGCGGGCATGCCAACCAGGCACGGATCACGACATTTCCCTTTCAGAAGGTAAACAACTGGGAGAATGCAGCTCAAACGGTTTATCACTCACCCGACATCATCACCTTTGCCCGCAACCACGGATTTTACAAGGGTACGGATGCCGCGTTCAGTTTTTCAGATGTTTACAACCCGGTGAATTTCAGCGGGGCCCGATTCTGCGATGCCAGGATATGGTCATTCTTCAGGAAGGTCAGCAGGGCCGTCCGCGACAACCCTGATTTCACCGAATATGCCAGGGGCCACCTTTTCCGCCAGCCGCAATTTGCCGACGAAAGCCCGAATCCCAACCATTACGTCACCAACAGGCTTCCCCTCTGGGTTAAAACCGACTCGGCGGTCGATCTCCGGCGGGTGATGGACGCAATGCGCGACCATTTTGAAGATACACCCCTCGATATGCGGAATGACTTCGGTGCGGGCCCTTTTCATTTGCCATACCGCTGGAGACCGCTTGAATTCACCATCGACAGCATCGAATATTTTAATGAGCGTGCCATCGCTACGCAGCAAACCGGTTATAGTTTCGTGGCCCAGTCGCGCGACCGGCTGCCCGACCCGGTTGGCGGGATCTTCTGGTTCGGCGTGGATGATGCCGACGGCTGCGTATATGCCCCGATGTATTGTGGCATGACCGAAGTGCCAAAGGGATATGCGGTGGGAAATGGGTCGATGGTCACCTGGTCCGAAAATTCAGCTTTCTGGACTTTTAACCAGGTGAACAACTGGGTGTATACGCGATATGACCTTATTCACCCTGAAGTTGCGAAGTACCAGCATGAACTCGAGGCCGGGTTTTTGCGCGAAACCGCAGACCTGGATGCAAAATCTGCCGGCATGTACCGGGAAAGCCCTGCCCGGGCAACCGCGTATGTCACCGATTACAGCTGCCGCACCGGGAACCTCCTTGTAACCAAATGGAAAGAGTTCTATCAATATCTCTTCATGAAATACATGGATGGGAATGTCAAACAAACCAGGGATTTTGAAATCCTCGAAAACGGGGAGGGCAGGGGCGTTCCCAAAAAACCTTCTCAGCCCGGTTATGGCAAGGAGTGGGAGCGGAAAATCGCGACCGGTACCGGTAAAACCTTTCAGGTTCCTGCATCCAAATAATCGCTAAATTTGCAGACTTTTTTATATTCATCAAATCATTGTACCATTGACAAAAAGATCAACAGTTATTGTAGGATTGAGCGGGGGAGTTGATTCTTCGGTTGCAGCTTACCTGCTGAAGGAAGCGGGTTATAAAGTCATCGGCGTGACCATGGCCATCTGGGATGGTCAGTACAAATCGACCGGGAACCATGCCTGTTATGGATCCGATGAAGAGGAGGAGATTGGCGAAGCCCGTGAAGTTGCAGGAAAACTCGGTATCCCTTATCACGTTTTCAACTGTTCTGCCGAATATAAGCAGGCGGTTCTTGATTATTTCAAATCGGAATATCTTGCAGGAAGAACCCCGAACCCCTGCATCCAGTGCAACCAGCTCATCAAATTCGGTATGCTGCCCTCTATGGCCCGGAAGAGCGGCATTCAATTCGATTATTTCGCCACCGGCCATTATGCCAGGGTGGGGTTTGATGAAAAATACCAGCGGTATGTACTGAAAAAAGCATTCGATCTGAAAAAAGACCAGACCTATTTCATTCACCGCCTCTCACAGGACCAACTAAAGCAGGCGCTGATGCCGATAGGTACATACAACAAGCCTGAGATTAAGGAGCTTGCACGGAAAGTCGGGATTACCACCGTCGACCTGGAGGAGAGCCAGGATTTTTACAGCGGCGATTACAAGGATCTCCTTGAGGTTGAGGAGAAGCCGGGAAATATCGTCGATTCTAAAGGCAAAATACTCGGTCGTCACAAGGGAATATGGAATTATACGATCGGCCAGCGAAAAGGCCTTGGCATTGCCTATGCCGAACCGCTTTATGTGATCGGGCTGAACAGGGAGGAGAACACCGTGGTCGTCGGTGTGCGCGAAGAAACTTACAATGGCTCCTTTATCGTGTCCGACCTGAACTGGATCGCCCTTGAATCGCTCACAACGGCAATGGACTGCACGGCCAAGATCCGGTCGGCCCAGGCCGAACGCAATGCCAGGATCGAGCCCCTGGAAGGCGGCAAGGTCAGGGTGACCTTCTTTCATCCCAACGACGCCATAACCCCGGGGCAGTCGGCCGTGTTTTATGATGAAGAAGTGGTTCTCGGGGGCGGGATCATCGAATCGGTTACAAGTTAGTTTGGAAGAATTTCACAACAACATAATCAGCTGCAATATGAAAAAAATAGTCCTGGTTCTCCTCACGGGCCTGATCACGGTTGCCGGTTTCACCCAGAAGGCAAAAATAACGGCAAAGGATCTTCATCAGTATGTTCAGTTCCTTGCCTCAGATTCCTTGAAGGGTCGCAAACCGGGTACTGCCGAGATCAATGTTGCAGCCGGTTTTATACGCGATCATTTCAATGCCGACGGGCTTACACTGTTGGGCGACAATGGTTTCCAGTGGTTCGAGATCGTTACCGACGTCAACCTGACCGAAAAGAACACCCTGTCATTCCCTGGTTTTGAAGGAACTCTCCGGAAGAATTTCATCCCGCTCTCCTTTTCCGGGAGCGGAGCTGTCACGGCCCCGGTCCTCTTCCTGGGTTATGGATTCGACCTGAACCTCGACAGTCTCAAGTGGAACGATTACCGCGGGATGGACACCCAGGGCAAATGGGTGATGATTTTCAGGGCCGATCCTGAACTTGATAACTCCGACAGCAAATTCATTCCCTTCAGCGATGTAAGGAGCAAGGTGCTTTCGGCAAAAGACCATGGAGCAGCCGGATTGCTGCTGGTTACCCCCAGGGGACAGGAAAAGGAGGATAAACTGATGCCGTTGTCGGTTGAAAATAACGAAGTTACAGCGGGGATCCCGGTTATCAACATCACCCGCGAGTTGGCCGACCAGTTGCTGAAAAGCAGCGGGAACTCCGTCGACAGCCTCGACAAATCCATCATCAGGAGCAAGACGCCCAAGAGTTTCGAAACTGGCGTCGTGGTTACCGCCGTGACCGATGTGGTCCAGAAAAGACAGAAAACGGCAAATGTCATGGCCCTGCTCGAGGGAAGCGATCCCCTGCTGAAAAATGAATACCTGGTGGTCGGAGGCCATTATGATCACCTAGGCTTTGGCGGGCCGGGTTCCGGTTCCCGTATGCCCGACACGGTTGCCATCCACAATGGCGCCGATGACAATGCCTCGGGTGCCGCTATGGTTATGGAACTGGCGAAACGCTTTGCCCCTGAAAAGGGGAAAACGAAGCGGAGCATTATTTTCGTGACCTTCAGCGCCGAAGAGATCGGCCTCATCGGATCAAAATATTTCGTGGACCATCCGCCGGTCGACCTAAAAAAGATCAAAACCATGTTCAATTTCGACATGGTTGGCAGGTACAACAAGGAGAAAAAGTCGATCTCACTGAGCGGCACCGGCACCTCCGCCGAAGCCGATTCTCTTTTAAAACCACTCGAAAAGAAACTGCCCTTTGGCGTGGTGCATTCTCCCGACGGTTACGGACCCTCGGACCATGCTTCGTTTTATTCCTCAAACATCCCCGTTTTCTATTTTAATACCGGTGTTCACATGGATTACCATACTCCATTCGATGATACCGACAAGCTCAATTTCAAAGCCGAAAAACAGATCGGCGATTTTGCAGCCGGACTCATCCTGGCAGTGGATGGCCTTCCCAAAGCGCTGACATTCAAAGAATCCGGAAAAAGGCAAAGCAACGGACGATCAGGCCGCCAGCTTAAGGTCACCCTCGGGGTCATGCCCGATTTTGCCGGGACCGAGAAAAAGGGTCTGCGTATCGACGGGGTTACCAAGGACGGCCCGGCTGACAAAGGCGGGATGAAGAAAAGCGATATCATTACAGGCATTAACGGGATGCCGGTCGGGGACATTTATGAATACATGACCCGTCTGAAGAAACTCAAACATGGGATGACCGTAAACGTTGAAATCATCCGTGACGGGAAAAACCAGGTCCTGGTCATCCAGCTATAACTTCATCTCTTAACCTGTTGCGATTTAACAAACCCCAATCGATCACCCTATGTCACTCTTTCTCCAGTCTTTTTTTACAGAAGCTTTCCTCCTGAAATTCGTTAAATTTTCCCTGGTTGGTTTTTCGGGCGTGTTTGTCGATTTCGGAACCACCTTCATCTGCAAGGAGGTCCTGAAGATTCAGAAATATGTCGCCAATACCTGCGGTTTCGCCCTTGCGGCGACCACAAACTACTTCATGAACCGTATCTGGACATTCCACAGCACGAATCCCAACATCATGATGGAGTTTACAAGGTTCTTCCTCATCGCCCTGATCGGGTTATGCATCAATCTGCTGATCATCTGGGCGATGACCGGGAAATTCAAGGTAAATTTTTATATTTCCAAACTCATTGCGACACTGGTGGTCACTCTTTGGAATTTTCTGATCAACGCCTACTATACTTTTGCCTGAGCTGACCGGTAATTCATGGCAGAAATGTCCGGGGTCAAAGCGTGAAAGGCTGTGGCCCGTCAGTCGTCGTCATCGTCGCCGCCATCATTTTCGTCGGCGTCGGTATTGTCCTTTTTCTCCGTTTTCGGTTTGACTTCTTTTGACTTTTCCTCCATTTTCGATACTGCTGCCGGGGGTGTCATCATCATGGCGGCAGGTTCGGGAGGCTGGGTTTTGGTCATCGAAGCGGGGATGACGATAATAAAGTTTGCCTTGCCGGCATCCGTTACCGAGATGGTATCCACATCGTCCTGTTCGATACAGGTGATGGTCAGTACCTTCAGTTGGAAGCTTGTCTTGCGGATCGCCTGGTTTACATACCAGGTCATTCCCTGGAAATTGTCGCTGTGATAGGAGCCATTGAAATGGAGCAGGGTTTTTTCGTTAAATGCGCCATTCTTCATGAGAAAATGCGCCATCGTGGCGTCTTTCATGGCCTGTGCCTTCCCGAGGTTCATGGTCATGTGCGCGGGCATCCCCCCACCGATGCTTTTAGCGATGTTTGCATAACATTCGAGCGTATCGATATATTTGATCGGCAGCGGAGCCATCATGCCCCTTTCCAGGGCATTGATACTGTCGAGGCCTTCGAAGCCGTTGAAATTCACGATGGCTGCATAACGCCGCGGGATGTTGGTTGCAACGAATTTCAACCCTTTGTCCCTGGCAAAATCAACAATCGGGGCGTAGTCGGTTTTGTAATTGGGCCATAGTTTGGCCTCCGCTTCAAAATCCTTTTTCCGGATCATTTTCGACATGTACTCATTCAGGAGCAACTGGTTGTCAACCTCGAACATTTCGGCGCCCAGCACCAGATTCTGACCTTTTTCTTCATAAAGATCCTTCGTCAGTTCAAGCTCAAGCCAGTGACAAACCGGGTTGTTATGGAGTTCGCCGAACAGGATGATATCCGACTTTCCGGCAGCCTTCAGCAGGTCGCCGTAGTCAACGTCATGTCCCTTTGCATTGTAAACCCGGTATGCAGGTTTGTCCCGTTTCATGGATAAAAACGGCAGAAGCAGTGAAATCAGGAGAAGGGTACGGATGATCTTCATCGGGAAGGTATTTTAATTAAAAATTAAAAATTACTAATTACTAATAGCAATCACTATTTCATCACTCGTCATTCGTCACTTTTTCGCCAGTTCCGCTTCATGAAAAGTCAATGGGAGCAGTGTCTTCATACCGTCGATCACATAGACTTTACCGCTGTGCCCGCCCAGGATGATGCGAATCTTGTTTCCGTATTTCATTTCGTATTCAACAATGGCCTGCCTGCACATGCCGCAGGGCGGAACAGGCTCTGATACCTCGAATGTGTCGGCCATAGCGGTGATGGCAAGTGCCGCAACGGGAACACCCGGGCAATTGGATGCCGCGGCAAAAACAGCAACCCGCTCCGCGCACAAGCCCGCGGGGAAGGCCATGTTTTCCTGGTTGCTGCCGGTAAATACCGATCCGTCGGCAAGTTTTACGGCTGCTCCCACGTGATACCGCGAGTAAGGGGCGTGTGAAGATGAAACAGCCATGCCTGCCAGTGCCAGCAATTCCCGGTCGGGGGAGGCCAGTTCGGAAGCAGAAGAATAAACCTGGTATGCAAAGGAATGGGTAACAGTATTCATAGGCACTTGTTAATCAACGGTATTGTCATCGTCGTCTTCAGACTTTACCGGGATTTCCGGTTTAGGCTGCACATATTTCCCTGAAAGAATGGCTGCATACTTGTCCCTGTCGTTCAGGGTTGAAATGGCGTCGGCCAGTTCCGGGTCATGTTTGAGGGTAGCTTCGATCTTGCCTTTCTGGTAGTAATAGCGCGTAACGATCTCCATCTTCAGCAGTTCCCTGATCTGGCCGTTGTATTTCCTTAAGTCCTCCAGCTTGTCTTTCTCCATGCGGGTTTTCAGGTGCCCATATTCCTCTGTAATGGCATCGAAATAGTTTTCCTTCAGGGCTTCGCTTTTGAGTTGTTCCAGTGCACGTTCGCTTTTGGTGGTGTAAGTGTAGTCCTTGCCTTTGATAAACGCAAGAAAATTGTTGAATATCGTATCGTCGATCTCGAAAGTACCGGCAGCGGGGATGGTTGTATGCTCACGGGCAAACCGGGTGGCAAAATCAAAAATCAGGTACTTCCCGTAAAGTGCCAGTGAAATGTTGCTGTAACTGCGCGGTTTCGCCATAACGTCGGGATTCAATCCCGCCCCGTCGTAAACAGTACGACCGCTCTTTGTTTTGAATGCCCGGATCAGGGAATCGGGGATCTTGCCAAAGGATCCGTCTTTCTTTTTGTGGGCGTAGTCAATTGCCTGGATGCAGCGACCGCTCGGTATGTAATATTTCGCCACGGTGATCTTCATCTGCGCGTTGTAAGACAGGGGGACCACGTTCTGCACCAGTCCCTTGCCGAAGGTGCGCTGCCCGATGATCACACCACGGTCAAGATCCTGCATCGACCCGGCAAGGATCTCGCTGGCCGATGCGCTCGAACGGTCGACCAGGACGACCAGGGGCATGTTCAGGTCGACCGGGGGATTCATGGTGAGGTGGGTATGGTTTTTATCGGCCATCTTACCCTTCGTGCTCACGATTTCCTGCCCGCGTTCAACAAAAAGGTTGGCGATGTCAACGGCTTCATTCAGCAATCCTCCGCCGTTCCCACGAAGGTCAATGATGATTCCCTTCAGGTCGTTTCCCTCCTTCAGCTTGACAAAGGCCTGCCGCATCTCCTTGGCGGCATTCTGGGTGAAACCTGTCAGTTTGATATAACCGGTATGCTGGTCGACCATGCCATAGTAAGGAATGTTGTCTATTTTAATGATCTCGCGCGTTATCGTCTTTTCGATGGGAGCACTCTCCCCGTCGCGCTGGATCACCAGGTGTACGGTAGTGCCTGCCTGCCCCTTCAGAAAGGAACTGACATCTTCGTATGATTTTCCTTTAACCTGTTTTCCATTGATCTCCAGTATTTTGTCACCCGCCTTCAGCCCCGACTTCTGGGCCGGGGAACCTTCATAGGGTTCCGAGATCACCACGAAATCTGCCTGCTGGTGGATCAGTGACCCGATCCCGCCATATTGTCCGGTGGTGATAAACTTATAATCCTCCACCTGCGATTCAGGGATGAAGTTGGTGTAGGGGTCCAGCGACTCGAGCATGGCATCGATTCCCTTCTGGGTCAGTTCCCCCGGGTTGATCTCATCCACGTAATCCTGGTTCAGTTCCTTGATCAGGTTTGAATAAATGTCAAGGTTTTTCATGATCTCAAACCCCTGCTGGTTGGGCGACTGGGCCTCAACGCGCACCCCGCTGCAAACTGAAAAATATATCAATAATATGTATCCTGCAAAATATTTCATCTTCTCTTCAAAATTAACTTGTTAAAAACTTGTCATACAGGCACATGCCTTCCAAACACAATATTCCGGCAATCCCTCTTTTCCCTATTTTGCTATTTCGCTATTTCGCTATTTCGCTATTTTGTCATGGCACCGGGTCAAACCCGCTTCCTCCCCAGGGATGGCACCTGCCGATCCGTTTCAGTGTCAGCCAGCCGCCCCTGAACGGTCCGTGCCTGCGGATGGCTTCAATGCCATAGGCAGAACAACTCGGGGTATAGCGGCACGAAGGCAGCAGGTAAGGTGAAAGCACACCCTGGTAAAAACGAATCAGTAAAATGAAAAAACTACCGAGCAACCTTTTCATTTTCCTCTGATAAACGCTGTAAAATTAGTATTATTTTTTCCCGTATATGCTCGTAGGGAACTATTTCTTTGGAAGTGTAGGTGATACAGGCGGCAAGGTGCTGGCCGGAGGCTTCCAGGGGAGCATAAACGATCTCCTTGTTCAGCCGGTAAGCCTCCTTCATCCTCCTCCTGATGAGGTTGCGATCGACGGCCCTGTGAAAGTTGTATTTCGGAACGCTCATCATTACCTGCACCGGGACCGGGCTCCCGGGCGTAATCCGGATCCATGTGACACGGAACGGGCGGAGGTAGAATACCGACCCCCCGGCAAACAGTTTGCTGATCAGCTGATGACTGCGGAGACGCTCATCTTTTGAAAAGGTTTGCCTCATGGGTTATATGGGTAATCCCGGCAAAATACTGCCAGGTGCAAAGGTAAGGAATAGAAGTGTTATTTCTTTTTGGCTTCGTTCTGCAGGAAAAGCTCGATGGCTGCTGTCATGGAGGCTGCGGCCTGTGTCGGTGCCTCGACGTTCAGCACCAGGCCTGCATCATTGACCGCCTTGTGGGTGGAATTTCCAAAAGCCCCGATGGCCGTGTCGCCCTGGACAAAATCGGGAAAATTCTTGAAAAGGGATTTGATCCCCGAAGGGCTGAAGAATACCAGCATGTCGTAATTCCTGATGTCGATGTCCGAAAGGTCGCTGGCCAGGGTACGGTAAATAACCGCCTCCTTGTACTGTATCTTGTTTTCCAGCAACATCTTCGGGATTTCCTGTTTGTGGATGTCGGAACAGGGAAGCAGGAATTTCTCCGTTTTATGTTTTTTGATCAGTTCGATGAGGTTCGCATAGTTTTCCTTGCTGTGGAAAATTTTCCTTTTTCTGAACTGAACATATTTCTGAAGGTAATAGGCGGTGGATTCAGAGATGCTGAAATACTTCATGGTTTCGGGCACTTCGACACGCATCTCCTTGCACATCCTGAAATAATGATCGACCGCGTTCCTGGAGGTAAAAATAACAGCTGAATAATCAAGAAGATTCACACGGTCCTTGCGGAAATCCTTGGCCGGGATACCCTCAATTTTAAAAAACTTTCGAAAGGTGATGCTGACATTGAATTTCCTAGCAATTTCGCCATAGGGTGATTTCTCAAAATCAATGGGCTGAGGCTGGGATACAAGGATATTCTTTACTTTCAAGGCCGTAGGGTATTTGCGTTCACTTTCTCTGAAACCTTACCCGCCGGCGGATTACGCCTGATTGAGCAGGATCTTCATGATGACAAGCAGGGGTAAAATTTCGAGGCTGCAAAGATATACAAATAAAAATAAATATGAAAATTTGGAGAGGGTTATCCCGATTAAAAAGCTGCGGAGAAACCTGAACAAAAACATAAAGATGAACGCAATCACGCATATATGAAGCAAAAGAGGCCATTTCAGATAAATGATCAGGACCAGCGCCGCCAACATGACCGGTCCGGAAAGGAGGGCGAAAATCAAGAGGTTGAGAAGGTAGTTGTAGGTGGTCTCCTTTGTTTTAAAAACGATCCCGAGTAATTGTACCACTGAAACTTTGACAAATAGCAGGGCAAGGTTGAACACCACGATCGCCAGGTAAAGGGTGACACCGCTGACCATCGAAAGGGTGATTTTCAGGAATTCCGCATTGAATTCGTAGAGCAGCAATGAAAAGGTGAGGAGGTATATGGTCCCCATGGAGACGGAAATCCGCTCCTTGAAAAGGTTTCCGTCGCGGGTAAGCTGGTTGATGAAACGTTTTGAGAAGGGTGCTTTGAGAACCTGTCGGATCCTGTTGTAGTAAAAAACCTGGGTCCAGGCAAAAAGCATGAAACAGAATATCAGTATTCCCGATATCCAGTCGGGCTGCATCGGGCGCTGCTGGCTGGCACTGAACGTTCCCGGGCGCAGCTGATGGGTGGTAAAGAGGGAGGGGCTGTAAACCACGTCGGGATGCGACAGGCTTTGAAGCGTTAGTGTGGTATCAACTGAATAATGAATCCCGGTCATACAGGTCGCTCTTTTGTCAGGTCCAGTTCACTGAAAAAATCCCAGAGATTATCGGCGGGGGGCGGGGCGATGATGTCGACAGGCGTTTTTTGGACCGGGTGGATGAATTCAATCCGGCGGGCGTGAAGGTGGATGAACCCGCCTGGGTTTGACCGCGGGTACCCGTATTTAAGGTCCCCTTTCACCGGGCAGCCGATGGCAGCGAGCTGGGCCCTGATCTGGTGGTGACGTCCTGTCAGGAGATTCACCCCGAGGAGGTAATATTGGTCGCTGCTGCCGATCAGGCGGTAGACCAGCTCCGACCGTTGCGAACCGGGAACCTCTTTCAGGTGAACAAACGATTTGTTTTTTTCCTCGTCGCGGGTCAGGTAGTGTACCAGTCTTTCTTCGGTTTCAGGCGGTTTGTTTTTAACGACGGCCCAGTAAGTCTTGTGCATTTCACCGTCGCGCAGCATGTTGTTGAGCCGGGTAAGGGATTTGGAGGTTCGGGCAAATACCACCGCACCGCTCACGGGCCGGTCGAGTCGGTGCACCACGCCAAGGAAAACAGCCCCGGGCTTGCCATATTTGATTTTGATGTAGGATTTCAGGACCTCGCTCAGGGGTTCATCCCCGGTTTTGTCCCCCTGCACAATATCCGAAGGCCGTTTGTTGAGGATGATCAGGTGGTTGTCTTCGTATAAAATGTCCTGGTCAATACTGTTCTTTCTCATTGGGGAAGTCAAGGGTTTTGACATCGTCTATGTAGGAGTTGACGGCACCGCTGATCTCTTCTGAAAGGTTGTGATACCTGCGGAGAAAACGAGGAGAAAAATCAAGCGTGATGCCGAGCATGTCGTGGAGTACAAGCACCTGGCCGTCAACCTCTCTCCCGGCCCCGATGCCGATGATCGGTATCTTCAGCTCGGAAGTGACGATGCCGCCGAGGCGTGCGGGGATCTTTTCCAGGACAATGGCGAAACAGCCTGCCTTTTCAAGAAGATGGGCGTCCTCGAGAAGTTTGGCAGCCTCTTCCTCGCTGGTTGCCCTTACAACGTAGGTTCCGAATTTGTGGATCGACTGCGGCGTCAGCCCGAGATGACCCATCACCGGGATCCCTGCCGAAAGAATGCGGTCGACCGATTCCAGGATCTCCCGGCCACCCTCAAGTTTCACGGCATCCGCTCCCGCCTCTTTCATGATCCTGATGGCTGAATTAAGGGCCTCCTTCGAATTGCCCTGGTAGGTGCCAAATGGAAGATCCACAACGACCAGCGCCCGCTTTACCGCCCTCATCACCGACGATCCGTGGTAGATCATCTCATTCAGTGTGATCGGCAGGGTGGAGGTGTGACCCGCCATGACGTTGGAGGCTGAATCGCCTACGAGAATTACATCGATCCCCGTGCTGTCGAGGATTCGCGCAAACGAATAATCATAAGCGGTTAGCATGGCAATCTTTTCGCCTTTATGCTTCATCTCCTGCAGCACATGCGTGGTAACCTTGGTCACATTCCGGAAGGATTTCTGGGTCGGCATAATTTTTATTTTGAATAGCAAAGTTACAATTTTTTTATGTACTTTTGCCAGATACCAACAGATACCCGGATGCGCGCCGTAAAATTCCTGCTCCCATTTCTCCTGCTGATTCCTGCTTTTATATCGTGCAACAAGGACCTGAACGTCGATGCCTCCTGGAAAGACATCACCGTCGTTTACGGGCTCCTCGACCAGTCGGCTGATACCACCTTCATCAAAGTCACCAAGGCATTCCTGGGCCCCGGCGATGCCCTGACCTTTGCCAAAATCGCCGATTCAAGCATCTATCCGAATACGCTTGAAGTAAGGCTCGATGAATTTAACGGAACATCCTTTATTAAATCCTACCCCTGCGATACCATCACACTCCACAACAAACAGAAGGGTGATTCGATCTTTTACTACCCAAACCAGCTGATGTATTATTCGAAGGTTGTGCTCAATGAAAATTATACCTATAAATTATACATAAAGAACAAAAAAACAGGCAAGGAGATCACAGGACAAACCACCATGATCCATGATTTCCAGGTTTATCGCCCCCAAATGAATGTCAGTTTCGTTCCGAACGAATATTTCGAGGTCAGGTGGGATCCGGCAAAAAATACCGCCCGCTACCAGGTACTGATCAGGTTTTATTACCAGGAGTGGTTGACAAAGGATCCGGCAAACAAGCATCTCAGATCGATCGACTGGGTGGCTATTCCCAGCCTCAAAATCGTAGATCAGAACAGCACCCAGCAGTTGGACCGGTTTATTTCGGGTGACGGTTTTTACAATGTCGTCGGAGCCCTGATCGATACAACTTCTGTCCTGACCCGTTACGCCGACCATTGTGTCTTTATCTTTTCCTGTGCTTCGGCCGACCTTAATACCTACATGGAGGTCACCGAACCATCCATGACCATTGTCCAGGAAAAACCGGCATTTACCAACATCGTCAATGGGATCGGCCTCTTCAGTTCACGTTATACCAAGAAGATTGACTCCCTGGGTATCAGCGGCAATACGCGGTCAAACCTCAAAATCAACCCCAGCACCATCCACCGCGGATTTTAACCCCTGTTAAAACATTTCCCGTTTTCGCCATTTCGCCATTTCGCTACCTGTCTTTTTGTCACCCTCCTGTCACAGTTTTTTTTTGGCACAATGATTGACTGTTTAAAGCCAAATTCTATTGAAATTATTGTTTACTTGAAAGGAGATTATTAATATGGCAAAAATTATTGGTATTGATCTTGGAACCACCAACTCATGTGTGGCTGTTATGGAAGGTAACGAACCGGTTGTTATTCCCAACAGCGAAGGGAGACGTACAACGCCGTCGGTTGTCGGCTTTACCGATAACGGTGAACGGAAGGTTGGTGATCCTGCAAAAAGGCAGGCCATCACCAACCCAAAAAATACTGTTTTTTCAATCAAGCGCTTCATGGGTGAAACATGGGACCAGGTTCAGAAAGAGATCCAGCGTGTTCCCTACACCGTGTCAAAGGGCGACAACAATACTCCGCGTGTTGACATCACCGGAAAATTATATACACCGCAGGAAATTTCGGCGATCGTTCTTCAGAAGATGAAAAAGACAGCCGAGGATTACCTGGGCCAGGAGGTGAAGGAAGCCGTGATCACCGTTCCGGCATATTTCAGTGATTCACAGCGCCAGGCCACCAAAGAGGCCGGGGAAATTGCCGGTCTCACCGTGAAGCGTATCATCAATGAACCGACGGCCGCTGCGCTGGCCTACGGTCTTGATAAAAAACACAAGGATATCAAGGTGGCTGTGTTCGACCTTGGTGGCGGTACTTTTGATATCTCCATCCTCGAATTGGGTGAAGGCGTTTTCGAAGTGAAATCGACCAATGGCAATACCCACCTTGGCGGCGACGATTTTGACCATATGGTGATCGACTGGCTTGCCGACGAATTTAAAAAAGATGAAGGGATCGACCTTCGCAAGGATCCGATGGCTCTCCAGCGTTTAAAGGAGGCTGCCGAAAAGGCAAAAATCGAACTTTCCAGTTCCATGGAGACCGAAATCAACCTTCCTTATATCATGCCGGTTGACGGTGTTCCCAAGCATTTGGTCAAGAAACTGACCCGTGCAAAATTTGAACAGCTCATCGACAGCCTGATGCAATCGACCATTGCCCCATGCCAGAAAGCACTTCAGGACGCAGGACTGAAAGCCAGCGAGGTTGACGAAGTTATCCTCGTGGGCGGTTCTACGAGAATTCCCGCTGTTCAGAAACTGGTACGTGACCTTTTTGGAAAAGAACCTTCCAAGGGTGTAAACCCCGACGAAGTGGTGGCCATTGGTGCCGCCATCCAGGGCGGTGTGCTTACCGGTGAAGTGAAAGATGTGTTGTTGCTCGACGTCACACCGCTTTCGCTCGGTATTGAAACCCTCGGCAGTGTCATGACCCGACTGATCGAATCAAATACAACCATACCCACGAAGAAATCGGAGGTGTTTTCAACCGCAGCCGACAGCCAGACTTCGGTGGAAATTCATATCCTGCAGGGAGAACGGCCCATGGCCAACCAGAACAAGAGCATCGGAAGGTTCCATCTCGACGGGATCCCCCCTTCACCAAGGGGAGTTCCGCAGATTGAAGTGACCTTCGACATCGATGCCAACGGGATCCTGCATGTGACCGCCAAGGACAAGGCCACCGGGAAATCGCAGCAGATCAGGATCGAGGCTTCCTCAGGCCTTTCGGAGGACGAGGTGCGCCGTATGCGCGAAGAGGCGCAAGTGAATGCCGATGCCGACAAAAAGGCAAAAGAGGAGATCGATAAACTGAACCAGGCCGACACCCTGGTGTTCCAGACCGAAAAGCAGCTCAAGGAATTCGGCGATAAAATCCCTGCCGATAAGAAAGGCGCCATTGAAAAAGCCGTTGAAGAACTGAAAACCGCCCATAAAAATCACGACATCCCCGCCCTCGATGCCGCACTCGCAAACCTCAACGCCATGTGGCAGACCGCCAGCGAAGAGATGTACAAAAATGCTTCGCAGAGCGGAGCGCCCGGCAGTGAGCCCGGCGGACCGCAGCACGATCCACAGCAGGGTCAGCAGGGACCGAAAGGTTCCGGGAACGACGAAGTGACTGATGTCGACTTTGAAGAGGTCAAGGATAAATAACCGATTGTAATTGCAATAACAGACAGGGCCGGTTCCATAAAAGGGGCCGGCCTTTCCTGTTAATAATGGTCATAAATGTAATGACCCGGGATCAGAATCGACATCATGATGAACGGTGTGATTTAATCATTTGTTAATAAATTACTGTTAAAAATCCAAAAATTATTAGCAATTTTGTATATTCTTTCCCCGGCGGTAATTTAATCCAGAAAATTATATGAAACAACGATTTACACCCTTTGCCTGCACCCTGCTGTTACTCTTTCTCCTGACCAATGGTTATTCCCAGACCGTAACAGAACTGGTCATTCCAAAATACTTTGGAAGCAAGACAGCAGCGTCAACAAACAATGCCAGGACCGCGTTTGCCGTTTGTTTTAAAATTGACGGACTCACGCCGAATACCGCGTATGATCTCAAACCGGGGATTGGAATCATCACCGATCCTGCAACCAGTTACGGCGCCGGTAATTTCTGGAATGTAACCGCCTTCAGCGGCACCACCAGCCTGTTGTCCTATTTTACCACGGATGCCACCGGCAGTTCGGGGCCCGTGTGGGTGTTTTACCAGCCGACCGGCAATGCCTCCCGGTTTGATGCCGGCCAGCAGCACAATATCCGGCTTGGCTGGGTGGTTGCCAACGGGGCGATGCCAGGTTCACCCCTTTTTGTAGGTTCCAAGCTTATGACGGCCCTCGATATCGCGGTTACCGCCCGCACCACCGCCACTACGGACGACGGCTGCTTTGTCAAGGGAAGTTCCCTGGCACCCTCGAACGGGAAATATGTGCTTTTATATGACAATGTTGCCGGAACAGGTGACCCACTTTTCTCTTACATGATCCGCCAGATGATCCCGACACAGGTCACCAACAGTGAATTGCCGACACCGGTCAACGATGTCTACATGCAGGCGGGCACGAGTGCCGCTGGTGATTACGTGGCCGTGATCCCCATCGGCGCCAATAATCCCAGTGGTGTCCGCAGGGTTGAATCGCGCAATGCCGACAATACCGTGTTTGCCTTTAACACCAGTGCCAACGGCACCTGGGGAAGCGGTGCAAATACAACAACCGCCCAGCGCCGTGATGTGGTCGTCCTCACTAACTCAGATACTCCGCTGACCCCGTCGGGACCATCCCTGCCTACCGTCACCACCGATCCCAACATCACCAACATTTCATTCAATTCGGCAACCGGAGGCGGAAATGTTTCTACCGATGGTGGATCGCCCATCACCGCCCGCGGGTTATGCTGGGGAACAACTGCAAACCCGACGGCTTCAGGAGCACACACTACGGTAACTGGTACCCTTGGGACTTTTACCAGCAACATGACCGGTTTGCTGCCCAATACGACCTATCATCTGAGGGCTTATGCAACAACCCTTACAGGAACAGGCTATGGCGCAGATGTGACCTTCAGTACCCTGTGCGAAGTGCTGGCGCCCTTGCCCAACTTCTCCGCCAGCAAAGTGAACCTTACTGTCGGGGAATCCATCAACTTTTTCGATTCAACCAAATATTGCCCCGATACCTGGGCATGGTCATTCAACGGTGGCATCCCAAATACCTCCACGGTAAAGAACCCCACCGGTATCACATACAATTATGCAGGTGATTATACGGTTTGCCTTACCGCTACGAATCAATGGGGAACACAGACAACCTGCAAGAACAATTACATCCATGTTGTCGGCCCGACCAACGCCAAAATCGTCATAACCGAGATCAATTACCGGTCGCCGATCGTGGGCAGTGACTCCCTCGAGTTTATCGAATTGTTCAACAACGACACACAACCGGTCGACATCACCGGCTTTTATTTCAGCAAGGGTGTTGATTTTACCTTTCCTTCGCTTACCCTGAATTCACATGGCTATGTCATCGTTGGGAAAAGTTCAGCTTACCTGACAACCTATTACAACATACCATCCTACCAGTGGAATGTTGGCGGAGCGCTGACAAACCAGGGGGAACCCATCGTTTTCAAGGACCGTTTCAATTATGTCCTCGATTCAGTGTATTACCTGCCGACCCTGCCATGGGATACCCTTGCAAACGGGAAGGGTCCGTCGCTTGAGCTGTGCGATCCGAATTCAGACAATTCACTTGCCGCAAACTGGCGTCATGCCATTGTCTACCAGTCGAAACTCCCCAATGGTGATTCTCTGTTCGCCTCGCCGCTTGCAGGATGTTCCTACGCCCCGGTAGCCAATTTCCACGCCAGTGACTCCACGATTGTCATCGGCCAGCAGGTGACCTTCACCGATGCCTCTTCCAACAATGTGGCAACCTGGTTCTGGGAATTCGAACGCGGCGTGCCCGAAACCTTCAGCGGTCAAAATCCTCCGCCGGTCACCTACAATGTCCTTGGCAGCTATGATGTAACCCTCACGGTTACCAACAATGCCGGACACAGTAAAAAATACAAACCCATGTTTATCCAGGTAGGGCCAAGCGGCATCGCAGGCCTGAATGGTAAAAACAACTTCTCGGTTTATCCGAACCCGGCGATGAACGGGAAGTTCACCATCACTTTCACAAAAAATTCAGATTATGCTGTTACCGTGCTTTCGGGAACAGGCACTCCGTTGGTTTCACTGAAAACCGATACCCAAAAACTTGATCTCAACCTGCCCGGACTGAACACCGGCCTCTATTTCATCCAGGTCATGGACCAGGCGACAGGCCTGATCAATACACAGAAACTAATCATTCAATAATCCTTAATTAAACAACACGTATGAAAAAACAATTACTGGCTTTAATAATTTTCCTGCTGGCAGGTGTATGGGCATTTGGACAGGGAAACGAACCCTTCACGAACTTCCCTGAAACATCCAACGCATACCACGACGGTACTTTTATTGGTGTAGACGGTTCAACATGGACCTACAAGCAATGCCGCGGCGATTCGGTTATCGTTGCCCCTTCGCCTACAATGGGCAAGGCCAGGAACCCTACAGGAAAGGTTTTATCAGGAACCCTGCACAATGGCTGCGGAACAGTTTCGTTCCAGTACAAACAGCCTTTTACAACCCATGTCAACCTGAATGTTTATGTAAACGGTTTGCTTGTTGGCAATGTCACCAGCACCACGCAGGGCGCCCTGAACAATTCAGGCCCGATCGTCGTGAATGCTCCGGGCGATTTTACACTGATGTTCAAACAGGCTGACAGTACCAATTCGGGACAGTGTACCATCGACAATGTTATCTGGACCGCATACAGTGGCGGCCCGGTTCCCGAACCGACCAATTATCCTACTGCGTTTACAGCAACGCCTTCGCCTTTCAACATTAACCTCACGTGGAGCGACGCGGCAGGTGCGCAACCCCCCATCGCCTACCTCATCCTGGCAAGCGATCAGAACAACATCACCGCTCCCGTTGACGGAACACCGGTTCCCGATAATGCAAACCTTGCCAGCGGTCATGGTGCCCTCAATATCCTGCAGGGAGTTCAGCATGCATCCTTCGGAAGCCTGCCCTCCAACAAAACCTATTATTTCAAGATTTATCCCTATACCAATTCGGGTGCGCTCATCAACTATAAAACCGACGGTACTGCGCCTTCCGCCAATGCAACCACACCGGCAACCGTCATCATCGACAGCATCCATTTCACCAATAAAACCTTCCAGAACTGGATCGTTAAAAATATTGTTGGGGCACAGGTATGGAGCATCGACTCCATTCACCTTACCGGCAACCCGTTTACAAGCATGAGCGGATATGCCAATGGAGCAAACAATGCCAACGAAGACTGGCTCATTTCTCCCTCCATGAACTTCAACAACTACAACAATGAGGCACTTACATTTGTTTCTGCCTATAAATATACCGGGAATCCTTTAGAACTGTTCATTTCAAACGACTACAACGGCTCGGGCGATCCCAACGATTACACCTGGACGCCTCTCACCGCCAGTTGGTCGACCGGCAACTTCGTTTGGGCTCCTTCGGGAACGGTAAACGTGAGCGGAACCAATGGCACCCACGTATACATCGGGTTTAAATACACATCCGATGCCACCGCCTCCTCCACCTGGGAACTTGACGACATCGTCATTACCGGCGATCTCCTTGCTGGGGTGAATGATCACAAGGCAAATGACAATAGTTTTTCGGTTAGCCCGAATCCTGCTTCAGGAAAATGCTCTCTTGTTTTTGGCAACAGTGAACAGAAAGAGATCAAAGTCCTTTCGGTTGTGGGCAGCGTGGTCATGGAAACTTCTACCAACCAGCCGGAATGCTCCCTGAATATCAGTTCACTGGCCGGTGGGATCTATTTTGTGCAGGTTTATTACGCATCTTCAAAAACAAGCGAAGTAAAGAAACTCATCATTCGTTAAGAACATTTTACTGAAAGAGAAGGTTGCTTCATACGGGGCAACCTTTTTTTTTAACTATTTTTGTCATCCCGGACGGAACGCAACAATTCTGTTTTGTTGCCGTTCTTTGCGAATCACATGTCCCAGGAATGACGGTTCCTGTTTTTCCGGGATCTGATAACCTGAAGCGATCGTATCATGCGCCATTTACTTTTTTTTCTGATGTTACTGGCAGGGCCGTCTTGTTTTACAGGGATGGCACAGCAAATCTCCGGCAATGACAGCCCGGATAAACCCCTGAGAATTGAGATCCCGGTTAAATCGGTAAATGAAACCTACCGGATCATCCCTTGCGGGCCGAGAGGAATGATCATGTTTTTCAGGAGTCTTGAACCCGCGGATGATTCCCATGTAAAATGGTTTGTATCTCTTTACGATACCACCCTCCAACTTATGTGGACCAAAAGTCTTCCGGTACTGAATGACCTCGACTACCGACTTCATATAACCTGCGGCGATACCCTGGCGATGCTTTTCCTTCATGCCGGAAAACCTCACGGACAAGAGAATGATTTTGAAATTTTACGCGTCGGGCTTCGCAAAGGGCTGCTGATCCTCAATTCAGGGAAGATCCAGCAGGATGCGGAGGTTGTTGGTTTTGGGATCAGGAAAGGGAGAAGCTGGATTGGTTACAACATTAAAGGACAATCGGGCAAACTGTTAACAATGCAGTTGTCCTCCGGGGTTGAACGGTTGTTACCGCTGGGGCAGGGGAGCCAGATCGCTATCAGGTGGATGCAGCCCGATTCGGCTTCCGAAACGGTTTCAGCAATTGTCAGCCGAACAGTTTCGAAAAAGACCCTCGAACATTTCCTGGTTTCTTATGATACTTCAGGATCCATCAGGCATGAAGTGCCTGTAGGCACGCAGGATATGAACCGCGACCTGGTCCACGTGCAGCTTGCTGAGACTGAACCCGGCGGGCACCTCATCCTTGGATGCTACGGCCAGTTTCTTTCGGGCGGGGGTCAGAAAAACCGGGTCACTGAAGCGTCAACCGGATTTATTTCAATGAATATCTTCAACGGTGCACAGAAATGCATGAACGTTTACAATTTTCTTGAACTGGCCAATGCAAATTCTTTACTTGACGAACATGAAATTCTTAACCTGAAAAAGAAAGCGCTGAAAAAAAACAAACCGATCAACGAATATTCCCTCGATTTTTCACTTTTTTTTCACGATATCCTGCCCTGGAACAACCAGTTTGTCGTAACGGCAGAAGTTTATACTCCCCAATACCATACGGAAAGTTTTACCGATTTTGACTATTACGGGCGTCCCTATACCAACAGTTTTTCGGTATTTGACGGATACCGTTTTTTCAACACCATCATGGCAGGGTTTGACAAGGAGGGGAAACTGCTCTGGGACAACACTTTTGAGATCAGGAACCTGGTATCCATGGAGTTGTCACCAAAAGTGGTCACTTTTCCATCCGGCGGCGACCTGCTGGTATGTTATGTCAGCGACGGAATGATCGGTACAAAAATCATCCATGAAGGCAGGGTGGTTGAAAAGCCTGATTTCACACAACCTGAATTACTTTATCCGAATGATAAACTGGTGACGGAAACCAAAGGAAAGATTTTACCCTGGTATGGAAATTATTTTCTTACAACCGGTTTCCAGGAAATAAAAAATATTGCACTGTCAACCAATAACAAACGTCTTGTATTTTATTTCAGCAAGTTACGTTTTGAGAAATAGCGGTGCCTATTTCGTTACCACAAATAATTTATTGTCACAGTAAAGGATCATGAAGGTGGTGTCTTTGTGATATCGGGGACCATCAATGGTAAGGGTATATGGCTGGTTGCCAGCAAGCAGGAAGGGAAGTGAATAGTCTTTTTCTACCGACATCGTATTGTGGGTCTGTACAACTTTTACGGAAATTGCGGAATCAAGTTTATTTTCGACGCTCAATACCCCTTTCCCACCGCAGGGGTCTTCTGTGGTTTTTTTAACACAACCTGAAAATATTAATACAGAGGCGAATAACAGTAAGGACAGTGCGATTGCTGATTTTTTCATGGGAAACAGGATTGGTATTTGCAAAAATACAAGGTTTCAGGCAAAAACAAAATATTTTCACCTCTTTTATATTCTGACAAAAATATTTGTGTTAGGGTTGCCCGGGGATGTCGATATTTATTAATAATTTGTTAATTTTGTTGATTCAGACATTCTGTAGAATTTTTATTCTCAGGAATTCTACCTTACAGGCAACTTTTTGAATGAAACTTTTGTCGTATATTTGAGTATAAAACAACAGATCGAACCGTCTACAAATTCCAAACTTATGTTCCATCGATTTTTACGCTGCATTCTCCTGGCCTTTCTGCTGGCAGCAGTAACACCCAGGTTGGGGGCACAGACCTGTCCGGACACACAGCCATCCATTACCGGGGCTGACATTGCCTGCGATCAGAATGCTTCATTGGTCACCTACACTTATTCAACCCCTGCGACAACAGGTACCCCCACCCATTCATATCAATGGGTTGTAACACCTGCGGGCGGCCGAACCATCATAGGCGCTACCAATACCAACCAGCTGCAGGTAAAATGGCTGAACGTAGGAACCTACACGGTTCAGGTGACCGAAGTGAACAATGATCCGACATTTGCAGGTTGCACGGGAGTAGTTGCAACGAAGACAATCACGGTGCAGCCGTTGCTGCATGCCTATTTTTATTACCAGTTCGACCCGGCCGGCGGTTGTTATTACAATATTGTCAACTTTACTGGGAATGTGTCGGTATCTGCCGACCCATCTATTGTCTACTCCTGGAATTTTGGCGATGCTTCACCCATTGTTACAGGAAGCGCCTTCGGGGTGCTTCAGCATACCTTTCCCACCACCTCAGGAGTTACGTACACCGTTACGCTCACGGTTACCAATTCAGCCGGACAGTCGGACATGATCACCGATTACGTTTATGTAAATCCCGACCAGTACAAGCCGGTTGCCACCTATACCAATACCGCGCAGCCGCAGCCCAACAACTGCCTCTACAACCCGATGTCATTCGATGCATCGGCCTCCTTGCCCAAACCGGCTACGAACCCCGAAAATATTTCAATCATTTATTACGAATGGGATTTTGATGATATCGGATCCGGTGCGCTGAACCAGGTAAACACGGGAACCGTTCCCACCGTTTCACATGTATTCAGCACTTTTGGCGTCCATAATGTAAAACTGACCATCACAAACTCCAAATACTGTACAAACACCTATACCAAAAGCATTACCATTGACAATACCATCCCTACGGCTACTTTCACAAACACCATGGCCTGCCTTGGCGAATCAACCGTATTCACGACAACTTCCGTAACCCCGGTTGGCACGCTTACCAAACTGGAATGGATCTATGGCGACGGTACTTCCTATACGAGCACCGACCCGGCTGAAGCGATCACCCATAAATATCTCAGCCTTGGAACCTACAGTGCAAAACTGAGGGTCACCAATTCAAACAACTGTATTTCCGATTATTTCGTAAAACCTGTATCGGTGAACCCGGCCCCTATGGCCAGTTTCCTCGTCGGGAACGCCTGCCTCGGCGAAGCCGTTGCGTTCACCAACACAAGCACCCTCAACGGGGGCAGCCAGATCAGCAATTACCTGTGGAACTTTGCAGATCCGCTTTCCGGGTCAAACAGTTCCACCGATCCCAACCCGACGCACATGTTCAGCAACCTCGGCAACTTTGCTGTGACCCTCCAGGTTACAAATACCGACGGATGTGCCAATACCTATACCCTCAGCCCTCCGCTGGTGGTGAGCCCGAAACCTGCTGTTGATTTTACCTTTGTAAACGGCACCCAGAACTGGGAAATCATCTTTCATAACATCACAGGCGCCACGGTCGGCAACAATCTCGTTTGGGATTACGGCGACGGGACACACGGCTACGGACCCAATCCTTCGCATGTATACCAGGGTCCGGGAAATTTTCTTGTTACCCTGACTGCCACGGATGCCATCAACGGATGTTCAAACAGCATTCAGAAACAGGTTAGCATCCTGGGAGCACAGTCGGCATTCTTTGTAACCGATTCACCCAAGTGTATTGCAGATACGATGCATTTTACACCCCAAATTCCAGGCGGGAATATCGTAAAGGAAGTCTGGGATTACGGCGACGGCAATGTGATCACCTACCTGCCTCCCACAATTTTCCCGGTTTTTGCAACCCATGTATACACCTCGGCCGGCACCTTCACTGTAACGCGTACGGTGACTTACATCACCAACTTCTACGAGTCATTCAGCATCCAGGTAGTGGTGTATCCTTTACCCACCTCCAACTTCACATTTTCCAACAATGCGGCATTCCCAAACACCTATCCGTGTGCCAACCAGGCGGTCTTTTTTACCGACCTCTCCTTCTCGAGCGGGGGCAACATAATAGACTGGCTCTGGGATTTCAACGATCCCGGATCAGGCATCAACAACAGTTCCGTCCTTCAAAACCCCCAGCATACCTTCAGCGGAACGAACACCCATTACATGGTATCCCTTACGGTCACGGACAATGTGAACAATTGTAAGAATACCCTGACAAAAGACGTATTTGTTCACCCGGTGGTTCCGGTCGATTTCACCCTGACCAACAACAGCTGCCTTGACCAGGTGGTTGTTTTCAACGCAAACCTGGGCGTGATGACCCCCGGCAACATAGCCAACTGGGATTGGGATTTTGGCGACGGAACAGCACATTCAGCCAACCCGACCACTGCTTCACACCTCTACGGCGCTGCAGGCACCTATACCGCGATCCTGACGGTCACCGACCTGAACGGATGTACCAATTCTCTGTCGAAAACAGTCAATGTGATGCCGATGCCGGTATCCGGTTTTTCATTTGCATCCCCCACCTGCGACGGCATGCCGGTCGTGTTTACCGACCAGTCGTATGTACCTGCCGGCTTCCCCGGCTATATCACCCGCTGGGTATGGACCTGGGGCGACGGCACAAATACAATAGTAAACCTGCCTGCAACACCAAACGTAGGCCACACCTTCCCGCTGGGAGTGTATAATTTCAATGTAAAACTTACGGTTACCTCGAGTTTCGGCTGCAAGGATTCGATCGTCCATGCTGTCAATATCATCCCTGCCCCGACAGCCGCTTTCGAGGTACTTCCGGGCACCCCCACCTGCGCCACGCAGGTCGTACAGTTCAACGACCTGTCGCAGACCAACGGCGGCGGAAACATCGTGGGCTGGTTATGGACCTTCGACGACCCGGGG
>CAIMWF010000083.1 GCA_903845055.1 uncultured Bacteroidales bacterium | reverse complement strand
TGCAGATCGTTCTATTTTTTACAACAGTTAAATCGATATTGATTTAGTAACCGATAACCCTTTTTGAATCTCTTTGAGTAATCTTTGATTCTTAATGTAGATGAGATTTTTTTCCATATTACAAAGATAACCCGAAGGCATGGAAATAAAAAATTCGACACAAATTCGACACAGGACATAAAAAAAGCGCTGAATATCAGCGCTTTATGGTAGCCCGTAGGGGAATCGAACCCCTGTTACCAGGATGAAAACCTGACGTCCTAACCCCTAGACGAACGGGCCAATGCTTAATTTGGGAGTGCAAAAGTACAGAATTACTTTTTTCTATGCAAGAAAAAAGTAATTGTCGTTTAAACTATTTGAAAATCACATGGCGTTCCAAACGAAATCCCTGGTTGCTCCATGTCGGCCATTCCGCAGAATCTCATTTTGTGTTTGTTAAGGGCATGCCCTTACAAAACTTTGCGACCAGCCAGCCGCACTGTCAATATTTTTCCGGACGTTTATGACCATTTCTCAATATTAATTTGTAATTTTGCGACTTGTTACGAAATTAACAGTGAAGGAACTAAGTAATTAAAAAACAATATATTATGAATAAAGAAAAAAAATTCCTGTCCTGCGACGGGAACCAGGCGGCATCTCATATGGCCTACATGTTCAGTGAGGTGGCGGCCATCTATCCCATTACTCCCTCGTCGAACATGGCTGAGAATGTTGATGAATGGGCAGCCCACGGCCGCAAAAACCTTTTCGGTGAAGAGGTGAAGGTAGTGGAAATGCAATCGGAGGCCGGCGCAGCCGGTACCCTTCACGGTTCGCTGCAGGCCGGTGCGCTTACAACCACCTTTACGGCTTCGCAGGGACTGCTCCTGATGATCCCCAACATGTACAAACTTGCCGGCGAACTCCTCCCGGCCGTGTTTCACGTCAGCGCCCGTACGGTCGCAGCGCACGCCCTCTCCATTTTCGGCGACCACAGCGACATTTATGCCACGCGCCAGACTGGTTTTGCCATGCTGGCATCCGGATCGGTGCAGGAGGTGATGGACCTCGCCGGGATCGCCCACCTTTCGGCTATCAAAACACGCATTCCCTTCCTCCATTTCTTCGACGGCTTCCGCACTTCACACGAAATCCAGAAGATCGAGATGTTCGAGAACGAAGACATGATGAAGCTGCTTGACATGGACGCAGTTCAGGCTTTCCGCGACCATGCCCTGAATCCGGAGCACCCCGTAACCCGCGGAACCGCACAGAATCCCGATATTTTCTTCCAGGCCAAGGAGGCCGTCAACCGCTTCTACACACCGATCCCCGACGTGGTGGACTCCTACATGCAGGAGATCACCAAAATGACAGGCCGCGTGTATCATCCCTTCATGTATTACGGAGATCCCGAGGCCGAAAATATCATCGTGGCCATGGGCTCGATCACCGATACCACCAAGGAGGTCATTGACCACCTGATGGCGAAAGGGGAAAAGGTCGGCCTTATTTCGGTCCACCTCTATCGCCCCTTCTCCGAAAAATATTTCTTCAACGTACTGCCCAAAAGCGTGAAACGCATCTGCGTGCTCGACCGCACCAAGGAACCCGGCGCAAACGGTGATCCTTTGTACCTCGACATCCGCGACATGTTCTACGAACACGACAACCGCCCGATGATCATCGCCGGAAGGTATGGTCTCAGTTCGAAAGACACCACCCCTTCGCAGATCATTACGGTTTACGACAACCTGAAGGCAAAGGAACCGAAGAACCACTTCACCCTCGGCATCGTGGATGATGTTACCTTCCATTCCCTGCCCCTGATCCCGGAAATGGACATTTCCCCGGCAGGCACCTATTCGGCCAAATTCTTCGGAATCGGCTCCGACGGTACCGTGGGCGCCAACAAGAATTCGATCAAGATCATCGGCGACAGCACCGATAAATACGCCCAGGCTTACTTTGCATACGACTCCAAGAAATCGGGCGGCATCACGGTTTCTCATCTCCGTTTCGGCGACAGCCCGATCCGCTCCCCTTACCTGGTCATCACCCCCGACTTCGTTGCCTGCCATGTTCCCGCATACCTTGAGAAGTACGATCTGCTGAAAGGGCTTAAGGATGGAGGAACATTCCTGCTCAACTCCATGTGGGACGCCGAGGAGACCAAGCGCCGCCTTCCCGATCACATGAAAAAATACATGGCCGATCACCGGATAAAGTTCTACATCATTGACGCCACCATGATCGCCGAGGAGATCGGACTGGGGAACCGCACCAATTCCATCATGCAGAGTGCCTTCTTCAAAGTGTCGAACGTGATCCCTTACGAACAGTCGGTTGCCGACATGAAGAAGGCTATTTACAAGACCTACGGCCGAAAGGGCGACGACATTGTGAACATGAACTACGCGGCCATCGACCGCGGCGGTGAACTCACCGAGGTGGTGATCCCCGCCGACTGGTCGAAGATCGTCGTAAAACCGGCCGATGCAGGAAGCAAAGATGCATTCGTGCGCCAGATATTCGACCCGGTAAGTGCCATGAACGGCGATGATATCCCCGTGAGTGCTTTTGTGGGCCGTGAAGACGGGACCTTCCCGAACGGGATGACCCAGCTTGAAAAACGCGGCATTGCGGTCAATATCCCCGAATGGGTCTCCGGAAATTGCATCCAGTGCAACCAGTGTGCCTATGTTTGCCCCCACGCTGCGATCCGCCCGTTCCTGCTGAACGAAAGTGAAAAACAGTCCGCCCCCGAAGGCATGGTTACCCTGAAAGCCCTGGGCAAGGAACTTGCCGGCATGGAATTCCGCATCCAGGTTTCGCCGCTCGATTGCACAGGTTGCGGAAACTGCGTGGACGTTTGCCCGGCGAAAATCAAAGCCCTCGAATTCAAATCCCTTGATAGCCAGATGGGAGAGACCGTAAACTGGGATTTCAACATCAGCAGGGTGACCTACAAAACCAACGTCATCGACCGTTTCAAAACATTCAAGAACAGCCAGTTCGCCCAGCCTCTCTTCGAGTTTTCGGGAGCCTGTGCCGGCTGCGGTGAAACCCCATATATCAAACTCCTCACCCAGCTTTACGGCGAACGGATGATGATCTCCAATGCCACCGGTTGTTCCTCCATTTATGGCGGCACGGCACCGTTTACCCCTTATCGTCCCAATGTGGACGGCCAGGGACCCGCATGGGCCAATTCACTGTTCGAAGACAATGCCGAATACGGCTACGGTATGGCTGTTGCCATTACCCAGCTCCGGAAACGGATGGCCGATAAAATGCGTGTTGCCATCAAGGAGAACATGATGAATGTGAATACCCTCGAAGCCATGAGGGCATGGATTGAAGCAATGTACAATGCTGAAGCTTCCAAAACAGCTGCTGCTGACCTGATCACGCTTCTTGGCAAAGAGTCCAACGATTTTTCAAAAGAACTCCTCAACCTCCGCCAGTACCTGGTCAAGAAATCGATCTGGATCATCGGCGGCGACGGGTGGGCCTACGACATCGGTTACGGCGGGCTTGATCACGTGATCGCCTCGGGTGAAGACATCAACATCCTGGTGCTTGACACGGAGGTTTACTCCAATACGGGCGGGCAGGCTTCCAAATCGACCCCGGTGGGTGCGATTGCCAAATTTGCAGCATCAGGCAAAAAAGTACGTAAAAAAGACCTGGGTGCCATGGCCATGACCTATGG
The DNA here is from genome assembly GCA_903845055.1 of uncultured Bacteroidales bacterium. Classification (GTDB taxonomy): domain Bacteria; phylum Bacteroidota; class Bacteroidia; order Bacteroidales; family FEN-979; genus CAIVAT01. The sequence continues at coordinate 1,588 of CAIMWF010000083.1, read as the reverse complement.
TTATGTGTATGTAGCCCAGGTTTCGATGGGAGCCAACAACGGTCAGCTTTTCCGCGCCGTGAAAGAGGCCGAATCATATAACGGGCCTTCCCTCATCATCGCGTATGCCCCGTGCATCAACCACGGACTAAAAAACGGCATGGGCAAGGTGGAAGAAGAGATGGAACGCGCAGTTGCCACCGGTTACTGGCAACTTTACCGTTACAACCCGATAAACGGGAACCAGGGTAAAAATCCCTTTACCCTTGATTCGAAAGAACCTGAATGGAGCGGTTTCCAGGGTTTCCTTGCCAGTGAAGTGCGTTATTCCTCGCTGAAAATGATGTTCCCCGTTGAGGCGGAAGAGTTGTTCAAGGCAGCCGAAGATAACGCCAAGTGGAGGTACAACCATTACAAACGCCTGGCCGCAATGAGTTATGAACAATAAAACATATATTTGTAATACTATTTTGATATACTAAAACAAGACTCTCATGGCAAATTTAGCAACACAATACATGGGTCTTCAATTGAAGAATCCCATCATCGTAGGCGCCAGCAACCTCGTTACAGATATCGACAACTGCAAGAGGATGGAAGAAGCCGGCGCTGCAGCCATTGTATATAAAACTTTGTTTGAGGAACAGATCGAGCTGGAGCGTCTTCAGCTCAGCGAAGAACTGAACCAGTACAACGAACGCCACGCAGAGATGATCAGCCTGTTTCCCGACATTACCCACGCGGGTCCCCGGGAACACCTGAGCCATCTTAAAAAAGTCGTGGATTCGGTCCACATCCCGGTCATTGCCAGCCTGAACTGTACCTTCGATGAAACCTGGGTGGAGTATGCCAGGCAACTGGAGCAGACCGGCATCAATGCGCTTGAACTTAATTTTTATTCGGTTCCGGGTGATTTCAAACGTGAAGGCAAGGCCATCGTCAATGAACAGCTTGATGTGGTGAGTGATGTGAAGAAGAACGTGAAGATCCCGGTAAGCGTGAAATTAAGCCCGTTCTATACCAACGCGCTGATGGTGATCCAGAACATGTATTATGCGGGTGTTGACGGGTTTGTCCTTTTTAACCGCCTGTTTCAGCCCGACATTGACCTGGAAACCGAATCGCATCATTTCCCGTTCAACCTCAGCCACGACGAAGACAACCGGTTACCGCTGCGGTACATCGGTCTGCTTTATGGTGAGATCAGGGGGTCGCTTTGCGCCAACACCGGTGTTTTCACAGGGAAGGATGCTGCGAAAATGATCCTTGCAGGGGCTGATTGCGTACAGGTAGTAAGCACGCTGTACAAGAATGGCCTGGGACAGATCGGCAAAATGCTGGAAGAACTGAACGGCTGGATGGATCAGAAAAATTATGAAACAATTGATTCATTCCGCGGCAAACTCTCACGGAAAAACCAGAAGGACCCCTTCTCTTACAGGAGAGCACAATACATTGATATCCTGATGAAGAGTGAAGAGATCTTTAAGAAATACCCGATGAGATAACAATTAATAATTAAAAATTAAAAATTACGAAAAAAAGAGGGCTTCCCAAAATGGAGCCCTCTTTTCTGCTTTGTCACAAGGTATGATAACAATGTAATTTT
>CAIMWF010000082.1 GCA_903845055.1 uncultured Bacteroidales bacterium | reverse complement strand
TGTCTGATTTATTGATTTTTACGACCCGTTTATGACCATTTTCCCCCATGGTGAGTTTGGGTAGGTTTGGGTAGGTTTTGACCCATTTGTAGGCAAATCTGTAGGCACATATTTTAACGTAACTCATTTTATATCAGATTATTTTTTTATTTTTGTAGGCGTATTTTCAATTTTGGCCCAAAAATGGGCAAAAATAACCCCAAAATCGCCCCTTTCACCATGGCTTCCATCGTAATTTTAATGCTCGACCGCCGACGGAAAAATAAGGATGGTCTCTATCCCATTTGCCTTGTTATAAATTTTAAACGGACCAGGTCCTATGTCAACCTTCAAAGGAGTGTGGACCCGGATTTCTGGGACCAGCATTCCGGAAAGATCAAGAACGGGGCAAAGGTCACCCCCTCCCCTGCCGAGGTGAACTCGGTTATCCACAGCAGGCTGACCGACGCCCAGCGCATCGTCTCCAGCCTGGATCTTGGCGGGGAACTTGCCGACATGACCCATGCGGAGTTGAAAAGCCGGATTGAGAACAAATCGAAGCTGGCTTCCTTCTCCCTTTACCTGGACCGGATTATTAACGAATATAAGAAACACGGACATTTCGGGCAGGCAAGTATCTATATGGGTGCAAAGCGCTTCCTGATCAATTATGGAGGGGGTGACAGGGACTATAAGTTCGAAGATGTAAACTACCGGTTCCTGCGCAAGGCGGAGGACACCTTCAAACCCAGGGTGCCCGGCAGCAGGAACGGATTGGGAATCTATCTCCGCACGATCAGGGCGGTGTGGAACCGGGCGATCAAGGAGGGGATCGTAAAGAAAGACAAGTATCCCTTTGACACCTACCGCATCAAAACCTCAAGGGCGCATAAAACAGCCATCAGCGGAGCGGATATGCGCAAGATCGCAGAAATGGAGCTCCCGGAAAATACACCTGCCTGGCATGGCCGCAATATGTTCCTGTTCTCATTCTACACCCGGGGTATGAACTTCGCCGACATCGCCAAACTCCGGGTCAGGAACATCCGTGATGGCAGGATCATTTACATCCGCTCCAAGACAAAGCAAACCATCTCGATCAAGCTCGATGATGACCTGAACGCCATCCTGGCCCATTACCTGGACGAAAAGGGGCCGGATGTTCATATTTTCCCGGTGATCACCCTGGAGAAGCAGGCGGCCGAACAAACCATGAAATATCATGCGGTGGTCAACCATGCGTTGAAACGCTGGGCAAAACTACTGCAACTTGATCCTAGCCTCTCATTCAATACGGCACGCCATACCTGGGCGACCCTGGGCCGGGATAAGAACCTGCCCATTGAGGTCATCTCCGAAGGGCTGGGTCATGCGGATATCCCTACCACCCAAATCTACCTTGATTCCTTCAGCACCGAGGTGATCGATGCCGCAACGGCACTGGTCAAATTTTAACCCGAGTTCCAACCATTGGTTTAACCCTGTGAAGCATGAATAACAAGACCTCTTTGATCATCGACTCCTTAAACGCAAATAAAACCTATCAGCAAATCCAGGATGAAATCAAAGTTTCGCCTAACCGGATTGCCCGGGTAAAGAGGATTCTTGAAGACCAGGAAGCCATAAAAACAAGACTTACTACTTTTAACGAGGATGAAAATGGTAGTAACGGTAGTAAAAATAGCATTTTCGCACAAAATGGTAGTGTTTTCGATAGTAAAAATAGTAAGGACCCCATCCTGAATGCACAGTATTGTACAGTAGCAGGGTTAAACGATAGTGAAATAGAGGCAATCGTAGCGTTGCAGCGCGATAAAATGCAATTACAGGCGGAAAAATGGCGCACCGAAACCGCCATGGAGAAAAAACGCCTCGAAAACCAGGCCCTGGAGCTCAAAAACACGGAAAAGGAATTGAAATTACGGGAAGATGAATTGATTTTCCAACAAAAAGAGGCCGAACGCCCCCTTAAAATGCTCTATTATCGTCTCATGGACATCATTGGCATCGATAAAT
>CAIMWF010000081.1 GCA_903845055.1 uncultured Bacteroidales bacterium | reverse complement strand
GGGCACCAGGTGGTTGTCCCAGTTTGCCAGGTTGTTCCAGTCGGAGGAGACCCCGCCGCTCCATAGCCCGCCAATCCCGGCAAGGATATAGGCTGTTTTGATCTTTGTTTCGGTGAAATATTCGTTGGTCACCACCAGGGTAACCGTGTAGAGCCCGCCGTCATTAAACTGCACCTGCGGGTTCTTCGACGCGGCGCTTGTGCCGTTCACATAGACCACGGAGGTCCGGTCGAAACTCCAGCTCCAGGTGGCCGGGTTGCCCGTCGTGAGGTCGGTAAACTGTACGGTGGTGTTCTTCGGCGGAGTGGTACTGCTCACCGTAAAATCGGCAACCAGGGGAGGGGGAAAGGTGACAGAGCCGTTGATGTAATAGGCCGGGGTTGGCAGGTCATTGAGCGTGGCAAAGTTCCCGTCGTACCAGACGCAGGAATAACCATCATCGAACCAGCTAATCGCAGAACTCCCGGAAGTCAGTTTACTAAAGGTAACCGTGAACATCACGGAATTGTCAGCCATGCTCTTTCCCGGGTATGCAAACCAGCCCAGGGTAATTTCCCCGGGAACGGTAAGGTTTGTAGAAAGCGATCCTCCAAGCACCGGGCCGATGGTTATCGCGGTTGCGCTGACCACGGACGGGTCATACAAAATTTTAAGGTTGAATGAGACAATATTGGTGAATCCGGTGACCGTGACAGGGACCAGGGCAGAGGTGGTGGTGCTCACAACCGAAGCGGCCGTGGTTACAGGTGCGTTTTGTGAAACCACCTGCAGGGCCATGCAGAAAATCAGGATGCCCAGGATGGAGATAATCTTTTTCATTGTTTCCGCTTTTTTTGATGTTGCCAGCTACTTTCCTGATAGTGTTTGATTGCAATAACCTGTCCTTGCAGGTTATTCTGTGCAAGCCAGTTTTATGGTACCGAACAACAGTTTACTGTCTGTTCTTAAGCTAACCCTGGCCACATAAATTCCTTTTTTGAGTCCGGACCCGGAAAGCCTGCAGCTATGCTGGCCCGGCTCTTCAATTTCATGAACGATGGTCGCAATTTTTTCGCCCGTCATGTTTGTAATTTCAAGCGATACATCTCCCTTCGCCGGTACAAACCATGTCAATCCGGTATTTTCTGAAAATGGATTTGGAGAGGCCTTCAGGTTTAAACCCGCATTATTCATGCCGGTTACGTCGCCCGGAAGGTCAATGCCGAGGGAGATGGTGTCGATAAGCTGGTACCCGGGAGACCATCCTCCATTCCCGCACAGGCTGACCCCTTTAACCGATACAGTTCCCGCATGGAATGTGCTCCCGATGGAAGCTTTGATTGAATTCGTATTTTCACCTTCTGCCAGCGTTATTCCTGCAGGAAGGTTCCAAACGTACCCGGTTGCGCCGGGAACCGGTGGAATGGAAAGGCTTGCGCCCGTTTGGCCGCGGTATACATGCCCGCCGGCGGGGCCCTGGATGGTGCCGGCTTTGCCGGGCACCTGGATGGGTGTAACCGTGCCGTTCACATAGTGATCCGGTTTGGGCACATCATTCAGTACAGCGTATCCAGGGGGCGGTCCTGCAAAAGAACAGGCCCCCTGGGTTGTTTCCCACGCAAGCCCGGTCGTTCCGCCTGAATAGGCAAAATGAAGGGTAAACAGGAGCGTTCCGCCGGGCAGGGTGATCCCTTGTGAACCGGCTGGGGATGATCCCGACACAACCACGGTTCCCGGCGTGGAACCATCGGCGGCCAGGCCCGGGAAACCGGCATTGTTGGTGATCGATTGCCAGGAGAGGGCGGAAGGATCATACTGCAACCGGAGATTGAATTTGCCGACCTCGTTGAACCCGTCAACGGTAACCGGTACATCTGTTGTGGCACCCGGGCATTCCGCCAGGTGGGGAATGGTTATAACCGGGGCTGAAGGGGATAAAAACGTAAGGGTCCCGGCTTCATAAAAGGAAGTCGCGGGGAGGTCATTGAGAACGCTGAAATTGCCATCGTACCAGGCGCAGGAAAAACCATCGTCTGACCAGGTGATCGCCGTGGAGCCGGTCGCGACGCGGGTGAAGGTGATTGTAAAAAGTACAGGATTACCCGCCACGGTCAACCCGGGGAAAACATACCATCCCAGTTTGATTTTCCCGGGAACGGAGGTGTTGCAGTTCAGGCTGCCTGCCGGCAGGGGGCCCATGGTGACTGAAGTTGCCCGGGCAATGGCGGAGTCGTAATGAAGCTCGAGGTTGAAACTTGAAATGTTGGTGAAGTTTTTTGCAGTGACGGGAAGGGTTGTTGTCGGATTCACCGTTGAAGCAGTCCCCGCGGTTGTTATGGGTGCATTCTGCGCCACCATGACGGTTGGGAGCAGGCTGGCCAATAACCATAATATCAGGTAACTTTTCTTCATGGGAGACAATAAATGGGATAAAAAAAGAAAAAAGAACGGGGGGGGAAGATTGCCCCCCCCGTTCTCAAACATGGTTTAGTGATTTCTCACAATTTTGATCGTACGGGTCATGGACTGTCCCTCGGTATTGAATTTGAGGGTCGCCAGGTAGATTCCCGATGAAAGGGTGGATGCATCCAGCACCAGGGTATGATCCCCGGCAGCCTGTTCTGCATTTTCAACCAGGGTATTCACGATGCTTCCGAGCATGTCGCGCACCTCGATGGACACCTCGCCGGCAACCGGCAGGGTATAGGCCAGGGTGGTGGTCCCGATGAACGGGTTGGGGTAGTTTGCAAACCGCAGGGTTCCGTTGGATACAACGGGATTGACGCCCAGTGCGGAGGAGGTGATGCCGTTCATGTTGAGCACCACATCGGGGATGACGCCGGCCATGCCGTCGGCCAGTTCATTGAGCTGGTTTGCGGCAAGGGTAAAGTACACGGTTTCGTCCTTTGCAAGTGAATTCAGCAGTTTCACCCTCAGCGTCAGTAGTCTTTCGGCTGCCTTCAGCGGGAGTTCGTTCACCGAGGTCCAGCCGATCCTGAGTTCGTTGCCGGAAACATTGAACATCACCGGGGTGTTCGCCTGGTTGGCCAGGGTTACGCCCATGATCTCCAGTTTATCCGACGGGAAGTTCATGATCAGGGAGATGGCACCAACATTGACCGCCGATTCGGTATAAACCGGGAGGTCAAACTCGGCGCCGCCCTTTGCGAAGATGGCCGTGCCGTTTGTCAGCGACAGCGTGTTGCTTGCCGTGTTCTTCATGCTGGCAGGTGCAAAGCTGCGGTTGAAATCGCCGGTGCAGAGGCCGTAGATGACCTGGTTGGTTAAATCGCCTGATACATTCAGGGTCATTGCTGTACCGGTCGAAGGTGATACCGGGTTGGCGCTTACCAGGTGCGACGGGTCTGCAGGCCAGAAGGTCCAGGGATCCCTGTCTGTCCAGGCCGGGTTGCCGTTTGTCACGAAATACATGACAATTCTTGATGCATCGACGCCAAGAAGATGATCGTCTTTGACAACATCACCTGCATAGTACCGTACTTTTTCGATCGGGGTCGGAGTGACGCTCCATGCATTTACCTGGGCTGCATCCGTTGAATTGATGCCGCCAACCGGTTTGTTGCCGGTATTGGTCACAGAAACGGTATAGGTGCCCGGGCAGAGGTTAGAGAACGAGAAAGCACCACCAGAAACTAAACTGGTGAAACCACCCGGATTCAAAGTCACTGTGAAACCATTCAGCGAGGTATTTACTGCATTGTAATATGACAGTGTCCCACTTACGGAAATCTTCGTAACAGTGTAGGTGAATGTCCAGTCGGCTGTTGTCACATTGTCGCAAGCAGTATAACGGTAAGTCCAAACTACTGTACCATCACATGCAGGTGGTGTTGACGAGCCAACCAGTACTGCGTTTACAGTTCTACCGCAGCCATCTGTGATGCTTGCCGGTGGACCAGGATCAACGGCTTGTGCCGGACCAGCCACAGTTGCACTGCCATTAGCTGGAGCCGTTAAACCACCAGAATAAACTACATGGTAAGTGTAGGTCCAGGGAACAACAGTTGTTCCATCACAAGCGGTATAGGTATAATGCCAAACTACATTTCCATTGCATGAAGGTGCAGGGTCATGACTTACCAATACGGCACTAACATTTCTGTTGCAGGCGTCGGTAATGTCGGTAGTACTTGGTGCTACCTGGGATGCTGCAGGACAAAAAACAGTTGATGCACCTGCTACTGGAGCTGTCAAACCACCAGAATAAACTACATGGTAAGTGTAGGTCCAGGGAACAATAGTTGTCCCATCGCAAGCGGTATAGGTATAATGCCAAACCACATCTCCATTG
>CAIMWF010000080.1 GCA_903845055.1 uncultured Bacteroidales bacterium | reverse complement strand
GGATTGATCTGTATGCTGATGTTACGGGTATTCGCGTCATTATTCAGGGACAAACTCCAGTTTAACAGGGTTAAAGATTATTTTGCCAGCCTGTCGCTGGTGTCGGTCCTTGTTTTTGCCTGCCACCCGATCCATACCGAGGTGGTCGCCAACATCAAAGGGCGCGATGAACTGATGGCCATGCTGTTTGCCCTGCTTGCGTGGGATACATCCCTGAAATATGCCGGGTCACCAAAACCGATACGGGCTGTGTTGGCAGGATTTTATTTTTTCCTGTCCCTCCTGTCGAAGGAGAGTGCGGCCCCTTTCCTGCTGCTCATCCCCCTTTCCCTCTACTGTTTCAGAACTGAAAAGAGTTTCCGTAAATCGGTGGTTGCCGTTTCGGTGAGTTTGCTCTCGGGTTTTCTTTTATTCCTGCTGATCCGCCAGAGTGTCGTGGGATGGGGTTCAAAACCCTCCATGCCCGACAACATCCTGAGCAATGCCTTCATGTATGCAAAGGGATTTTCCGAACGTTACGGAACCACATTTTACACCCTCGGACTGTATCTCAAACTGCTGGTTTTCCCGCACCCGCTTACGATTGATTATTACCCTTTTTACATTCCTTACATCGGACTCGCCGATTTCCGGTCCATCCTGCCGATGGTTGCGTATATTGCCTTAACTGCAGGATCCCTTGTTTATGCATACCGCAGGAATGTTGCGGGTTTCGGAATCCTGTTTTACCTGGTTGCGTTGTTTCCCGTATCAAACCTGCTTTTTTCAATAGGCCCGTTCATGGGGGAACGGTTCGCCTTCATCCCATCGCTTGGTTTTATCCTTGCCTTTGTATGGCTGATCCTGAAGGGAGCTGAAAAATACAGGTTCACCCGGTTCACACCCTATATAATAGGTATGGTACTCGTTATGTTTACTGTAAAAACATTCGCACGTAATTTCGACTGGAAAAATGATTTCACCCTCTATACTACTGATGTCCAGACTTCGAAGAACAGTGCCATCATCACCCGGGCCGCCGGGCAGCAGATCCTGATCGAACTTGAGACCGAAAAGGATACCGTGAAGATCAGGGAATACAGGCGGCTTGCCGTACTTTACCTTGAACAGGCTGAAAAACTGAACAAATCGGAAACGGAAACCCTGTTGCTGGGCAATGCCTATTTCAACAATGGTGAGTATGAAAAGGCGCTCGGGATGTACACCGAAACCCTGAAGATGAATAAAAACTACGCGAAGGCCTTTGGCAATTACATTGTTGCCGTTGAAAAGCTGGGACCACCGGAATTAAAAATCCAATACTATGACCAGCTGATCCGTGTTGCAGGGGATCGGTATGATCCCTATTTCAATAAAGGATTGATTTACGGCAAACTGATGCATAATAATGATTCTGCCGTTGCGAACCTCCTGAATGCCTATCATATAGACAGCACCAACACCGAATGTTTAAGCTCACTGGGGATTGTTTTCGCCATGAATGGCGATTTCAGGAAGTCGGCATATTACCTGGAAAAGGGATACAAGATCAACCCAAACGACCCGAACATCGTGAATAACCTGATTGCCACGCTGCAGAACCTGGGAGATAAGGATCGGGCGCAGAAACTCATCAGCATCCGGCAGGGCCGGCATTAATGCCCGAGGCTGACTGGCGCAATGCCTGCTTTTACCTGCCAGTTCTGCATCATGCCCTCATCGATGGCATAACCGAGTTCCCTTGCCTTCGAACCAAAATTAAATGCTCCGGCATAGTCGCCCCTTGCTTCACTGATCAGCGCCATGATGTAATAGGGACCGGAGTTTTGCGGGGAGAGCCCGACGGCCTTATTGCAGTAAACCACCGCGCTGTCGAAAACCTGTTTCTTGTAATAGGCTACGGCCATGTTGTAGACACCGTTGACATCGGTCGGGCGGAAGGCGAGGTACACCCTGAAATCGGCAATCCCCGGGTCGAATTTCCCGAACTGGTCGGTATATAATATCCCCCGGTCGAGGTAGGTTTCGTAGCTTTTCGGATTCTTGCGGATGGCGGTCGAGAAATCGGCGAACGCAAGATCGTAACGGCCGGTATTGCGATAGGAAACCCCCCGGTTGATGTATAACTTAAAATAATTTGAATCAAGTCTGAGTCCGTCGTTGCAATCCCGGATGGCCTTGTCATATTCCTTATACTGGTTGTACATGTAGCCCCGGTTTACATAGGCTGTAACCGACTTCGGGTTCTTTTCCATCACATCCGTCCAGAGCGACACACTGTCGAACCACACCTTTGTCCTGTTGAAGGTGGTGAATGCCAATACCGCGATGAGGATATAGCCGGCCCAGCGTAAAAGGTTCCGGGACGAGGATTTCACGGTTTTTTCCAGCAACCCCAGGAAAAGTGCGCCAAGGATGATGAACAGTCCGATGTAGGGAATATAGGCATAACGCTCGGCGACGATCGCCTGTCCCACCGGCAGGAACTGGAGGACCGGGAAGATGGTGCAAAGAAAAAACAGGATCCCGAAGGTGCCGGTTTTCCATTTTTTCCACGTACGGGCAATAAAATAACCTAACAGCAGGATAACCAGGGGGGAGGCATATATGTATAAGGGCACTTTCCCGGTTAAGGTGACCGGGTATTCATACAGACAGGTCTGGTAAATGGGAAAAATGAGTTTGAACAGGTAGACCCCGATGCTGTACTGCCCATAAAACAGGCTGTTTACCAGGGATATCCCGTTCGGGTTGACGGAATTGTCGGCCTTCTGTGCAAAAATGGCGAGGATGCCAAAACCCAGTGCCAGCAGGAAAAACGGGAGTTTTTCCAGGGCCGTTTTCAGGGTGACTTTACGCGATAACAGGTAATCGATGAGGACCATCACCAGGGGAAGGGTTACCGCCTGGGCCTTTGACAGCAGGGAGCAAAGGAACAACACGATGGATAAAGCGATATATTTTGACTCCTTTTTTTCAAGATAGAACAGGTAGGCTATCAGCGACATCATGAAGTACATCGTGTACATCAGGTCTTTACGCTCGGAAATCCATGCAACTGATTCCACATGCATCGGGTGGATGGCGAAAAGCAGGGAGACAATCAGTGCAAGGTTTGTTTTTTTACCGAACAGCAGGTAGCAAAAGGCATAAACAAGAAAGGTGTCGAGCAGGTGAAGAACCAGGTTGTGCACATGGTATCCAGTGGCATTCATCCCGAAGAAGGAATAGTCGAATGCAAAACTCAGGATAATGAAGGGATGATAATTTCCCATGTAAAAGGTGGAGAACATTTTTGAAAAATTCTCTGCCGACAGGGATTTGATCATATTGTTGTTCATCACGTAGATGATGTCGTCCCAGTTCAGGAATCCATTGTGAATGCTGGGATAATATGCCACGGCGGTGATAACCAGCACCAGGAGAATTTTCAGGTTCCAGAAATTGTCCCTCCTGGTCAATACTTTATTTTTTTTTGCCATGTGATCTTACCATTGCCACCCGGGGGTGTTCGCCGTTGATTGATAAAAAATTACCTGGATTTGCCTTTGTTTTGTTCGATCATATGATTGGTGACAGCGATGTTCTGCCCGATCTGCTGGTCGTTCGGGTCAAGCCTGAAAGCCGTTTGGAGGGCCTGCAGGGCCTGGGGGTAGTCGTGCAGCATGCCGTATACGATCCCGAGGTCCTTGTAGGCGCCCGGTGCTTCAGGCGCAAGTTTTGTCGCCTTCACCAGGTAGAATGCCGCTGAATCGAGTTTTCCCTTGTACTGGCCATAGAGTTTTCCGAGGGTATGGTTGATTTCCGGATCATCCGGATTCAAATTATTCATTTTTAATAAGATGCCCAGCTTGTAATCGGTCTCCTTTGCCTCATCAATGGCGGCGAGCACCTTGAAAAGATTCCCGTATGCGTTTTTATCATAAGGGTCGAATGAGAGCACGTTCATATAAAGATCGATGGCTCCTTTGTAGTCGTTTTTGTAAAAAACGAGGGCGTTTGCCAGCAAGATGAGGCTGTTGTTGTTTTTGGGATAAATGCTGACCGCTTTATGCAGATACTGCAGGGCCAGCCGGAAATCCTGTTCTTTCAGCTCCCCGGGTGGATCGGCCTGGGCTTTGTCAAGGTATTTCCCGCCTGCAGAGGTATTGCACTTCAGACTGTTTTCGGAAACCTTCACATCGGTGGAGAAAAGGGTGAAGTCGTCCTTCCACGCACCATTGCGTACGATGGTCTTCAGGGTAAAGGGGACCAGGATCAGCAGCAGGACTGTCTGGAGCAGCAGGATCCGGTTTTTATCGTCACTGACTAGTTTTGTCAACCTGTTCACCAGGAACCAGGATACAATGAAGACGAACCCGAGGGAGGGCATGTAGATGAAACGCTCGTTCATGAAGGTTCCGACCGAAAACAGAAGGTTTGACACGATGAAAAGGGTGCTCATGTAAAAAAGGATGCCCCAGGATACCGGGTCCTTACTTTTGATCCGAAACAATGCATAAATGATCAGGCCGGAATAGATGACAAGGGGAACGAGCGACCTCACATCGGTAAAATCCACCAGCGGGATGTGGTAGGGATAATAGTCGTGGGTTAGCGGGTGGGGGAAAAACAGCAGCCTGACATACAACCCGAGGGTCAGCAGGATGGTGCCTGCCTTTTGTCCGGCCGTGGCGAACAGGAACGGGTTGTTGAGCAGTTCTTTGGGTAATTCCGGTGAATTCAGATATCCAAGTACCATGAACCGGATAAAAATAAATAAAAGAGCGGTTGAAAACAGCAGCAGCGTACAGGATACATAGCTCTTCAGCGGGTGCTTCGTGAAAAACCAGATGGTAAGCGGGATGATGAAGAGGAACATGATGGCATTTTCCTTTGAGAGCAGTCCGAGGAAAAAGCTCCCGCAGGCAAGCAGCAGGAGATGGCTCTTTTTACTGTCGAGATAGCGCAGGGTAAACCAGAGTGAAACCAGCGAAAAAAGGAGCGAAAGAATTTCGTCCCTGCCTTTGATGTTTGCGACCACCTCGGTATGTACGGGATGTGCAACGAACAGGAGCGCCGCGATGAAAGGGATGGCCAGGTACCAATCTTTCCCGGGCTTTTTAACCGGCAACCTTGAAAAAAGGAGCATGATCATGACCCCGGTCAACCCATAGAGCAGGATGTTCACCAGCCGGCTGAAGATCGGGTTGAAGCCTCCGAAGAGCTGGTATTCACAGGCAAACGTTGCAATCGACAGCGGCCTGTAACGGCCGCCGGCCACCAGCGTTTTCTGCACCCCGAAAAACCCGGTAAAGGAATCATATCTGAATATGCCGGGCAACCCTTCGATTCCCTTTTTTGTAAAAGCGTTCTCCTTGATAACGATCAGGTCGTCGAGCGTATAGTCGTAAAACAGGGTATTGCAGTATAACACAAACGAGAAGGCAATGATGATAAGGTGCGGCAGCCAGCCCCTCCAGGAGTGGCCATTGCCTGTCATATTTTTCTGTTTTGTTTTCAAGAGCAGGATTTTTCCGGGTTTGCAAGCGGGAAATCGTGGATTCCCATTTTATTTTGTCTTGTAAATGGCAAGGGAGACCAGCCCGGTTTTGTGAAAGAAGTAACCCATGGAAGTGCGGAGCACGCCAAGTCCGTATTTAACGCTGCGCCTGAGATTGATGGAGGAGGCCTCTTCAAAATATTTCGTGGGACAGGTAATTTCGGCGATCTCGAAACCGGCCATGAAGATCTGGGCCAGCATCTGGTTGTCGAAAACGAAATCATCAGAATTTGCCTGGTAGTTCACCTTTTCAAGGACATCGCGCGAAAATGCCCTGTAGCCCGAATGGTATTCCGAGAGTTTCTGGTTGATCATCAGGTTCTGGAACCAGGTGAGGAACCGGTTCGAAATATATTTGTATTTGGGCATCCCGCCTTTGAGCGCCCCTTTGCCGAGGATCCTGGAGGCGATCACCACCGGGTAAAGTCCGCTGGCGATCATATGGGCCATGGAGGGGATGAGCTTCGGCGT
>CAIMWF010000079.1 GCA_903845055.1 uncultured Bacteroidales bacterium | reverse complement strand
GGTCGTGTCAACCCCGAACGTTAACACCGATTATGACAACGATCCGCGTTATCCCAATACAGGTTACCCGGTCAACGCAAGCTATCCTCCCACCGCACCCGACATGGGGGCTGATGAGTTCGGGGGCATCCCGCTCGACCTGACAGGACCTTTCATCAACTATTCGCCGCTGATGAATACTTCCATCCTTACCAACCGTGCGCTCATTGCCACCATCACCGACATGCACGGGGTACCCACCACCGGCGCCGGTCTGCCCAGGCTTGCCTGGAAGAAATTCTACAACGGCACCTGGACCTATGTGACCGGTACCTCCCTTGGTGCAAATCAATACAGTTTCAATTTTGGCGGCGGTGTCGTCCTCAACGACTCCGTTTATTATTATGTGCTTGCCCAGGACAACTGGACCACCCCCAATGTTGGAACCAACCCTGCAGTAGGTGCCGCCGGGTTTACCACCAGTCCGCCCGCCGCCGCAACCGCACCCACGACTCCCTTTAAATATAAAATCATAACAGGGATCTGCGGGTCGTTCAATGTCGGGGTGGGCCAGACGTATGCCACCCTCACTGCAGCAGTTGCCGACATCTCCGTCAAGGATCTCACTTGTCCGGTAACCCTGGTACTGACCGATAACGCCTATGCCGCTGAAACATACCCGATCGTCATTCCCCAAATCCCGGGCGCCAGCGCAACCAACACGCTGACCATCAAGCCGGCCGCAGGCATCACCCCTGTCTTCTCGACCAGTTACCTGGGTGCAACACCGAACTACTGGAGCATGATCTCGCTGAATGGCACACAATATGTGATTTTCGACGGATCAAACAGCGGCGGGTCTGACCGCAGCATGACCTTTCAGAATATTGCCAGCAGTGGTTTTGCCGCCCCTATCGGCCTTTACAACAATGGCACGGTGGGAGCGTCAAACATCACGGTTAAAAACTGCGTATTGCAGGCCCATAAGGACGGGCTATACAATGCCCAGGGTTTTGCAATGTACAACATTACCGGTAATGCGGGATTTCGTAACATCATCCTGAACAACAATTCGATCAACAGTGCAAAATTCGGTGTTAACATTCTTGGGATTGCCACTGGCAAGGCTGTCAATATCCAGGTGACCAACAACACCATCGGGTCCAACCTTGACGCCAATGCAGTCGATTACTGGGGCATCCAGATGAGCAATGCCGACAGCGTCCTGATTGAAGGAAATGAGATCATCGGCCCCGTTAACGGGAACCTGACCAATCCCCAGGCCCTCATGGGGATCTATATCGGAAGTGGCTCCACCAACCTGAAGATCCGGAAAAACACCTTCCACGATTGGTATGGCGGGGGCAATGCTGCCCTTGGAATCTATTACGGTGCCGAAGCCAATACAGTAAGCGAGATATCCGACAATGTGATGTATGCCATCAAATCCCCCGGTTACAACCCTTACGGGATCTTTGTACAGTCGGGAGGGAACCTCCATATTTATCACAACAGCATCTTCCTGGGTGGAAATTATATGTCGGCTACCGCGGCCGTTAGCTCAGCATGCATTGGTACTGCCAATAATGTCAGCCTGTTGGATATCCGCAATAACATCCTGAAAAATTCCTCGCAGCCTTCCTCCGGAACACCGGCCGCCAAATCATACGCGATTTTCGTTGGAACCAATGTAACCGGGTGCACCTATAATTACAATGATTATTTTGTGGATGGCATCGGTCCGAACATCGGCTCATACGGAGGTGTTGACATGGCCACCTTGGCAAACTGGCAGGCCGCCACCGCGCAGGAAGCCAATTCGCTGAATGTCGACCCCCTCTTTACATCTGCAACCAACCTGCTGCCGACCACAGCCACCATGCCCCACGCAGGGACTTACTTTACCTCCGTACCCACCGACATCAATGGTGTTAACCGTACCAATCCCCCCGATATGGGAGCCTATGAATTCACAACCAACCCGCTCATTACCACCACCGTTGCCTCCGGGGTGATCAATTCGGCGGCAATCCTGAACGGAACTGCCAATGCGGCCGGGACCACCTTCAACCTCTTCTTCGACTGGGGACTTACCACGGCTTACGGAACCTCAACGGCTGCCCTTCCGGGTTCAGTTACGGGCAATACCTTCGCCAACATGAGTCTCAGCATTTCAGGTCTGACAGGGAACACCACCTATCATTACAGGGCCCGCGGTGTAACATCGGGAGGCCTGGTCGTTTACGGCTCCGACAAAACGCTGACCACCCTTCCTGATCCTCCGGCCATCGTAACGACCGCTGCAACCGCAGTTACCTCCGCCACCGCCACCCTGAACGGGACCGTCAATTCAAACGGAGGATCAACCACGGCAACCTTCGAATATGGTTTGACTACCGCCTATGGTACCCTTGTCAATGCAACTCCTCTTACCGTAACCGGGGCCATCGTGACCAACATTTCTGCGCCCATTACCGGTTTGCTCCCATACGCTACCTATCATTACAGGGCCAAAGGGGTAAACGCCGGCGGGGCCACCAACGGCAACGACATGACCTTCACCACCTCCCCGATCCTTTCCCTGGTGGTTACGAACCTGGCAAACCCGGTTGGCAGCACGACCGCAACCCTTAACGGGAGTGTCACCGCGAACAATGCACCAACAACGGTTACATTCCAATACGGACCCACGGTTGCTTATGGTAGTACGGTTAATGCAATTCCCGCCACGGCTAACGGCATGACGGCAACAAGCGTCCTTGCCAGTCTTACCGGGCTTGTCATCAACAGCACCTACCATTTTCGCTGCGTCGGCGTGAATGCCGCCGGAACGACCTATGGTGCCGACCAGATCTTTGCAACCAACTGCGTGGCCCCCGTCATCACCATCACCGGTGCGGCAACCACCTGCTCAGGAACAGCCGGTTATGTATATACGACCGAAGCCGGGATGTCAGGTTATTCCTGGAACATCTCCGCAGGCGGTACCATCACCGCCGGAGCCGGGACCAACGCCATCACCGTTACCTGGAATACGCCGGGTGCACAGTCTGTCAGTGTAAACTACAACAATACCTTCGGATGTTCCGCGGCAGTTCCCCTGACTTATAATGTCACGGTAAACGCATCGCCGGTCCCCACCATTACTGGTTCTGCAACCGCCTGTGTATCCTGGACCAACAACACCTATTCGACCCAGGCCGGGATGACCGGTTATGTATGGACGGTCTCTGCGGGCGGTACGATCACAGCCGGGCAGGGCACCAGCGCCATCACGGTCACCTGGACCAGCACAGGCGCCAAGACCGTGACGGTGAACTATGCCAATGCTTCAGGATGCCTTGCACCTTCGGCAACCGTACTGAATGTAACCGTCAATACGCTTCCTGCGCCCACCATCACGGGACAGAACAGTGTTTGTGCCAATTCAGGGTTTATTTCCTACACGACTGAAACGGGGAAAAGCGGTTATATTTGGACCGTATCCCCCGGCGGGGTAATCTCCTCGGGACAGGGAACCGAAGTAATCCAGGTAACCTGGACCACCACGGGTGCCCAGACCGTCAGCGTCAACTATGCGAACGCCAACGGCTGTATGGCCCTGGCTCCGACGGTACAGAATGTCACGGTTAACGGAACGCCCGCTGCCGCAGGTGCGATAACGGGAACCGCTACCGTTTGCGGTGGCGCCCAGGGCATTGCCTACTCTGTAGGTGCCGTTTCAGGTGCTCTCGCCTATGCGTGGACCTTACCGGCCGGGGCATCGATTGCTTCGGGTGCGAACACCAACGCCATCACGGTGAACTTTGCCGGCAACGCCTCTTCAGGCAACATTACGGTTGCCGGGAACAACCTTTGCGGTAACGGCAGTTCCTCACCGAACTTCACACTGACAGTCAATGCGCTTCCCGCTGCGGCAGGTACGGTGACGGGCGATGCCAGTGTCTGTCTTGGTTCAGCAAACCATGTTTATACGGTGCCTTTGATTACCAATGCCACCAACTACACCTGGACCCTGCCTGCCGGGACAACGATTACCTCCGGACAGAACAGCAACATGATCACCGTTACGTTTGGCGCCACGGCAGTTTCCGGGAACATCTCGGTTGTCGGCGCCAACACCTGCGGCAGCGGAACGGCATCTCCGAACTTCGCCGTGGTGGTCCACCCGATCCCTGCCGCACCCGTTGTAACCGCGGTTGGCAATGTTTTGACCAGCAGCGCCACTTCAGGCAACCAATGGTATTACGAAGGTAACGCCATCGCTGGCGCTACGGGCCAGACCTATACGGTGACCCACAATACCGGTTACTACTCGTGCGAGGTAACGCTGAGCGGCTGTTCATCCCCGGTTTCAAACAAGGTATGGGTGGTGATGACCGGTCAGCAGGACCTGCAGGCCGGGAGTTTCAACATATACCCTGTCCCCAGCGATGGTAAATTCACGGTTTCATTGGTTAGCCAGTCTTCAGAGGTATTCACCATTACGGTGATGACCAGCCTGGGCGTACAGATCAGGGAGGTGAAGAATATCCCCGTGACCGGCCGCTTTGACCAGGAGATCGACCTTCGCCCCGCCGCCGCCGGAACCTACCTGGTTGTCATCCGCAACAGCACCAGCCAGGTGGTAAAGAAGATCATCATCAGCAAATAGCATCAAGGGAATCACCGGGAACACATATCCTGGTGAACCTGTAATTTTAATTTGAATGCAAATGGCAAAATGGTCTGGCGACCGTTTTGCCATTTGCATTTTACATCGTCCCGGTTCGGCCCTTAAAAAAGCGAAAAATTCTCAAAGAAGTGTTATTTTTGTTCTGTTCATCCTTTCTTTTATGCCAATGAAAGCCCTGTCTTTCTTTTTTATATTCAGTTTGTTCCTGTTGAAGGGAGTCCTTGCCTCGTACCCCTCCCGGTTCCCTGATAGCATTGGAACGATGCTGAGCCAGGCAAAAGATTTAAAAATAGAAATTGAAATTCTGCTGAAGGCTGCGGATCGGCTGAAGGCTTCAGATCCTGACCAGGCTTTTGCTTACGCTAAACTTGCCGATTCACTAGCCGGGAGCACTCCATATCATGCCCTCCAACTAAAGGCCATGATTCAGATCGGCAACCTTGAAACGGCTAAAACACAATTTGTAGCGGGAATGTCCATGGCTATGAAGGCCAGGGACCTGGCAACGATCCTGGATGATAAGAAAGCACTTGGTGAAACATGGCTGATCATGGGCCAGATACGGATTTTCCAGGGAATCTACAGCGAAAGCTATGAATCCTATTTTAATGCCCTGCGTTTATTTGAAGAATTTAATGATAAGGAAGGAATCATTAAATCCCTTAACGGGATCGGGAACATCTGTTATTACCAGAAAAATTTTAGCAAAGCATTTATTTATTATTCGAAGGCACTCAACCTCGCCAGGGAATTGCATGATACCATTCAGGTTGGAAATGTACTGAACAACATCGGGATTGTATTATTGGAGCGGGGAGAAATTGCCGGGGCCATCGATAATTATAACCAGGCGATTGTCATCAACACCCGTTTTGATCAAAAGGTAAGGCTTGGAACCAATTACCTCAATCTTGGAATAGCATACATGAAAATAAACCGCTTTGACGATTTCGTTAAAAACAACAATAAAGCGATTGATATCTATACTGTTACAGGATCAAATTACAACAGGGCAATCTGTTACCTGAACTTTTGTGATTTTTATAAAATGTTGAAACAAACGGACCACCAGGTTCAGTATGCCATGCTGGCCTATTCCGAAGGACTCAAGTTTAACATGCGTGATGTGATATTTCAGTCGGCCGAGATTTTACATGAATATTACCTGAAGTCAGGTCAGATAGACAGTGCGTATAAATTCTCGAATATCCAGCACAATGAAAAGGATAGCATCGACAGTGAAAAGTCCTCTGCCAGGCTCACCCTGCTTGAACAGGAATACAGTTATGAAAAGGCCAAGAAAGAGGAGAAAATGCAACAGCAGAAAAAGGACTATATCGCAATAATCCTGATCATCCTCGCCATCTCCGGGCTCATTACCACTTCCCTGTTCTGGTCGAGGCAGGTTGTGAAAACGAAAAATATCCTACTGGAAAAACAACGTCTTGCCGACGAAATCGAGTATAAGAATAAAGAGTTGACAGTCAATGTTATGAGCCTGATTAAAAAAAACGAGATGAGCATTGACATATCCAACCGGCTTATTCAGCTTGAGCAACGTGCCACCGACCCGGTGATGAAACAGGAAATTCTTCGTCTTGTCAATTCAATGCAGCGCAATTCCAGCACGGATATCTGGGAGGAGTTCGAAACCCGTTTCCGCCAGGTTCATAACAGTTTTTATGATAAGTTACTATCCCGTTTTCCCGACCTTTCTCCAAGTGAATTAAAATTATGTGCACTTCTGCGGCTTAACCTCACGACAAAGGAAATATGTGAACTGTCAGGTCAGAGGCCCGCTTCCCTGGATGTTGCCCGCTACCGCCTCAGGAAAAAACTTGGACTTGCAAATTCCCAGGTAAACCTGGTCACCTTCCTTTCACAGGTATAATACACATTTTCCTTCAAATACAGAAAACCCGGGGGGATCATTTCACCGGCTGATTTCATCTGCCTCATGAATCCCATACAGGACAGAAACCCTGGTGATAACTTCAATTATCAGTGTATTAATTCTTTGCAAACCACGTATTGATTTTGTTCAGGGAATTGAAATGCCTGGTTTTGATTTTGTATAGGGGTTAAATTATGATCCCAACACCCGTCACGTTATTTTTGCGATATCTTTTTTCCACCCAGATGAGCAAGAAGATCCCCGATCTCAAACAACCAGCCGCAACCCACGAACAGTTGCTGGAAAAGATAAGGAAACAAATAAAGAAACAGGAGTTGCAAACCAACATCCTGAAATCAATCATCGCAACATCGGAAGACCAGAAACAAACAGACCAATCACAAAAAAATCAAGTATGAAAAAAAATGTACTGTTGACCATGGCTGCATTCATGTTCAGCCTGTTAAGTTTTGGCCAGATCAGCGGGGTTAAAACAATCCCCGGGGATTATGCTACCGTCGCAGCGGCCATTACCGCCCTGAATGCCAGTGGAGTTGGCCCAGGAGGTGTTACATTTAACATTGCCGCGGGCTATACTGAAACATTCCCCGCCCTGAATTCCGGGCTGATTACGGCAACAGGTACCCTGGCAAACCCGGTTGTATTCAAAAAGAACGGATCCGGGGCCAACCCGCTGATCACTGCCGCCACGCCGGGTGCCGGGAATTACGACTATATCTTCTGCATCGGCGGGGGTGACTATATCACCTTCGACGGGGTCAGTGTCCAGGAGAACGCAGCCAATACCACCGCCGCCCAACAGATGGAATGGGGGTTCGCAATATTGAAAGCTTCGGCAACCGACGGTGCCCAGAACAATACCATTAAAAATTGCACCATCACCCTGAGCGGAAATGTTGCAGGTTATGGCATCTATTCCAACAACTATGCCTATACCGCACCCGGCACTGTACTAACTGTAACGGCAGTCACCGGCACAAATTCAAATAACAAGTTTTACAGCCTGACTTTCAACAACTGTTACAACGGCATTTATTTAAATGGGTTTGCCGACGTGGCACCTTATAGCTTTTATGACCAGGGGAATGAAGTTGGCAAGGATGGAGCAAACACGTTCAACGGGCTTGCAAACGGGGGGTCTGCGACCTCGACGTATGGAATGTATGTTTATTACCAGAACGGGATTAAGCTGGCCAACAATACGTTTACAGGAACGGTTCCTTTAGGATCGGGTTCCTGCTATGTAATGTACCTGTTAACCGGGACAAACTCCAATGTGGATGTATACAACAATACCATCAGCCTGAATTATACAGGCACCAGCGGGGCCTTCTATGCTATTTACAATTCAGGGATGGGTTCCGGCGGAACCACCAACACTGTCAACTATTATAACAACAGCATCATTAACAACACCCTCCCGAACCATTCCAGCGGGACAGTATATTTCCTCTATATAAGCACGGGTGGTGTAACTGCCAACTATTACGGAAACAATGTTTCCAATAATACGATTGGGTCGGTATCCGCCACTTCAACAGGCAGTATTTACTACTCCTATTTCACCTCTTCTCCCACAACGGCAGGCACTACAAACGTATATAACAATACGGTTTCAAACAATACCCGTATCCAGTCGGCCCTGGGGTCGGCAACAACCTACCTGTTCTACAATGCCGGCACTGGAAATGTATGCAATGAATACAATAATACGGTCAATAACATCACCGTCAACACGAGCGGGATTACATACGGGCTTTACAGTATTTATAATGGCACGACCAAGAATGTCTACAATAATACAATCTCAAATATCTACAATACCAATTATACTACCTACAGTATTTACAATGGAGGTAGCGGTAATGCCTATTATTATAACAATAAGGTTCAGAATATCAATATGGCGAGCGGAACTGCGCTCCTGTACGGGATTTTCCAGGCCAGCGGCAACAATACCTACTACTACAATAATTTTATCGGGGAGTTGAAAGCCCCAACCTCCTCCACGACCATATATGGGTTGTATGTCAGTGGTGCGACCGCGTTTGGAGCCTATAACAATACCATTTACCTGAATGCTACCTCCACAGGGACTCCTTTCAGCGTAACCGGTATTTACGCCTCCGTAACACCCACCGTTGAACTCCGTAACAACATCGTGGTAAACAATTCCACCCCCGTAGGGACTGGTCGATCGGTTGCCTACCAGCGGAGCAGTGTTTCCCTGGCCACCTATATCGGCACCTCCAATAACAACGACTTCTGGGCCGGAACCCCGGGGGCAAGTAACCTGGTCTTTTACGACGGCACGAACTCCGACCAGACCCTGGCAGCCTATAAAAACAGGGTGTCCCCAAGGGACGCTTCAGCAGTAACGGAAAATCCACCGTTTGTAAATATAACCACCTCCCCGTACGATCTGCATGTCATGACAACGGTTGCAACACAGTGCGAAAGCGGCGGGGCAACGGTAGCCGCGCCTGTTGCGGTAACAACCGATTTCGATGGCAACCCGCGGTACCCGAATTCCGGGTATCCCAACAACATTGTTTCTCCCGCAGGAGCACCCGACATCGGTGCGGATGAATTTGGCGGACTGATTCTTGACCTTACCCCTCCCAACATCTCCTTCAGCCCCTTTGTTAATACCTCATCCACGAGTGCAAGGGTTCTGACCACCACCATAACCGATGCCACAGGTGTCCCGACATCGGGTACCGGGCTGCCCAGGCTCTACTGGAAAATCAACAGTGGTATTTGGAACAGTGTTGCCGGGACATGGGTCAGCGGCAGCACCTATACCTTTACCTTTGGTGCAGGGGTTGTCCTGAACGATGTGGTTTCCTACTATATCGTTGCCCAGGACCTGGTGACCACGCCGAATATCGGGTCAAATCCCCTTCCCGGTGCCGTAGGATTCACCGCCAATCCCCCGGCTTCAGCAAGTCCGCCGACAACCCCTTATGCCTATACCATTGTTGGCACTTTATCAGGGGTCTACCCTGTTGGGGTGGGGCAGGTCTACCCGACCATCACGGCTGCCGTTGCCGACCTGAACCTTAAAGAGGTGATCGGCCCCGTAACTTTTGAATTGTGGGATGCCACTTATTCGTCAGGCGAAACTTACCCGCTTGTGATCAACGCCTATGTCGGAGCGAGTGCTGTCAATACAGTTAAATTCAAACCAAAAGCAGGCGTAATCTCGACCATCACGGGAGCTTCCGGCACAGGAATCTTTATGCTGAATGGGTGTAAATACATAACGATTGATGGTTCGAACAACGGAGGTACCGACAGAAGCCTCACCATTACAAATACCACAGCTTCCGGAACAACCGCCGCCATTTGGATCGGGAGCAACGGTACCGGTCTTGGCAGCTCTTACCTTACCATAAAAAACTGTAATGTCTCCTGTGGTTTTAATGGTGCTTCTTCCTCCTATGCCATTTTTGCCGGAAGTTCCGGGGCCATCGGGACATCCGGGGATGATAACGACAACCTCACCATCCAGAACAACTCGATTACAAATGCCTATTATGGAATTTACTGCTATGCATCTGTGGCAGGCATGGACGATAACCTGGTAATTAAAAACAACGTTATCGGATCGGCGACTCCGGCAACATCCATCGGTTATTATGGCATTTACCTGAGTGGTGCTAATGCCCCCCTTGTTTCAGGAAATGAAGTGTTCAATATCATCAGCACAGGTTCACTGAACCTGGCAGGGATCAACCTTTATGCCAGTGACCCGAATGCAGTCGTAACAGGGAATAAAATCCACGATATCGCAAGCAATGCAACGGGTGGATGGGGCGCCTATGGCATAACTATCGGCTATGGTGGAACATTTGCCAATGCACAGATCATCAATAACGTGATCTATAATATTACCACCATTAATTATTCGGTCTCTTCCTATATGTACAATCCTTTCGGCATATGGATTTATGCCGGTACGGGTCATATGATCTACCACAATTCGGTCAACATGACCGGCACACAGTTTAATTCAGGAACCACCGGAACCCTAGATGCCTGTATTCTCATCTATTCCTCATCGGTTACCGGCCTGGATATCCGCGACAACATCCTTGCATCCGGTCTTACCGGTATGGCCGGTACACAATCATTTTGTATCTATGCGGTTGCCGGGACAACCTTCGGAACCATTAACAACAACGATTACTGGCCATACGGAACATATGGTGTTCTGGGGTATTTAGGATCGAACCAGGCCACACTGGCCGCATGGAAAACAGCGACGGCCCAGGATGCAAATTCCGTATCGGTTGACCCAGTTTTTACGGCCCCGACAAATCTATTACCTACCAATGCGGCTTTAGGTCATCTCGGTACATACCTGGCCGCTGTTCCTGCCGACTATAACGGGACATTCCGCACCAATCCCCCCGACCCGGGAGCCTTCCAGTTTTCCGCAAATCCTGCGGTTATCAGTATCGCAGCCAGCCTGGTAACAAGTTCCTCTGCAACCCTCAATGGAACGGTCAATGCAGGGGGCGCCACCGTAATCTCAGGATATGATTATGGTCTCACTACGGCCTACGGCAACTCCGTGGCAGGTTCCCCTGCTTCAATAACCGGACTGAGTGTGACACCCTTTACGGGCGCTGTTACCGGTTTATTGCCTGGTACGCTTTATCATTTCAGGGCGACAGGAACCTCCGGGAGTGTAATTGTCAATGGGAGCGACCTTACCTTTACAACACTCATCACTCCTCCTGCAGTTGTCACCACCCCTGCCACCGCGGTCACCGGAACAACGGCAACACTCAACGGTACCGTTAATGCGAATGGGACCTCTTCGACGGTTTCTTTCGATTACGGATTAACAGTTGCATACGGGAACAATGTAGCAGGTGTCCCCTTAACGATCACCGGGAGCACGGTTACCGCTTCCCTCGCAAACATCATCGGCCTTACTCCGAATACCCTGTATCATTTCCGGATCAACGGTGTTAACGCCGGGGGTACGACCAATGGTGCTGACCTTACCTTCACAACGGCAGCCATCGCACCCACGGTTATTACCACGGCTGCGACTGCCATTACCACTAGCGGCGCCACGGTGAACGGGACTGTCAATGCCAACAACACCTCCACCACCGTGTTCTTCGATTACGGGCTTACGGTAGCCTATGGCACCACGGTTAATGCAGTTCCTCCGACAGTTACCGGAACTGCCACAACCAACGTAAGTGCTGTTCTGACCGGTCTGACCACTGCCACAACCTACCATTACAGGGTACGCGGTGTCAATTCCGCCGGAACCACCAACGGCAACGATATGACTTTCCTTACAGGCTGCCCGGCTGTTGCCAATGCAGGTGCCATCACAGGCCCCGCCTCGGTTTGTGCCAACTCCACCGGGAATGTATACACCGTAGGATCAATCACCAATGCCGTAAGCTATACCTGGACCCTGCCCACCGGGGCAACCATTACCGCAGGTACCGGGACAAATACCATTACCGTTACGTTTGGTGCCACTTCGGGGAACATCACCGTTGCCGGAGTCGGAGTTTGCATGACAGGTACCGCATCAACCTATGCCGT
>CAIMWF010000078.1 GCA_903845055.1 uncultured Bacteroidales bacterium | reverse complement strand
GAGCATGCCAAGCGTTTCTTTAAATTCCTGGAGGGAGGAATGACCGGCATTACGGCATCCTACCCCTCAGGAGTTATCGGAACCACAAAAGAAAACCTGAAAGCTGCCGCCGAAGGAGAACACGAAGAGTGGGACGAGTTGTACCCGCATTTTGCCGAAACAGCCAGGGAGGAAGGATTTTCCGAGGTAGCCACCGCCTTTAAAATGATCACCAAAGTGGAAATGGAACACGAACGTCGCTATTTAAAACTCCTGCAAAACATTTCCGAAGACAAAGTCTTCATCAAAGAGGGGAAAGTGTGGTGGAAATGCCTCAACTGCGGCTACGTGTACGAATCGGAAAAAGCCCTTGAAAACTGCCCCGCTTGCCTTCACCCCAAAGCCTACATGCAATTACGGGAAAACAATTACTAACAAATCTCTCTCCTCCCCCTTGGGGGAGGCCGGGTGGGGGGCTAAACCTTCCTCTTCCGTCTTTTCTTCCGCTCAGGTTTTGAAAAAATCCTTGCAAGAACTGATTTTTTCACGAGCTTTTCGTGATCATCGGAATAGTAGCCGTAGCCATAGCCATAACCGTAGCCGTACCCGTACCCGTAACCATACCCGTAGCCGTAGCCGTAGGTGCCCTGCGCCAGGTCGAAATCGTTCAGCACGATGGCCAGGTGAGGGGTTTCATGCAGCTCCATGTCGCGGATCACCGAGGCGAAGATCTTCTTGTGGGTGACTCCCTGGCGCACGACGAAGAGGTTGGCATCGGAATGCTTCATCAGCAGGATGGCATCGGTAACCAGGGCCACCGGCGGGGTGTCGATGATGATGTATTCGTATATCTCCTTCAGTTTGGCGAACAATTCCGCGCATTTTTCGGAGGCAATCAGTTCGGCGGGGTTGGGAGGAACGGGTCCGGCCATGATGATGTCGAGATTTTCGACTCCCGAAGGTTTGATCACCTCGGCGAGGCTGTTCCTGTTGCCCAGGTATGAACTGATCCCAACGTCGTTGGTGAGGTTGAAATCCTCGAAAATCCTGGGTTTGCGGAGGTCGAACCCCATGAGGAGGGTCTTTTTGCCGTAGAGGGCGAAAATCGAGGCCAGGTTTACCGAGACAAAGGTTTTGCCGGCCCCCACCATGTCGGAGGTGATGAGGATGGTTTGCCGCTCCTTGCGCTGCAGGAGATAGTTGATATTGGTTCGCACAGTTCGGAAAGCCTCGGTGCTGGTCGAGTTCGGTGAGTCGATCACCACCCTGCTCCCCTTCTGGCTGTGAAGCAGGTTACCCATGAAGGGCAGCTGGGTCATCTTCTCGATGTCCTCGCGGGTCAGGATCGTTTTGTTGAAATACCCTTTTCCGAAGATATAGAGGAGTGGCAGCATGATTCCAAGCAACAGCGCAATGATGTTGTTCTGGCTCTTGTTGGGAAAGACGCGGGTAACCCCTGCGTTGGGTGCCTGGTCGATGATCTCGTTGTCGGAGGTGTTGGCCGCGCGGGTGATGAGCGCCTCCGACCGTTTCTGAAGCAGGTAGGTATAGGAGGCATCGATCAGTTTGAATTTGCGTTCGATCCCGAAGAGTACCCGCTGAGTTTCGGGGAGTTTCTCGATGAGCCCCATCACGGTAGCCATTCTCTTCGCGACTTCACTGATCATGGTCTCATTCGTGGTCAGGGCATTGCAGGTGTTTTCATACAGGGCCTTTTTAGTGGTCTCGATCTGGTTGTCGATTGAGATCATGTTGGGGCTCTTCTCTTTTGAGTAGATCGCGCTTTCCGACCGCTTCATATAGAGTTCGGTTAATTTCGCTGTAAGGCCGTTCAGCATCTGGTTATCCAAACCGATCGAAGCGGGAACGATCATTTCATCGAGTTTCTTGTCCGACTCGATGTATTGCTTCATGTTTTTCAGGTAGCTGTTCTTCACCAGCAATACAGCTTTCTC
>CAIMWF010000077.1 GCA_903845055.1 uncultured Bacteroidales bacterium | reverse complement strand
CTGGACCCTGCCCACCGGGGCAACCATTACCGCAGGTACCGGGACAAATACCATTACCGTTACGTTTGGTGCCACTTCGGGGAACATCACCGTTGCCGGAGTCGGAGTTTGCATGACAGGTACCGCATCAACCTATGCCGTGACTGTAAATGCACTGCCGGTACCAGTGATAACCGGACCTGCTTCGCCCTGTGTAAACTCTACCACGAATGTGTATACGACCCAGGCCGGGATGACCGGTTACACCTGGACTGTATCGGCTGGTGGTTTAATCACAGCCGGTGCCACGACCAGCGCAATTACGGTTACCTGGTCAACGATCGGTGCTAAAACAGTTACCGCAAGCTACACCAATTCCAATGGTTGCACCGCTGCAGCACCTGCTTCATATGCTGTTACGGTTAACGCCCTGCCCACGCCGACCATTACGGGAACGGCTTCCCTTTGCCAGGGAACAGCCGGTGTTGTTTACACCACCCAGGCTGGTATGACCAACTATGTATGGACTGTTTCAGCCGGGGGTACGGTTACCGCAGGCGGAACTGCCACCAGCAATACCGTGACCATCACCTGGAATGGATCGGGTGCGCAAACGGTCAGCGTAAACTATGCCAACGCGAATGGTTGCTCTGCAGTGACTGCGACCTCCAACAGCGTAACGGTTAATCCCACCCCGGTACCGACCATCGGCAGCAACAACGCCCCGTGTGTAGGTTCAACCGGGAACATGTACTATACCGAAGGCGGAATGACCAGTTATGTATGGACGGTATCCACGGGCGGAACGATTGTTTCGGGCCAGGGCACCAGCGCCATCAACGTAACATGGACCGGCGTAGGAGCACAGTGGGTGAGTGTCAATTATGTCAACGGCACCTTGTGTACCGCTCCCACCGCCACAGTCTACAACCTGTTCGTCAACCCGATGCCCAACGCTGCCGGTTCCATTACCGGGACTGCAACGCTTTGCGCGGGAACGAACGGCGTAGCCTATTCATGTGCTGAAGTCCTGAATGCCTCCTCCTATACCTGGACCCTGCCAGCCGGCGCAACCATCGCCACCGGTGCGGGAACCAAGAGCATCACGGTTAACTTTGCCACCAGTGCCGTTTCGGGGAACATCACCGTTTCAGGAACAAACAGCTGCGGCAATGGTACGGCATCACCCGCCTTCGCGGTAACGGTCAACCCGCTGCCAGCCGCCGCCGGAACCATTACGGGTCCAGCTTCGGTATGTGCCGGATCAACCGGTGTAACCTACAGCGTTTCCACGATTGCCAGTGCCACCTCCTATGTATGGACGGTACCTGCCGGTGCCACCATCACCTCGGGCGGTACCACCAGGACCATCGTTGTTTCCTATGGTGCCACCGCCGGAACAGGTGCGGTGAGCGTGAAGGGAACGAACACCTGCGGCGACGGAACGGTTTCGAGCCTCAACGTTACGATCAATGCCCTGCCGGCAGCCCCGGTGGTGACCGCCAACGGCGCGGTGCTTACCAGCAGCGCCTCCACGGGCAACCAGTGGTACTACGAAGGCAATGCCATCGCAGGCGCCACGGGCCAGACCTACACGGTGACCCACAACACGGGTTACTACTGGGTTGTTGTAACGGTCAACGGATGTTCTTCACCGCTTTCGAACAAAGTTTGGGTGGTGATGACCGGCCAGCAGGAACTTAACGGGAGCAGTTTCAACGTATTCCCGGTGCCCAACGACGGGCGGTTCACGATGACCATTGCCAGCCCGGTGCAGGAAACCTTCACGATCGAGATCTACAACCAGCTTGGAGCGAAGATCTACGAACTCGGCGATGTGCTGGTGAACGGCACCTTCGAAAAGCAGGTTGACCTGCGTCCCATTGCCAACGGCATCTACTCGGTTGTGTTCCTCAACAGCGAACATAAGGTGGTGAAGAAGGTACTGGTAAATAAATAAAAATGCAGCACTTACTTTTCTCATAAGTGTTTGTGTTTGGTTAGAGGCTGTCTCCTTTCCCGGGGCAGCCTCGTTTTTTTTTCAAATTATGGCACCAAAGTTGTTATGATTTCCGTCATTGAAACATATTCATTTATACTCATTGACATGAAGACTTATGCATCTGCCCTGAAGACTTTCCAGGGAATTCTCACCTCCGTCATCCTTTTATTCCCGGTCATCCTGGCTGCCCAGGAAACCTGGCCAAAGGAAATTACAACAGCCACCTCCACGGTGATCATGTACCAGCCGCAGCCCGATTCCATGATAGGCGATCACCTCTATTCCCGGGCGGCCATTTCCATCACCCCCGCCTCGGGTACAACCCCGATGTTCGGGGCCGTATGGACCGATTCGAGGTTCAATACCGACCGTGTAACCGGGTTGTGTTCAGTCTTTGACGTCAATATACTGAACCTGAGGTTCCCGGGCATAGATACCCTCCCTCAGGGTAAAGTCGAGAGGTTTACCAAAATGCTGGAAGATGAAGCAACAAGCTGGAATATGGAATTTTCACTTGATGAGTTGAAATCAACCCTGGCGCTGAACCAGGCTTCTGCAAGGAAATCTGCCGATTTCAACAACAAACCCCCTGAGATAATCTATTCAAAACAGAACTCGGTCCTGGTCTCCTTCGACGGTGATCCGTCATTCAGGGAGATTGAAAATGCCGGGCTGAAACGCGCGGTCAACACCCCGTTCCTTGTCCTGTATGACAAGCAGGAGCGGAATTACTACCTCAATGGTTCCGGTTACTGGTACCGGTCGGCCGACCCGGTAAAATCGGCCTGGACCAATGTGCGCAAGCCGTCATCAGTGGTAGCGGCCTATTTTGGAGAGTTGCAGAAACAGAACGACAACACCGACCTGAGCTCGCCGAATACGGATAAAAACAAGTCGGACCGGGTCGCGAATATTATTGTCCGCACCAGGCCCGCTGAACTGATCCAAACGCAGGGGGATCCGAAATATGCGCCGATCCAGGGTACACAGCTCCTTTATGTGACCAATACTGACGACAACATATTCATGACCATCGACGATAACCAGTATTATGTGCTGATATCGGGCAGGTGGTACCGCTCGGCCGCCCTCGCCGGACCCTGGTCTTTTATCGATTCGGACAACCTCCCGGGCGATTTTGCAAGGATCCCCGAGGGGTCGGAAAAGGATGTCGTCCTGGCAAGCATTGCCGGAACCGATGCGGCAAAAGATGCAGTCATGGACGCCCAGATCCCGCAAACGGCAGCAGTTGACCGTAAATCGGCCAAATGTGATGTGCAATATGACGGTGATCCGAAATTTGAACGGATCAGGGGAACAGAACTCGCGCGCGGCATGAATACCGCGAGCACTGTCCTGCTGTACAACAATACCTATTATGTTTGTGACAATGCAGTGTGGTTCATCGGGTATTCCCCGACCGGTCCCTGGCAGGTCGCCACGGCACTCCCAGACGAGATTCAGAATATCCCTCCCGATGATCCCTCCTATAATGTTAAATACGTTTATATCTATGACGTTCAGCCTGATGTGGTTTACATAGGGTATACCCCCGGCTATACGGGCTCCTACGTTTATGGTCCTACGGTTGTCTACGGAACAGGCTGGTATTACCACCCGTTTTACGGAACCTACTACTATCCCCGCCCGAGAACCTATGGTTTCTGCATGAATTACAACCCCTGGTTTGGCTGGAGCATGGGATACTCAATGTCCTATGGATGGTTCCATTACGGTTATGGTCCGGGATGGCACCATGGCGGATGGTGGGGGCCTCCCATGTACCGCCCGCCCTACCACCCTCCCTATGACCATTATTATGGCGCAAGACAACCCGAATACCGCGGCGGCCGCAATGCCGTCAACATAAACAACAGCAGGACCAATATTTATAACCAGCGTTCCGATGGTAGTGCGCACCCGGTTCGCCCAACCGCGGGGAACACCCGCCCGGGAGCCAGGCCGGTGACCCCCGGCGATAATACCCGCCCGGGAACCAGGCCAACCGGCACCAACGAAAATATCCGTCCCGGTACCAGGACCGATGGGGTCAAACCGAGCCCGCGCCCTGGTACACAGCCCGGAGCGCAACCTGCGACAAGGGATGCCAAACCGGCTGATCGCACCGGAGAAAACAGGAACAATGTCTATACCGACAAGAAAGGTGATGTATACCGTAAGGATAACGGTAACTGGCAGCAGCACAACGGCCGTACCTGGGAAACAGCCCAGCCGGTGCAACAGGAGAGAACGGCGAAGCCGCCGGTAAAGGTGGAGGAAAGGGCTCCCCAGCCGAAGCCGCAGGAACGGAGCGGCTTTAACCGCCAGGAGATGGAGCGGCAAAGCCAGGCCCGTGAACGGGGTACCCAGAATACCAACAACAGGACCAACGTTCAGCGTACGGCACCTGCTGCCCAACCTGTTTCCCGACCGGCCGGCGGAAGCGCGAAACCGTCAGGTGGCAAGGAGGGCCGCAGGAGATAAAAACCCCCTGCCGTTTGAAATGGTAAGGCCTCCGGGTGAATAACTTTTCCTGCTAACTTTGTGCTGAATAAAAACTGATGCCATGCATAAATCCCCTCGTCAATTTGTTTTTCAGAGTCTGATCTTAATGGCACTCTTCCTTGTTTGCGTTCCGGGCATGAACAGGGTTCATGCCCAGTTCGTCAAGGGTGCCGACATTGGCTGGCTTGCCCAGATGGAAGCAACCGGCTACAAATTTTATGACAGCACCGGGACGGAACAAAACTGCCTGAAGATCCTGAAGGACCATGGGATCAACACCGTAAGACTAAGGGTATGGGTCAATCCCTCGTCGGATAAGGTCAACGGCCATTGCAGTAAAAACGAGGTGGTTACGATGGCGTTGCGGGCAAAAGATATGGGAATGCGGGTCATGATCGATTTCCACTACAGCGATTCATGGGCCGACCCGGGGAAGCAGAACAAACCCGCCACCTGGGCAACCCATTCCTTTTCACAGCTGCTCACAGATGTTTACAACCATACCTTTGAGGTACTCGACACCCTGAAGAAAAGCGGGGTGGTTCCCGCATGGGTACAGGTTGGGAACGAAATCCCGGGGGGAATGCTTTGGCCGGATGGCAGCTCTGCGAACTGGAACCAGCTCGGCCAGCTGCTCAACAAAGGCTACGATGCCGCTAAAGCCGTCGACAGTGCCATCAAAGTGGTGATCCACCTCGACCAGGGGAATGACAATGCCCGTTTCCGGACCTTTTTCGACAATGCCCGCACCCGGGGGGTCAGGTATGACATCATAGGGTTATCTTACTATCCCTACTGGCTCGGCACCGATTATTCACTGACCATCAACGACCTTGGGAACAACATGAACGATATGGTCTCCCGTTACAGTAAAGAGGTGATGGTAGTAGAGGTCGGGGGTGACTACACCCAGGTTCAGAACA
Organism: uncultured Bacteroidales bacterium; assembly: GCA_903845055.1. Classification (GTDB taxonomy): domain Bacteria; phylum Bacteroidota; class Bacteroidia; order Bacteroidales; family FEN-979; genus CAIVAT01. The sequence continues at coordinate 3,949 of CAIMWF010000077.1, read as the reverse complement.
GTTACAACATGCTGGTGGCAGTCCTCGACAAGGTGAGGGCAGTGCCGGGAAATAAGGGACTGGGAGTGCTCTACTGGGAACCTGAAGGGGCGAAAAGCTGGAGCGGGTACCAGTTAAGCTGCTGGGGTGCAAACGGGCAGCCTACGAAGGCGCTCGACGCTTTCCTCACCAATGCTGCCGGGATGAACGGGATGATTCCTTTTCCTGGTTTCAGGCTGTATCCCAACCCCTGTTATGGAGGTCTGCTGAACATTGATCACCATGCCGGTGCCGGACATGGAACGATCAGCATTTACGACCTCAGCGGCAGGCTGGTGGAAGAGCAGGTGATGGGCAACACGACTACCGAAGCGATCAGCCCCGGCCTGAAACCAGGGACCTACCTGGTCAACATTGGCGACGGACAACATACTGCGGTTAAAAAACTCGTAATACCATAGACAGTCGGTCTCCATCATTGGTGACTAAACTGAAAAAGGCTGTCTCAAAACTTTTGAGACAGCCTTTTTATTTAAACAGAGAATATTGATCTACGAATTCTGAAGTTTGAAGTTTATGCCTGTAGCAATGGAAAAAGGCAACAGGCAAAAACGAAAAATCACAATTTTTTAATGGTGACCCTGCGGTTTTGTGTCCTGCCGGCGGCTGTTTTATTGTCGGCAATGGGTTTTGAAGCGCCATATCCTTTGGTCTCCATCCTGCCGGCATCGATGCCACGTTTGACTATCTCTGCCTTGATGCTTTGTGACCTTTTGTCTGAAAGGGTCATGTTGGCTGCATCCTTCCCGGTGTTATCCGTATGCCCTTCGATCATGATCTTCACCTGCGGATGATCCTTCAGGTAGGTGGTAATCTGCTCAATTACAGGGAAACTTTCAGGTTTTACCGCCCATTTGCCGATATCGAAATTAATCCCGTAGATATCAATAAATCCCTTGGTATCCAGGTCTTTCATCAGGTCAACCTGCTGTTTGGGCTCAACCTTTTTGACATAGGGCTCCCCGGAGATGGCTACCCTGAACCCAAAATCGAGCGCGCTGTTGTATGGAAATTCGTTATTCCTGTAGGAAATCCGCATTCGGCCTGCTTCGCTGCCCCAGGAACCTCCGCGCAAAACACGGTGTGAACCCCTCGGAGGACCGGCAGGGTTTTCTTCAGGGCTGGTTTTGTAATAGGTATTCCCGTACCAGTCGGAACACCATTCCCGGTTGTTGCCAGCCATATCGTATATTTCAAGTTCGTTGGCCATTTTTTTGCCAATGGTGTGCGATCTCCTGCCGGAGTTTGACAGGTACCAGGCAACCTCGTCCAGGTTATTCCCGCCAACGAATTTATATCCCTTGCTTTTGGCCCCTCCTTTTGCAGCATATTCCCATTCGGCTTCGGTGGGGAGCCTGAATTGTTTACCGGTCACCTTGCCTATCCAGTTGCAGTATGCCACGGCATCATTCCAGCTGAGATTACCGACAGGGGTCAGCGAATCGAGCAGGGGAAGGGGTTTCCCTGTCATGGTGGTGTTCCAGGTTCCGTTATTGATTCCCCTCGGGGGAAGCCCGTGCTTTAACCTGAAGGTATCGGGCTGTTCGGCATCCGTTTTATAGCCTGTGGCATCCACGAATTTCTTAAAATCACCAAAAGTGACTTCAAACTGCCCAAGGTAAAAGCTGTTCAGGGTTACTTTGTGAGCAGGTTTTTCATCACCACTCCCTGTATTGTTACCCATCATGAAGGAGCCTCCCTCCACATGGATCATACGGGGTCCGGCGACCGGTTGCTGCGCATAACTTGTATAAAATCCTGATCCCAGGATCAATATCAATGCAAGTAATTTTTTTTTCATGTTTTTTTTTCTTGTAAATATAAATCAGATTTTTATTTCGTGCAAATTATACCCCGGAGGGTTTCAGGTGTTTTTTTTCTTTGCATAGTAGTAACGCCAGTCGAAGGCAAGCCTTACCCCGAAGAACCAGACGGTTTTGAGGGGTTTCGGATCGGCATTGGGAGGATCGATCATCCTGACCTTGCCGGGAATGTCCATCCCTGCGTTGAGTTGGATCACGATGCTGGCGCTTTGCCGGCGCGAAAAGGTTCTCATAGGGCGGTATTCCAGGAAGGGAAAATCAATATGGGTCGAATGCATCGACAGCAAAGTCAGCGATCCGGATCCCTTGGCGGCATCGGGAACGAGGAAGGAATCAGCCCCCTGGGCCGATCCGTAAAAACAGATCCCGACCTCCCTGCCGAGGATGAACTGGAACCTGCCGATGGATGTTCGCATGACGCGCTGCCATGGAATGAGGCCTCCCTGCCCGGCAGTTGCGACAACATTGTTAAGCGATTTTGGGGAAACGATTAGCAGCAGGGGGCCCAGGATGATAAGGTCGCCCGGAATGACATAGTAAGGCATGCGGATCCGGCCATAGAAAGCATCCCTGCTCGGAATTGCCGACAGGATCGACCCAAACTGGTTGTAGGCCGGGTCCCGCTCGATCTTGGTGGTCGAGGCCCCGTCGAGGCGCCAGCCAAGGTCGAGGAAGATGAGTCCGTCGCCCGATTCGTTCATCACCCCGTCCATGCCAAGGCCCAGGTGCACCCCGATCTCCAGGCCGGGGACCATGCCCATGGTTTTCTGGTCCATGCCAAATCCTCCTGATATGCCCGAAACCCTTGCAGCCGGAGCGATACCGATAAATGGCCCGATCTCCGACCTGAATCTCGGTATCTCACCAAGCCCGGTGGCCAACCCGGGGACCGGCGTAGTGATCAGGATGTCATAGCACAGGTCCCTGAATGCGGGATCGATTGGCCGTGCGGGCATTTTCAATGCATTTGCAATGTCCAGGGTATCGGGGACAAAAGCCACGGGCTGATCGTTGTAAGGGGAAAGGGCTGCCGGTTGCACCGATGCATCGAGGATCTGGACCAGGCTCATTAAAACCGATTCGGCAGCCCTTTCGGCATCGGCCGGCCTGAGATAGGCATCGCCCGTTAAGACCATTCGTTCACCCTTCCAGGTGGTGACTTCAAGCCCGTTTTCATTGTAATAATCATGGGTTCCCTTCCGTAACGCTGCATTCCCCCAGATGCCGGCAACATGACCTGAAGCAAACCCGTCTTCCAGGAAATGGAGTGCAAATGCCTCATCAGCCAGTGCGGCAAGGGCCAGCGCTGAGCGCTGTTCGGGTCCCGAATGTTCCGATGATAACCGCCGGGCTTTGTAAAGCGCACTCATGTGAAACCATTTGTAGGTGCCGATGACGTTTGGCTCGGCTCCTTCCTTCATGCAATCCTCAAAATAGATTGCTGCGGTTGTATTCACATCCGGCCGGGCGAGCAGGAAATGAACATTGTTGGCCCCCGCCCGGGTCACATACCCGGGATCGGCGCGCAGCAGCCGCATATCCGCATCGCGCATCTTGTTGGCGCGCTCGCTTTTAGTCGTGGAGGCGGCAAGGCCGTTTTTAAGCCTGGCTGCAATATCCGCAACATTGAGAATCCAATCCGTATGCAGGATGTTATACAGCATATCCTGCGCGGAGGTTGAATGGTCGCCCGCTATGGCCGGCCAGGCAGCATAGTCAAGCAATGCAGGGCGTTCATTCTGGGTTGCGTCGGCAACCGGTGTGGTTAGCCTGTTTTCATATCCTTTTCTTGCCATCGTCCATAACTGCTGCAGGATCGCCCGGTGGTTTGAATCCAGTTTCTGGATGGCAATCAAAAAAATATCGCGGTGTTCAGGGTATACCCAGGCTTTGCCGTCGGAACAAAACAGGGTGATCATAAAAATGACCGACAGGAGTTTTCTGATCATCGTTTGCGGAGGTATGTTCGTCCGCATAAAATTATAAACTTTTATTTATAAAATGATCGTGATTTAAAATATCACTTCCATAACCGGCCGGGTCTAAGGAAGCGCCCTGCTGTTTTTCTTATGCAGGAAATGGCTCAG